>DSAS01000099.1 GCA_011046365.1 Fidelibacterota bacterium
GACCTTATTGACAATAATCTTTACACCAGTGATCCCCAGCAGCCGGTCAACTGGAACGTCGTGAATATGCTCAACGGAAAATATATCCTTTCCCCGGCGCAGTTGCAGTATGAGGGTCTCACTATTCTCGACATTGACCAGAATAAACGCACGATTCTCTATCGCAATGACCACAGCCTGCCGCGCGCCCGGTTTGTCCCGACTGTCAATGTTCTCCCCGATGAAAAAGCCGTAGTGGCATATCTCAATCACCCGGATTTTGATCCCTCACAAATGGCGCTGACCTCGGAAAAACCGGAGCGGTTGTATTTTAGCACTGACGCCATTGTGTCCATTACCAATTACACGCCGAATCAAATTGATCTGACCGCCGTCTGTCAGGACTCCGCCTTTATGGTTCTTTCGGAAGCCTATTATCCCGTCGGCTGGCAGGCGACAATCGCCGGAGAACCGACCCATATCTATCAGGTCAACCATGTCCTCAGAGGAATTGTTATCCCCCCCGGGGAGCACGAAATTTGCTTCCAATTTGCTCCGAAAAGTTACTACCGCAGTAAATGGCTGTCGTCAATTTTCGTGTACCTGACCTGGTTGACACTTCTGGGCACCATGCTTTACCGGAATCGTGAAAAACTACGCCGGCAACTCGCAAAAAGCGGCATCAAATCCGGGAAATCCCAATGAACATCTACCGTCAAACCAGTACTATCAAACGCATCCTGCTCCTGCTGGCAATTATCCTGATCATCGCACTGCTCTGGTATTCTCAGCAGATTGTTGACAAACTGCGCGAAGATCTGAACAATCAGATCAGTTTTTACGCCGGTGTTTACGCCCGGGCGGCAGTGGAGGAGAGCGAGCAGGATTTCAGCTTTATCTTTGATGAAATTATCCGCAAATCCACAATCCCCATGATCATTTCCGCCGAGCTTGATAAACATCCCACCGCCTGGCGTAACGTGGGGATTGAGGATCTGGACCTCAATCCGGAAACCGTCAAAAAACTGGAGCAGATCATGGCTGAAATGGACAGCGCCAACGATCCGATTCCATTGACCTACAAAAATTACGATCTGGGATATATCCATTACGGTGACACAAAATTGATTCGTCAGCTGGTAATGCTGCCCTATATCGAAATCACCGTCGTGGCGCTCTTTATTTTTCTGGGCTACATGGGCTTTCAGGTCATCCGCAGCAGTGAAAAACGCTCCATCTGGGTCGGCATGGCGAAGGAAACCGCCCACCAGCTGGGGACCCCCCTAACGTCGCTGATGGGCTGGGTCGAACTCCTGCAGAGTGATTACCCGGAAAATGAAAATATCGCCGAGATGGCGCGTGACATCCGGCGCCTGGAAAAAATCACCAATCGCTTCTCCCGGATTGGCTCCACTCCGGCAGCGGAAAAGGTCTCGATCAATGCCACAATCCAGGAAGCCGTTGATTATTACCTCCGCCGGTTGCCGCAACTCGGTCCCGGTATCCAGGTCAAATTTGAACCCAGCACCGATTATCAGGTCACCATTATCCGGGACCTCTTCGCCTGGGCAATCGAAAACCTGATTAAAAATGCCATTGACGCTGTACCCCAGAAAAACGGTAAAATCCGGATTCAAACCGGATTGACCAAAAACGGCAAGTGGCTCGCCATTGACTTCATTGACAACGGCAAAGGGATTTTATCCAAAGACCGGAAAAATATTTTCCGACCGGGCTACAGCACTAAGAAACGGGGCTGGGGACTGGGTCTGTCATTAACAAAACGAATTATCACCGATTACCACCGGGGCAAAATCAGCGTGGTGGAAAGCCGCCCCAAAGAAAAAACAACCCTGCGTATTTTAATCAAAACCGGCTGAAACAAAATCGGTAAAGCGCTTTTTTTTAAACTAAATCCCGGTAAGTTGATTAATAATTGGCATAAAGTTTGGATTCATGTAAATTCTCTCCGTTTAATGAAAATTAATTGAAAAACAAGTATGGAATTAAGTGAAATATTAACACCCGACCTGGTTCAAATTCCGCTGGAAGCCGAAAATAAGTCCGAAGTCATTTCACGACTGATTGAGATTCTGGTCCGCAACGGCAAATTGAAAGCACCCGCCCTGGCTCAGGAAGCCGTCATCCGGCGGGAAGAGTTGATGACCACCGGGGTCGGCAAAGGCGTTGCGCTGCCCCACGGCAAGTATGCCGACACCGAAGATGTCCTGATCGCTTGCGGCATCTCCAAAAAGGGCGTTGATTTCGATGCTATTGACGGTCAGCCGGTCCACATTTTTGTGTTGTTGCTGACGCCGGAAAAGTATCCCAACAAACATCTCAAACTGCTCAGTAAATTCTCCCGGATATTGGATATCGCCGCCTGCCGGGCAAAACTTCTGGCTGCCAACAGCGCGGCGGAGATCGTCACCATTTTGGATGAGTTTGATAAGACCTATTAACATTTCCGCTCTCTTTTGACCCGATGAGCAACCCTTTTTTAAAACAACCCATAAACGCTAAGGATTGACTGTGTATCACCGCATTAAAGGAACCAGAGACATTTTACCCGATGAAATCTATCAATGGCACTATGTTGAAGATAAAATCCGCAACTATCTCGAACGTTGCAATTATCAGGAAATCCGGACTCCGCTCTTCGAGGTTACGGAGCTCTTTGCCCGGGGTATCGGTACTGACACCGATGTCGTCTCCAAAGAGATGTATACCTTTCAGGATAAAGGTCACACCAGCCTGACACTGCGCCCGGAATTGACTGCCCCGGTCCTGCGCGCCTATCTGCAAAATAATCTCAACCAGCTGAGTCCCATCACGAAACTCTACTATCTGGGACCACTGTTCCGGCAGGAGCGCCCCCAAAAAGGGCGCCTGCGCCAGTTCAATCAGTTCGGCTTCGAAATCATCGGTTCCGAACATCCCGAGGCAGACGCAGAGGTCATTCAGGCGGTTTTCGCAATTTATCAGGAGCTGGGGATCAATGATCTCAAAGTGCGGATCAACAGCATCGGCAGCCGGGACAGCCGCCGCTATTACCTCGATCTGCTGCACAAGACTCTGGCGCCCCATGCCGGCGAATTTTGTGCAACCTGTCAGCAGCGGCTGGAAAGAAACATTCTGCGCCTTTTCGATTGCAAACTCGAAAGCTGTCAGGCGTTGCTGGACCAGTATGCACCCTTAATTCTGGATCATCTGAGCAATGCCGATATCCTGCACTTTGAAGAAGTACAAGCGCTCCTCACCGCCGCCTTCGTGCCTTTTGAAATTGACCAGAAACTGGTGCGTGGGCTGGACTATTATACCCGAACCACTTTCGAAATTACCAGTTCACTGCTGGGCTCGCAGGATGCCATCTGCGGCGGTGGACGTTACGATCATCTGGCGGAAGACCTGGACGGTCCCCCGACTCCGGCAGTGGGCGTGGCGTCCGGCATGGAACGGCTGCTGATGATTCTCAACGAAATCCAGGCGATTCCCCAACCGACTGTTGACCTGATTTATATCGCAATTCTGGGTGACAATGCCCGTCAGGCAGCCTTTCAGCTGGTTTCCCGGCTGCGGGCTCAGGGATACGCCGTTGAGATGGATTTCATGCGGCGATCGCTGAAAGCCCAGATGCGGGAGGCTGGTAAAAAGGGCGCCGATTGGGTGATCATTATCGGTGAGGATGAAATTCAGAAAGACCAATTAATTGTTAAAAACATGACTTCCGGCGAACAAAAAAATCTGCAGCTGTCCCGGGCAACCGAGCAGCTCGAAACCATTCTCCGTTAAAACCTTTTCTGACTTTGATTCACCATGTCCAATCTTCCCTTTCCACTGAATGAACGATATTATCATTACAGTCGCTACCTCCGACGGCATTTTGGAGAAAAGGTCTATCGAATTTCCCTGGATGCCGGCTGCAGCTGCCCTACACGCGATGGGAAACTGGGTACCGGTGGCTGTCTCTACTGCAACAACAGCAGTTTCGTACCGCAGCGCGCAGCCAATCTGCCGCCGGTCAGAACCCAGCTGCTGGAAGGTATCGCAAAAGCCCGCAAGCCTCTAAAAGCAAAAAATTTTTTCGCCTATTTTCAGGCATACACCAATACCTATAAACCGATCACGGAATTGGAGCAGCTGTACCGCTCAGTGCTCGATATCCCCGGCGTCGTCGGGATCATCATCGCCACCCGACCGGACTGCGTGGACGCCGACATTCTGAATCTGCTCGCAGATATCGGTCAAAACACTTACGTGTCCATTGAATACGGAATCGAGTCGGTTTACGATAAAACTCTTGAATGGGTGCGGCGCGGTAATACTTTTACTGTCACCCGCCGTGCCTTTGAACAAACAAAAAAAGCGGGGATTCATACCGGCGGACATATTATTTTCGGTTTTCCCACCGAGTCGCGGCAGGAAATCCTCGATTCGGCGGCGGTTCTGAATGCTCTGCAACCGGATGCGCTGAAAATCCACCATCTGCACGTCGTCAAAAACAGCGGTCTTGCTGAATTGTATCGCCAAAAACCCTTTGCGCTCTTCACGGAATCGGAGTGGATTATACTGATCAGTGATTTTTTAGAGCGCCTGGCGCCCGAAATAGTGATTCAACGCCTGGTAAGTGATGCTCAACCCGGAACTTTGATTGCGCCGCAGTGGCAGATGCCGAAAATCCGGATTTTACAGGAAATTCAGGCAGAATTGGCGCGGCGCGGAACTTATCAGGGTGCGCGGGTCATTGCCCGTCATTAATTCCGCACTTTCGCATGGATTTTCAAATAATATCCCTTATCTTATTGTCGTGAATAAACCGTCTGTCACACATACCGCACAAATATTTCAGCGTTTACATGAACACTATCCCAACGCCCAATGTTCGCTCACATTTCAAAGACCACACGAACTTCTGATATCTACGATTCTTTCGGCGCAATGTACCGATAAACGGGTAAATCAGGTGACAGCGGTCTTATTTAAGAAGTATCCCACCCCGGCGGCATTTGCCAATGCGGACATTGAAGAACTAAAAGCCGACATCCGCTCCACCGGTTTTTTTAACCACAAAGCCCGGGCAATTCAGGCGGCAATGCAGGATATTATCACAAAGTACAATGGCAGGGTACCGGACAGTATGGATGAACTGCTCGCGTTAAAAGGGGTCGGACGGAAAACCGCCAATGTAGTTCTGGGTGATGCTTTCGGCATTCCGGGTATTGTCGTTGATACGCATGTTAAACGAATCTCCCGCCGGCTGGGTTGGACAGACCATAGCGATCCGGAAAAAATCGAGCAGGATTTGATGCGCCTGTTTCCGTCAGAACAGTGGACCCTGTTGGGACACTTGTTGATTGATCACGGGCGTACGGTTTGCATTGCCCGGCGACCGAGGTGCCCGGACTGTTTTTTAAATGACCTCTGCCCTTCGGCAGATGGAACCGAAAGGCATTGATAATATGAATATGGAAGAATTGATCCGGCAACTACTGTCCAATATAGGTGAAGACCCTGACCGGGACGCCTTACAAAAGACGCCGCAGCGGGTGGCAAAATATTGGGAATACGTTACCCGCGGATACCAGGTTGACATCGAAGCCCTGTTACAGGAATCCGTATGCGACGAAGACTACAGCCAGATGATTCTGGTAAAGGATATTGATTACTATAGCCTTTGCGAACACCATCTGGTGCCCTTTTTCGGGAAAGCGCACGTAGCCTATATTCCCGATGGAAAAATGATCGGGCTGAGTAAAATACCCCGCATTGTGGATGCCTTTGCCTGTCGGTTGCAGATTCAGGAGCGTCTGACCAATCAGATCGCCGATACCATTCAAAATGTGCTGAAGCCTAAAGGCGTAGCGGTGGTGGTGGAAGCCCGGCATCTCTGCATGCAGATGCGCGGCATCGAAAAGGCAAATTCCATGGTTACCACCAGCGCTATGGTTGGCATTTTCCGGGAGCAGGAACGCACCCGCAAGGAGTTTCTGGATTTAATTAATATTACGCGGATTTGAACAGTCGAAGAATTTTAAAAAAACATCGGTGCAATATTTTAATAACATAAAAAAATAACAGTGAGATGAGAAGATGAGGAAACAAAATTATTTATTTTTAGTCATATTTCTATTTACAACTACTTTTCTAAACGGTAATCACAGACTCTATGTCCAGTCTACTACACAGGTAGGGCCTGGGATCGTGCATAAATATATTCATGCCCCCACTGCTCCCTGGATCATTAACGTTCTGGAAATCGATTTGAAAAATCCCTATGTCTATCTAGAATCGGTCAAAGCAAAAAACCTGTTGTATGGCATGGAGCGAACTAGCAGTATGGCACAGCGGAGTGACGCACCGAATCATCGCGTAATTGGTGCTGTGAATGCCGATTTTTACGACATGAGTACGGGAATACCCGTTGGAACTCAGATGGTAAAAGGCGAGATTTTAAAAACCTCAGCCGGCTGGCAGGCGATTGGATTTAATGCCGATCATCTTCCCTTTATCAATAATGTCCTCTTCTCCGGTTCACTGATCACGGCAACGGATAACTACAGCATTCATGGAATTAATAAAAGCCGGGAGGAGAATCAATTAATACTCTATAATCAATATCTTGGCAGTACAACCAATACGAATATATGGGGGTCTGAAATCGTCGTCCGCCCCATTACCCCCTGGTACGCCAATGATACTATCGTCTGCGTTATTGATACCCTATATATAAACCAGGGAAATAGCACCATTCCGAAAGGACAGGCGGTGCTTTCGGGACATGGCAATTCCGCAACGTTTTTAAACACGTTATCTGTGAAGGATACGGTAAAACTCTATCTTGGACTAACCACTCCTTTACAAAATATCACTGATGTGGTAGGAGGAAATTTGAAGATTCTTTCCAACGGTGTCTATACCGGTAGTACCAATACCGATCTGCACCCCCGTACTATCGCCGGATTTTCTGCCGACAGCTGTATCTTATATTTAGCCACCGTCGACGGACGACAATCCGGCAGCATCGGTATGAACTATCGTCAACTCTCTGATCTCATGCTCTTTCTGGGGGCTCATCATGCAATCAACCTCGATGGCGGCGGTTCTACCACCATGGTCATTCGCAATCAGATTGTCAACTCACTATTCGCTGATGAGCGCAGTGTTGCCAACGCATTAATGGTTATTTCCGAAGCGCCGGACACTGGTACCCTTTCATCAATCCAAATTTCTCCCGACAATTATCGGATTTTTTGGGGCGGTAGTTTAAAATTTAACGTCAGCGGCTGGGATGAGTATTTTAATCCCGTCAGTATTAATCCCGAAAATTTGGTGTTTAACTGTGATGAAAATATCGGCAGTATCAATCATGAAGGAAATTTCCTGGCAGCGGATGAGGTAGATAGCGGATATGTCTATGTATATTACGGGGAGATGGCGGATTCTGCTTATATCTATATCAAATCGGCACAACGCATCGAAATCAATCCTAAAAAAGTCGTTACCGACAGCATTAAAAAAATTCAATTTACACCCACTGTTTACGATATCGATAATTTAACAGCTGGTATCTCCCGATCGGCGGTTACATGGATTCTATTAAACCCGGAGATCGGTCAGCTAGATTCTCTGGGAAAGTTCTCCGGTTCGAGTAATGGCAATTCAAAAATAGTAGCCGAGTATTGTGGTTTAACGGATACGGCTGAGGTCATCGTAGAAATAGGTACCGGCAGTACTATTATTGACTCGCTGAATTCTCCCACCGGCTGGGTATTGACGGGAGAAAATTTTAATCCATCAAATACATCCATTAGTAGCGTAGTGATGGCTGGCGAAACCCTTCGGGCGCTCTGCTTATCCTACGAATTCATTCGGCGTAGTGATGCCAGAGCCTGGATCTACTTAAATTCCAATATTCCAATTTATGGTCTGCCCGACAGCATTTTTCTGGATATTAAATCAAATCCCGGAGATCATAAACCCCATATGGTCAATTTGGTGATCGCAGATGATGATAACGAATTATATCAAAAATCATCTATCTTCAACGATACAACTTTCACAAGCTATGGATTTGCACTTTCGGACTTTGCACAAATCGAACCAGCCTCAAATTTCTATTTTCCCATCAGTTTAAAACGCATTGAGATTCGTCTCGGTTACGAAGGGGGTGTTGGCGATACAAATCACGGTGTGATTTATCTCGACAATTTGAAAGCCACATATCCGGTTTCCACGAATATCGAAAGAGAGGATAGGATTACTCTACCCGGTTCATTTTATCTGTTTCAGAACTACCCGAATCCATTTAATGCGACAACGACACTGCGATTTCGTCTACCGCAAAAAGAGCATACTACATTATCTCTCTACAATCTAAGAGGTGAAAAAGTAAAAACAATCGTTTCAAAAAACCTCACAGCCGGATTTTACGAATTTGGAGTAGACGGATCCGATCTGGCTTCAGGTATTTATCTGTATCGGCTTGAATCCGGGAGCAACTGTCAAACCCGAAAATTGATTCTGCTAAAATAACAAATGCCCTATATCGGTTGTCATATTTCCATCAGTGGCGGGGTAGATAATGCTCCGGAGCGCGCTGCTGAAATCGGCTGTGACGCTTTCCAGATTTTTACCGCCAACCAGATGCAGTGGAAGGCTAGCCCAATCTCCGAAGAATCCCGCAAGCGCTACCTGCTTGAAATTGAAAAACATCATTTTCAAAAGGTAATTGCCCACGATTCCTACCTGATCAATCTGAGCAACCCTGAACCCAAAAAACAGGCAATGTCCCGAAAAGCCTTTATTGAAGAAATCCAGCGCACCACTTTTTTGAGCATTCCCTACATTGTTTTTCACCCGGGATCACACTTGGGCAAGGGTGTGGATTACGCACTGAAAACCATTGCCGAAAGCCTCGATTATTGCATCGAAAATGTGCCGGACTCACCGGTCACGCTGCTCCTGGAAAATACAGCCGGGCAGGGTACCAACGTCGGATACCATTTTGACCATTTGGATACGATCATCCGGCAATCCGCTCATCCCGACCGGTTGGGTGTCTGCTTCGATACCTGTCACGCCTTTGCTGCCGGGTACAACCTCGCCGATGAATCCGGTTACCAAGATACCTTCAAGCAGTTCGATGATATCATCGGCTTACAGCGCCTTAAGGTCTTTCATCTCAACGATTCCAAAAAACCGCTCGGCTCGCACATTGACCGGCACCATCAACTGGGAGAGGGATTGATTGGATTTGAAGCCTTTTACCGAATGATTAATGATGAACGATTTTCCGAAATGGCAATGATTCTGGAAACGCCGGGTAATGTAAAGCATTATGCCCGGGAGATTAAATTACTGAAAGACAATCTGAATTTATGAAAATTCTGAATATTCTTGACCTGGGACTCTGCCCGTACGGAAAAGCCTGGGACATCCAGAAGAAGCATCACGCCAAACGAATAGCCGGCGAAATTCACGACACCCTCATCCTGGTCGAACATCCCCATGTTTATACACTGGGCAAAAATGCCAACGCAGGACATCTGATCGCCGGTCAGGATTATCTGAAGCGCCGCGGTATTGAAATATATAATGTTGACCGCGGCGGTGATATTACCTACCACGGTCCCGGACAGCTGGTGGGCTATCCCATATTTAACCTGAAAAACCATAAGGAAAGCATCGGATGGTATGTGCATACCGTCGAACAGGTATTAATCGAACTATTGGCAATGTATCAAATTACCGCTCAAAGAGTGAATAAGCTGACCGGCGTCTGGGTGGGTAACCGAAAAATCGCCGCCCTCGGCATGCGGGTCTCACGCTGGGTCACCATGCACGGATTTGCCCTGAATGTCAGCACCGATCTGTCCCTGTATGACGGCATCATCCCCTGCGGAATCACCAGCAAAGGAGTCACCCGAATTCTTGATCTGAATCCCGGAATCACCATGGACCAGGTAAAACGCGACGTAGCGGGCAAATTCACCGAATTGTTCGGCTTCGATGTACCGCAAATAAAAAACGATTGGCACTATTATGTTAAATCCCGATAAATCCGATCAGTCCACGCAAAAAAAACGCTCTGATTCGCGTCCATCCGCGTTCCGGAAACCCGCCTGGCTCAAGGTTCGCTACACCATCAACGACGATTTTCGGGAAATGCGGGATATTGTCCGCCAAAATCACCTGCATACCGTTTGTGAGGAAGCCCACTGCCCAAATCAGGGCGAGTGCTGGCGCCACAGAACCGCTACCATTATGATCCTCGGTCAGGTCTGTACCCGAAACTGCCGCTTTTGTGCTGTCCAGTCAGAAAAACCGCAACCACCCGACACCGCGGAACCAGAAAGAGTCGCGCGGGCTGTCTCACTCATAGGCTTGAAATATGCCGTCATTACCTCCGTAACCCGCGACGACCTGCCGGATTACGGGGCGGAGCAGTGGGCAATGACAATCCGCGCCATCCGCCGCCGGAATCCCCATTGTAAAATTGAAATTTTAATCCCCGACTTTAAAGGTGATCAGACAGCCCTGAAAACTGTTCTGGCTGAAAAACCCGACGTTCTCGGGCACAATCTGGAGACCGTGCGCCGGCTGTATCCGCTTGCCCGTCCCCAGGCTGACTACTCCCAATCTCTGGCGGTCCTTGAACATGCCAAAGCCCTGGGCGCCGTCACTAAAACCGGTATCATGGTCGGGCTGGGCGAAACCGACTCGGAAATTTATGACTTAATGAAAGACGCCCGGCGGGTGCAATGTGATACCTTCACCGCCGGTCAATATCTGCAACCCACCAAAGATTATCTGCCGGTTAAACGCTTTGTTACCCCCGATGAATTTCAGGCAATCGAAAACACCGGTCGTCATCTCGGCTACCGGGCGGTGTTAGCCGGTCCGCTGGTACGCAGCTCCTACCACGCAGAACAGTTGCTCTGAACAGAGTAAAATTTATATAAAGTATATTATTCTTGACATTGTGTATACAATAGTGTACATTTTTATCGTAAATAAACCGGTATTGATTTTTGCATTAATGTTTACCCGTACCTAAATTTGTCTGATAAAAACGAGTTGACCAATGGCTTTTCTCGAGCTCCTGTTTCCGGATGACGATCCGATCACCAAAATCCTGTTGCGAATCGGAAAAATCGCCGACCGTAATAAGGTTCCCGTTTACCTGGTTGGCGGCGTCATTCGCGACCGCATTCTCGGGCATACCACCAAAGATATTGATATTACCGTCGTGGGCAACGGAATTGAATTTGCCCGCGCCATTGCGCACTCCTTGCGCCTCAAAAAGGTGCTGGAATATCCCCGCTTTGGAACGGCGATGATTCACTACCGTGACATTGTCATCGAAGTCGCCACCGCCCGATCTGAGCAGTATACAGACAATTCCCGTAAACCCAATGTCAGCCAGGGATCCCTCTACGAAGACCTCGCCCGGCGCGATTTCACAATTA
Organism: Fidelibacterota bacterium; assembly: GCA_011046365.1. Lineage (GTDB taxonomy): Bacteria > Fidelibacterota > UBA2242 > UBA2242 > UBA2242 > B118-G9. The sequence continues at coordinate 11,448 of DSAS01000099.1, forward strand.
ATGCTTTGGCAATGTCCCTGAATACCGAAAATTTTTACGAATTATTCGACTATTTTCAGGGGCTCCATGATCTGAATACCGCTATTATTCGCACACCCCTGGACCCGTTGATCACCTTTTCCGAAGACCCTCTGCGGATGCTGCGGGCGGTTCGTTTTGCCACCCGGTTGGGCTTCACTATCGAGGATGAAACGTTCCGGGCAATTGCCAAAGTCAAAGAGCGCATCGCTATCGTCTCGCAGGAGCGGATTACTGAGGAGTTCACCAAAATTCTCAAAATCTCCCCTAAACCTTCCCGGGCTTTTCAGTTAATGAAATCCTGTAGTCTGTTGGATATCATTCTTCCGGAAATCGCCGATCTCGATGGTGTTGACCAGAAAAACGGTCATCATCATAAGGATGTATTTCTGCACTCGCTGCAGGTGCTGGACAATATTGCCGAGGTGACGGAAAAATTTGAGCTGCGGTTTACGGCGCTGATTCATGACATCGCCAAACCCCAGACTAAACGGTACGTCAAAGGCAAGGGCTGGACCTTTTACAGTCATGAGGAACTGGGTGCCCGGATGGTAAAACCACTTTGCCGCCGGCTAAAACTGCCCAATAAAGTGGCTGGATATGCGGAAAAGTTGGTTCGGCTCCACCTGCGCCCGATCGCTATTGCCGACGAAGGCGTGACCGATAGCGCCGTGCGCCGACTCTGTGTGGAAACCGGTGCAGAGCTCGAGGACCTGATGACCCTCTGCCGGGCGGACATTACTTCTAAAAATCCCCGTAAAGTTCAGGAATACATGGCTAATTTCGACCGGGTTGTCGAAAAGATTGCCGAGGTGGAGGAAAAAGACCGGCTGCGGGCATTTCAATCGCCGGTGCGCGGCGACGAAATCATGCAAATCTGCAATCTGGAACCGGGACCAGCCGTCGGGTATATCAAATCCAACATTGAAGAAGCCATTCTGGCTGGGGAAATCGAAAACAGCTACGAAGCCGCTAAAATGTATCTTATATCACACAAAGACCGCTGGCTGACAGAATTTTTGAAATAAGCCGTTCTCTTTGACAACCTAATCTGACATCAAAACTCTAAGAGCAAGTACTAAAAAACAATGGACATTACGATGAACGACTCTGCGAAAAAATCAATCATTTCAAAAATCGTTGCAATATTCTGGGAACCATCGGCAACATTTCAGGTGCTGAAAATGCGAATCCACTGGACCGATTTGGTCATTCCGATGCTGATTGTGGTCTGTGTCAGTCTGGTTTCTTCTATCCATATCATCCCTATCGCTCTGGATGAAACCAAAGCCCGGATTGAAAACAGCGATGCCCTTTCCGACACCCAGAAAGAAGCCGCCCTGGAGCAGATTGAAAAGCGCGCCAATTCACCATTTCAATACGTATCCACCGTCGTTGCCATCGGCGTCAAGTGGCTCGTGCTGGCTGCTGTAATGCTCATGATCGGTAATTTTTTTCTCGGTGGAGAATTGAAATACAAAACGCTCCTCGGAGTTACCGCCTATATCAGTCTGATTGATGCCGTCAACACCGGAATTAAAACCCCCTTAATTGTATCCCAGAACACCACCAAAATCTATTCCAGTCTGGCTCTTTTCATGGAGGAGAGCCGCAGTTTTTTTTATCGCTTTGCAAGCAATATTGATCTCTTTGCAATCTGGAAAATCATTCTGTTCAGCATCGCCCTCGGCACGTTACTGAATAAAAAAGCTAACAAACCGTTTTACCCGATTATGATTATCTGGTTGCTGTATGCCGTGGCAGCCGCACTGTTAGCCGGACTCGCTAAATTTTAAAAGGGAAATTGTTATGCGTAAATTGATGTTATTGATCTTACCATTATTTTTTACAATTCAACTTCCGGCTGAAGCACTATCGCTGGAGGAGTGCATTCAGTTGGCGCTAAAAAATAATCCGGATATCCGGATTTCGGAAAAGAGGACCCAAATCGCCGAAGAGGATGTTCTGCAATCCTATAATAATATCCTTCCAAACGTTGGCATCGGCTATTCCGGATCTTCCACTTCACAGGGACCGCGCACTCGCTATTTTGAGGGTATTCCTTTTGATACCACCGGCAAGTCCTCCAGTCTTCAACACGGTATCGGAGTCAGTGTCAAACAAAATATTTATGACGGGGGACAGTGGTGGAACAGTATCAAACTGGCTAAAAATGATTTGTACGGTTCCAGGATTGAGCGGGAGCGCATGCGCCAATACGTCATTAAGGATGTAACCGCCAAATTTTATACCGTTTTAAAAGCCCAGGAGCTGCTCAAAGTCTATGAAAAATCCCTGGAAAACAGCCGGGAACAATTAAAGAAATCCGCGGAGATGTATAAAATCGGTCAGGTTGCCAAGAAGGACCTATTCAAAGCCCAGGTCAATGAAGGTAATGACCGGCTCAACATTATCGCCCAAAAAGCTGTTTATAAAAATGCTCTCGCCGATTTGAATCAGGCGATGGGTCGCAATCCCGATGAACAAATTGAAGTTATGGAAAAGGAATATATAAAACCCGAGCCGACAGCACTGGATTTTGCTATCGAAAAAGCATTTGCTAATAATCACGAACTCCTGGTTATGCAAACCGCGCAGACCGGCTCCGAGATGCAATATAAAATCGCCAAAGGCTCCTGGTTTCCGTCAGTAAGCACGTCACTAAATTACAGCCGCGGTGGCGAAGATTTTGATCTCGTTTATTCAAAATTTGATGAAGCCTGGAACACCTCATTAAATCTGAACCTGAGCTGGTCCATATTTAACGGCTTTCAACGCAAAACCGCCATTCAGAAAAATCTGCTGAATTACAAGATATATGATGACCACATTGCCAAGAAAAAGATTGAAATTCGCAACCAGATTCAATCCCTGATCGAAAAACTGAATACCTATATGGAAATGATTGACATCCAGGAGCTGAATATTGTCTCGGCTCAGGAGGACCTCCGCCTCGCTCAGGAGATGTATCGGCTGAACTCCGCCACTCTTCTGGAAGTGCTGGACGCCCAGATGGCACTGACCCGAGCCAGACAGCAGCTGATCAGTACGAAATATGACGCCAAAATAGCCGAAGCAGAACTGGCTTTTCTGATGGGCACATTATAATTATCACCGGATGAACTCATGAAAAAGAAAAACACCCGAAAAATTATTATTCTGGCACTGGTAGTTGTAATCATTGCAGTTGTGATTATTGCCAATCAGTCCCGAAGCAACGAGAAACCGATCGAAGTTCAGACTGATACCGTTAAAAAGGAACGTATCATTCAAACGGTTAATGCCTCCGGTTCTCTGATTCCCAAGACGCAGGTAAAAATCAGTGCCAACGTCGCTGCCCGGATCATGAAGATTACCGTAAAATTGGGCGATCAGGTAAAAACCGGCGATCTTTTGGTCGAGCTGGACAAAGCCCAGTACGAAGCCGCTTACGAAAGAGCCCTGTCGGTCGTTCAATCTAACAAAGCCAATCTGCGTAAAGTCGCCAGTGAATTAAAACGTATCCGGCAACTGCATCGGTCCAATCTTGCCTCGGAAGCCGAACTGGAAGCCTCAATTGCCCAAAAGGAAATTGCCGAGAGTCAGGTGGTACAGGCTGAAGCGGCGCTCAAGCAGGCAAAAGACGACCTCGACAAGACCCGGATTCTGGCGCCGATGGACGGCATTGTTACGAGTATCAAGAAGGAGGTAGGTGAAATCGCCCTGGGCTCGGTCTTTCAGGAAGATGTCATTCTGGTTATTTCCGATATGTCGAAAATGGAGGTGAAAGCCGAGGTTGATGAAACCGATGTGGTGTCCGTCTCTGTTGGCGACACTGCGCTTATCGAGATTGATGCGCTGTCCAATACCCCTTTCAAAGGTATTGTTGCGGAAATTGCCCACAGTGCCACTACCAAGGGTCAGGGAACCCAGGAGCAGGTTACCAATTTCGAAATTGATATTTCCGTTCTGGGTCAGGACCCCCGCTTTCGACCGGGTATGTCAGCGACGGTGGATATTATCACCGACGTCCGTGACAGCGCCCTGGTGATCCCGATCCAGTCACTGACTATCCGGGCACCGTTACCGGCAGATACGACAGAAAACCAAAATAATGACCATGAGGATCAATCCATTCCCACGACTATTTCCAACAGAAACTCCGCGGTTGATGTGGTTTTTGTTGTATCGCCAATACTGGAAGAGACTAAGGTAAAGAGCGGATTCCTGGCACCGAAACAGTATCCCAAAGCCCGCCAGCGCGAGGTCAACGTCGGTATCAGCAGTGACACAAAATTTGAAATCATCAACGGTCTCAAACCGGGCGAAGAGATAATTGTTGGTCCCTATAAAGCCATTAGTAAAGAGCTTAAACATGGCAGTGCCGTAAAGCTGTCGAATATTGAAAATGAAAGGAAACAGCCATGAAACATCTATTGCAGATCCTTTTAACAATTTCTTTCGCAATGACGTTTGCTGTCGCTCAGGAAAAATATAACAGCACTGAACAGGAGCTGGAAAGCGCAGCCGATTCGGTTTTGGGTATTAAAAAATCCGCAGACATTCTTAATAATCAAGATTACAAAAGCACCAAAATCGAAAACAAAGAAGAAAAAGAGGATTGGGAAGACTGGGATAATTGGGAAGATTGGAAAGAGAGCCGGAAAAAAGAGTGGCGTAGTACAGGTAAGCGGGGCTATTTCTGCGGCGGCGCCGGCGGCTGGGACTATTACATGATGGACCTGAATGTCTCCGCCATCAACTCGGAGCTGGTCAATATCGGCTTGCAACCACTAGGCAAACAGATTTACATGACCGGTGGCGGTGGCTGGGGCTTTATCGGACACGGAATCCGGATTGGCGGAATGGGCGCCCATGGACAGGCAAAATCCAAAGGCAATCCCGGAAATATTGACCTCGCCACCGAAGTCACTCTTGCGATCAATTTCGGTGGCTTTCTCATCGAAAAGGTCTATCACCCCTTCAATAAAACTGAACTGTACTGGGGTACTATGATCGGCGGCGGTAATGCCCAATTGAAATTCGAGCAGTGGGGCGGACCTGTTGATTGGGACGAATTGTGGGGTGGCTACAACAATGCCGTCATTGATTCCAGTACAACGAAATATACAGATTATCAAAACGAAATCTCCTGCGGCTATTTTACGGTGTTACCCTCTATCGGTTTTCGGTATAATTTCTTCCGCTGGGCGGCGATCGGTATCAATGTTGGTTACCTCTATAGTCGTATGAACCAGGACGGGTGGGAAATGAATGGAAAAACCGTTACCAACGTTCCTGAAATTGATTTTTCCAACGTGATTTATCGCCTGAATCTATATTTCGGTGGTTGATGCAGCAGCTAATTCATCTGAGTAACATAACCAAAATATACCGAATCGGTGCCGTTGAGGTTGCCGCCCTGCGCGGAGTTGACCTTTCGATCAGGGCTAACGAATATATCTCCATCATGGGACCTTCAGGCTCCGGCAAATCAACGCTGATGAACATCATCGGTTGTCTGGATACGCCCACCGGCGGGGTCTATGAACTGGAAAACGAGCGGGTGTCGGAGATGGATGACAACCGCCTGGCGGAAATCCGCAACCGGAAAATCGGTTTTGTTTTTCAGACTTTCAATCTGCTGCCCCGTGCCAGCGCTCTTCACAACGTCGAGTTGCCGCTGATCTACAGCGGGATTCATGCCGCCAGGCGGAAAACTATCGCCGAAGAGGTGCTCGGACAGGTTGGTCTGTCCGACCGTAAGCATCACCGCCCAAATGAGCTCTCCGGCGGACAGCGTCAGCGGGTCGCCATTGCCCGGGCGCTGGTCAATAATCCGTCCCTGATTCTGGCTGACGAGCCGACCGGCAATCTGGATTCCAGTACGGGCAAAGAGATTATGGCAGTCTTCGATGAGCTGCACCGAGCCGGCAATACTATCATTCTCGTAACTCATGAGAAAGAGATTGCTCAGCATGCCGAGCGGATTGTCCACATCCTTGATGGCGTCATTGCCGACGATATTCAGGTGAATAATTCATGATTGCCTCACTGATCAGTTTTTGGGAAAATATTCTGGTGGCGGTGCGGGCACTGGCTCAGAATAAAATGCGCGCCATACTGACGACTCTGGGAATTATCATCGGCGTTTTAACCGTTGTGTCGGTGGCTGCGATTATTTCGGGTTTGAATAAGGGGTTTGCCAGTCAAATTGCGGCGCTGGGCAGCAACACTCTCTTTGTGCATAAATATCCCTGGATTATTCAGGATGATTTTTATAAATATCGCAATCGCCCGGATATCACCATGGACGATGCCCGTTATCTGATCAAACATTCAAAACTGGCGGAGCTGATAGCACCGGCAGCCGGAACGTCCCGAACGATCAAACAGGGCAACAATTCTCTGACCGATATCGGCATCGCCGGGGTAACCATGGAACATGAAATCATCGAAGGCTATACCATTGCCGAAGGGCGATATTTCACTCAGACCGAAATAGACCGTGACAAGCCCAGTTGTGTCATCGGCTGGGAGATACGGGAGAAGCTCTTTAAAAACCTGGATCCCATCGGGGAACGCATTAAAATCGGAGACGTCTCCTACCGGGTCATCGGGGTTATGGAAAAAAGGGGCAGTCTGCTCGGCAGCAATCTGGACTCGGAAGTCTATGTTCCCCTCGGTACAATTTTTAAAAATTTTGGAATGCACCGCAGTATCCGCATTCTGGTCAAGGTGGCTGATCCCGAACTAATTGATGAGACCAAAGATGAAATCCGCTTCCTGATGCGGGTTGCTCATAAATTGAGACCTCACGAAGAGGATAATTTCTCCATCAACCAGCAGGAAATGCTGACCAATATGTACAAACAGCTCACCGGCGGACTCTATACCGCCGCTTTCGGCATCGGCACATTATCTCTGGTGGTCGGTGGGATCGGGATCATGAACATAATGCTGGTGTCTGTCGCCGAAAGGCGCAAGGAGATCGGCATCCGCAAAGCCCTGGGCGCCAAACGCAGTGTGATTACATTTCAGTTCATTATTGAGGCGGTCATCATCTGTTCAATCGGCGGGATCATCGCCATTTTCTGCAGCTATCTCATCTCTTTGGTGATAGATAAAGTTACTCCTTTCCCGTCGAATGTCCCGGTCTGGTCGGTGTTTATGGGACTGGGATTTTCGACCTTTGTGGGGCTGTTTTTTGGGATTTATCCCGCCCGCCGCGCCGCCAAACTCGATCCCATTGAATGTCTGAGGTACGAGTAATGAATTTCGATGAGGGCTTCAAACTCGCCTGGCAGACGGTTAAAGCCAATAAAATGCGGACTTTTCTGACCACGCTGGGTATTGTCATCGGAGTGATGTCCGTTATTGGAATGATGTCAATCATCAACGCCCTGGAACAGCATATGACCAATGCTTTTTCCAGTATCGGCGGTGATATTTTCTGGATTCAAAAATACCCGGCTGTCCAGATGGGACGTCTGCCCAAGGAAATCCGGATGCGCAAGGACCTGAAGTTCAAAGATGTCGAAGCCATCCGTAAGCGGGCGACATATGTCCAGGCGGTATCAGCGGAGATCATGGTCTGGGGCAAACAGATCAAATACCGGGACAATGTTACCAATCCAAATATTCTGGTTTACGGCGGTGATGAATACTGGGCGGAGGTCAACGGACGCTTTATTTCGGAAGGGCGTTTTTTCACCCGCGATGAAATCCACCGGAAAGAACAGGTGATTTTGCTTGGCAGCGATGTCACTGAAAAATTGTTCCCCTTCACTTATCCCGTCGGTGAATATGTCAAAATCGAAGGGACCCGCTTTAAGGTTATCGGTTTGATCGAACCCCGGGGAGCACTGCTAGGCAGCAGCCAGGATAATCTGGTGGTAATCCCGTTTGATACCTTTACCAAATTGTACGGCGAACAACGCTCTATCGGTATCGGTGTCAAGGTGCTGCCCAAACAGCTGGTTCGGGGCATGGATGAGGTAACCGGGATTCTGCGAATTTCCCGTAAAGTACCACCCGGCGCGCCCAACGATTTCGAAATCGTCACCCAGGACTCGATTATGAGCACGCTGAAAAACCTGACCGGCTTCGTCTTTATTGCCGCAGTGGTAATCTGCGGTATTGCCCTTTTGGTCGGCGGGATCGGCATCATGAACATCATGCTCGTCGCGGTAACTGAGCGAACCCGGGAAATCGGAATCCGCAAGGCGATCGGCGCTAAAAAACGGCATATCCTGAATCAGTTTCTCACTGAATCGGTGGGCATCTGCCTGTTCGGCGGATTGATCGGGGTTATCCTGGGTGTTCTAATCGGCATTATCATTGCCGCCGCCCTGAAGCTGCCGCCCGTCATTCCGTTATGGTCGGTTATTCTGGGAGTCTGCTTTTCGATGATGATCGGACTGCTGTTCGGCGTCTATCCCGCCATGAAAGCTGCCCGGCTAAATCCCATCGAAGCCTTACGCTGGGAGTAAAACCTTCCGGTTCAGCTGGCAACATTACACACAATCAAAACCGATTTGTGGCGATTCAGCTACATAAACATAGCCCAAAAGCGACGCTATTTTTATAAACCGTCTTACAAGTACTTATAAATTTTGACCTTAAAATTTTTTACATAAAATCAATCGGCTAGAATGAAAATATTTATCGCAGACGATTCCGGGTTATTAAGGCAACGAATCAAACGGTTCATCTCCCGGTTGCCGGATGTCCGGGTCTGCGGTGAAGCCGGTCGGATCAGTGAAGCTGTCAATCTTATTCGGCAACTTGCCCCCGAGGTCATTATCCTGGATATTCAGTTTCCCGATGGACTGGGCTTTGAGATATACGACCGGGTCATTTCGGAATGCTATCAACCGGTCACCATTATTCTGACGAATTACCCAACCAAACAATATCAGCGGATGTGCCGGGACCGCAACATTCCCTACTTTTTTGACAAAACCACTGATTTTGAGAAGATTAACCAAGTCATATTGACCCTGGCGGCGAAAGATCAACAGGCTCAAGAAATTTAATCCAGAGCACCATTTTACATCGGAATAGAGCAATCGCTACATAAAAATCGCTGGTTTGCGACAGAAATTTCCTACTCATAGGGATACAGACAGACGAAGGGTTCCCATTACCTTTTGGTGTATCAACAGTGAGACCCGCACGATGTATGTTATGCAGAAGGAAACCGAAATTAAGACCCGAAATGCTCTTTCAAACAAGGAAAAATCCATGAAAATCCTCATCATTGACGACTCGGAAATCATTTACAACCGGTTGTATAAACTGACTGATCGAATTAATGATAAGCAACGTGACAAAATCTCCGTCATCACCAATTTCGAAAATCTGCTGATGGACATCTATCAGACGACTCCTGATGTAATCATTATCAACACCTATTCATTGCGCGGGACTTTATTCGAAACAATTCGGGCGATCAAGACCATCCGCCCGCAGATAAAAATTATTTCACTGACCGAATTCAGTGATAAAACCTTTGAAAACCTTTTAAAGGATGCCGGTTCAGACTATTTCATTGATATTGCATCGGGAATAGACCGGGTTTCGGAACTGATCGGCAGCTTTAAGAGCCAGTCAGACTAAAGCCTACTTCAATAACATCATTTTTAAAATATCTCTGGATTGCTCCGTCCGCAGTTCGCAAAAATAAATTCCGGAAGCCAATGTCTGGACATCCCAGTTAATCTTGTGCTCACCCGGAGATTGAATCCCGTTATAGAGGATTTGAACCAGCTGACCATTGATGTTCCGAATGCTGATCCGGACGGCTGTCTTTTGCGAAAGCACATATTGAATGGCGGTGACCGCATTAAAGGGGTTGGGAAAATTGTGGAGCAATCGAAATTCCGCCACCAGCCGGTCTGCGGCGATTTCAGTTCCGGACTGATTGGAAAGACCGGGCGTCGGCGTGTTGAAAAATTGCCAGTTGTCGGCACCGTCGGGTAATCTGCCGAAGGAGATATCCGTTTCCTGTTCGCCAAAGCTCAACGAATCAATTACCGACACACCATCATCCGCCACAATCGCGAGAAACTCGCCGCCAGCACTGAGTTTGAAATTGGTATGATAGCCGGTTTGCTCTTCATCCTCGTCGCACCAGACCAGTAAAAACTCACCCGGCTCCAGTACAGTGCTGCCGGATGGAAACTGCCACTTGGTCAGATTGTCCGGTTTATCCGTGAGGTACAGACCGCTCAGCGCCACCGCCTGTTCGCCCAGATTTACCAACTCCACCCAGTCGTCATATTCGCCCTCCTGATCGGGATTTGTATGACTGTTGCTGGCTAAAAATTCATTGATTTTAAGGGAAATATTCTGAGGTTCAGTTACCCGGATTTCGATCAAACCGGTGCGCGGAAATCTAGACAAATCCGTATCAATTCCTGCTACCCTAACCATAAAGCGACCGGAGCCACCTGTTCCCAATGGCGGAATGACACCGCTCCAGCGGTCAGCCGCCTCTAGAATTTTTGTATCAGAAACCGGCGCGGGAACCATGGGGTAACTTTCGATGACTGTCAGATGTGCCGGATGATACTGAATTTCGATTGCCGGAATGGGGGTTGGGCTGAAGGCAGCCACCGAGACATATATTGAGTCATCCGGACCTGGCTGCCGAGGTTGATATTCCAGGTCATAAATAATCGGGAATGTATTGAGATATTCCAACTGAGCCGGCAGTGATGTATTGCGGACGGAGATAAACTCCTTTAAACCGGATTTGACGTGGTCTCCGTTTGCAGGTCTTGAGGAATATGACTGATGAAAATCGGCAATCGAGAAACCGTAATCGTAGGTACGGTATAGATCGGCTTCCGCCCAGGGTATGATCATTGCTTTGAGGCTGTCAATCCGGGCTTCGTTCAGCGCCAAATCTGTCACCTGAGCGGAATAAAATTCCAGCATATGCGTGTACAGATTGCGGTATTCCGGTATTTCCAGAATCCGCATCAATGGTCGTCCATCATCGTCATTAACCGGATAATTATAGGGATCAACGGTTGACCAATCGGTATTGAACCAATCAATTCCGAAGGTATTGTCATAATCATAGGGAATCAGATGAAATTTATCCACCGCCGGTTCGTGATACAGATAGTAATTATTTTGCAGAAAGCGGTAATCGTCCCAGCTGCCGGTCAGGATATTCATGGCGAAATATTTCAGCACCCCGGGAACTGACAAAATTTGCTCAATGGAATCCACAAAGTCAGCCTCCGGTGTGTTGTTCAGAATGTCAATCAGGCGTGCCAGCTGACTGTAATCATACTCTTCTTCGTTGGTTTTCAATTCGTAGGGGCGCTCAGCATCTTGGTAGGGGTAATAATTTTCGGGGTTTGGACCGCGGTAATTTAAACTCGCCGGATAGAGGCACTTCCAGAGATTGCCCGATGGATCGGCAAAGCGTTTATCCACAAACTCATCATCAATATGCTCGACAGATATATACAGTCCGTAATATTCATCGTTGATATAGACCGCCGCATGTGCCGCCCGGCTGGCGATTAGACCGATATCATTGAACCAGTCCCAGCAGATTTTGCTGCGGATAATGGACGGATCGTTATGTTCGCCATTCAGGTTCATCTTATCCAATCCGTAAAATTCCCGACCCGGTACGAAGGTATTGAAGGAAATCTTGAACGACTTCTTCCGTGAATCCCGGGAAGTGTTGCCACGCAGACGGAAGCCGATATTTTCAACCGTTTCATCAATGTATTTATTCTTAAAATGAAACTGCGCCAAATGCAGCGAATCGCTCTGGCGATTTTCCCAGGTGTAGATCCATTCCAGGACTGCGGGTGCGATGGTGATCCGGATTTCCGTAACTGCGGTGTCGTCGAAGACCATCCAGGAATTTTCGTCAGCGAATAACATGCTTCCTTCGATAAAAAACAGCCCCACAACCGCCAGCACGGCAACTATTTTACGCTTCGATTTCCTGAATTTTTTTCCGCTTCTCATTAATAATAAGATAAGCAAATTGTGCGTCAGATACATGATAAAACGGATACGCATCATTGAATCTGAAAAACCTTAATTTAAAACTGAGTGTAGGGAATGTAAGGTGGATTTAAAATTGACCTTTGTCCGCTGCGATCGGCTTGAATGCCGCATAGATCCCGGACAATAACAAAAAAGCCCCGACGAATCGGGGCTTTTCCAGCAGGAATGTCAAGTTATAACCGGCTGACTCTCGAGAATCCGCTGGATTCAACCGTGCTGATCTCACCCTCTCCGCAATACTTAACCTTGGAAGAACCGCTGGCGCGGACATCCATTTCACCGTCAATATTGATCACACAATTACTGGCGCCGCTCAGATACAGATTGGCATAATTGCTACAGAAATCACCCATCCTGACGTTGCTGGCACCGCTGGCATGAATAAGCAGGTTTTCACCCCGTCCTTTCAAGGTGACATTGCTGGCGCCCGACAGATTCAAATCGAGATTACCGGTCTCAATCAGACCTTTCACCCGACTGGCACCCGATAGGTTGAGTACCAAGTCGTGTTTGAAACTAAATCCCTCTAATACCGCCGATGATGCACCACTCAAGCTAAGCTCCCCAATGTCCGGCATGGTGATCTCCGCTTCCAGTGGACCATTTCAGCAGGAGCGGTGGTTTTTCAAACCGATATGCAGGGTGCGCCCACGTTTTTCAACGACGATATAATCCCGGAGGTCCTCATCCACCTGCAGGGTCACATTGTACACTTACCCTGAAGAATGCGGGCTTTGAAGGCACTTGAAATTTCGACCTTGTCAAAATCCTGAAAATCTTTCTGAATCGTCACCGTTTTACCGGCTCCCCAGATGGATTTTGCCGATAATATCACCGGGCTGATAATGAGCAGAAGCAGTATGATCCAGCCGGTCAATTGAATTAAAAAATCTTTGTGTTTCATGGCTATGTCTCCTTCTTCCCAATTTTTTAAAGCAGTTAGCCGTAAGACATATCCAACCATTAAAAAGTTGTCTGGAAATAATGAAAATATGTTTTTGGGAGTTGAAATTACAGGAGGTAGAGATAATGGCTTACAAACGATCCGCGGCGGAGAGGTACTGAGTTTTGGAATTCAACCGGTTGAAGTCATGAATCAGCCGGTATACTGCCGGAATCTCCTGTTGCAAACGCTGGACGGTTTGCCCGCCAATACTCGCCCGCGAGAAAGGAACCCGCCGGACATACTCCTGAATCTCGCCGGCGCGGCGGTGGTATTTATATTCATAGGTGAAATTGCCCGCCGCATCCAGCCGAACCGCCGGATTGGCTCGGTTCGGAATACTGATATAAAACTCACTACGGGTAAGATCGGCATTATTTGTCAACCGCCGGTAAAGCAAAAATTCATACAGTTCTCGGGCAGTATTTTCAGCCGGGTCCACCAGGACAATTGTATCTGCCAGACAGGCTTGATAAACCGGCTGCCCGTTTTCCTGATAATGATACAGCCGCTGCAGTTGCTCCCGGAGCTGTGCGCTGTAGAAGGGGTAATGTGTACACCCCAGAATAATGACCTTGAGGGGTGCTGGCTGCGAAGCGTCCCGGACCTGTTCCAGCAAAGATACAATATGATATCTAATGTAGTTCTCCACAGAATTCAGCTGAATCGTGTCCGGATTTTCCCGGCTGCCTGAGTACAATATCCGGTTTTCAGTCCAATCGAAATCATAGCGGGGTAATTTGGTACTCTCGATCACCGCTGCAGAATGCTGAAGCGCCGGACCACGGTATTGTCCATACGGATCTGTCGCATCGGGGCGTATGTATTCGGTTGATCCGTCAATTGCCCCTGCGAGTCCGATGCCGGCTTGCTGAAACACCGCAACACTTCCGCTGAATTTATGTTTCTTAATATAGCGTTCGATTGCCTGTTTATATCCTCCCGATGCAACGGTCTCGGCGGTCGCCATGACACCGATGCTGCAATTTTCACTCTTTTGAATATGCTGGAATGCGCCCCGCACCCCGGCACCGATGACACCGATAACATGGATATCCAATCCGGCTTTTTCCAGAAAAGACTCAATCGCGTCCTTTCCCACCGCGGTGGCTGTATTACAGGCGATCACGATCGATTTTACCGGCATTTTATCCGTCTCGAAGGTCACCGCTTCCGCCGAGCGGTAATATTTACCCCCCAGTAAAAACTGAACATCCTTGATGATGTGTTCCTGCAGCAATTCCGGATTGTTTTCCGCGGCGTAATTCCCATAAGGCATATTCGCCTGATCACCCAGATAGATAAACCATTCTTTCTGAAAATCGGGAACGCCGTCTCCGCCGGAAATCACCTCCCCGGTCCGGTTGTCAAACCCATCAAACCGGATAATTGCATCCAATACGGTCAATCCGCCCGTTCCGGAATCAAATATGCCCACTGGCAGCGCCGGATCAGATTGCGGGTATTGACGAACATCCAGATAGAAAAAACTGGTCTCATCGTTTAAAATCGAATCAACGATAACGTAATTATCCGAAGAGCCACAAGATTGAAAGACGCTTAAGCCAGCTAGCCAGATGATAATCTTCCACCTAAACATAATCTTTCTGTGAGTAAAAAACCGATACATAGTGAAAAAATACAGTAAAAGAGAGAAATTTGAAAGGCTTTATAAAAAGCCAATTGAGGATTGTTTAGAATAGATAATCTGTGAAAATATTTGACTTACCTACTTCACCAGCATCATCTTCCGTGTAAGCTGCTCACTGCCAATCCGCAACTCATATAAGTAGATACCTGAAGCAAGTCTCCCGGGATTCCAGGCGGTCGTATACGTGCCCGGCGCTAGTCGCCGATTCACCAAAAAAGCAACTTCCTCTCCAATATAATTATAGACCCGTAACTGAGCCGTTCCTGCCTTGCAAAGGGAGAAACCGATTTTCGTAAATCCGTTAAAAGGATTCGGATAATTCTGATGTAGTGTAAAATTTTCTGGTAGCGTAAATGTATCCTGAGATATCCGGGTAATGTAGGACTCGCTATAGTCATACCCTTTGACAAGCAATTCGAAAATTCCATTATTATTCATGTCATCCTCCCAAAGAATGACATAATTCTCCGGATCATGCAAAGCGACCACCGGCTCAAACTGCTGTCCGCCGGCATTTTCATTCACCGTGAAAACACCCCGCTCTCCGCGGCTTCCGTCAGCATTGAACTCCGCAGCATAAATCTGATAGTAGCCGTTCCCGTCATTATCATCCTGAAATGCAACTACGAAATCGCCCGTTTCAGCCAGGGCAACCGACGGTCGGAGTTGCTGCCCGGCGGTAACAATGTTAATCGTTACATCACCGAACAACTTTTCACCCTGATCATTGAAGCCGGCGGCATGAATCTCATAATTCCCGTTACCATCACTGTCATCTTCCCAGGCAATGATAAAATCACCGGCGGAATTGACATCAATTGATGGATTCTGATGTTGTCCGCCGCTGTTGGCGTTGACCGTCATTTCCGGTAATATTTCAGCGCCGGCATCGTCCAATACCACAGCCCTAATCTGGGATAAACCGTCATTATCATCGTCACTTTCCCACGTGACTATAACTGAATTACCCGAAGAGACAACAATGTCGGGATTCCGCTGCGGACCGCCGGATAGCACATTTACCCGAACATCATCAAAACGTCTGTTGCCGTTCAGATCGAATTCTGTCATCATAATATCCGGCTTACCGTTTGTATCCCGGTCGTCTTCCCAAACAACGATAAAGGTGCTGTCGGACGTCATCGTTACAGATGGGGAAATCTGGTTGCCGGCGGTCGTCGAATTAATTGTAATCACAGAAAAACACTCCTGCCCGGTTTCGTTAAAACCACTTGCCCGGATATCGTAATTGCCATTTTCATTATCTTCCCAGACAACCACATACTGCCCCTCCGATCCAACGGCGACATCCGGGTTGTGGCAGATTCCATCGGTCATTGAGGACATACTGATTGCCGGAAATTTCGGTTTTCCGGACAGCCTGAAACCGCGGGCTTTAATAGTAGTACCGTTGCCGCTGCTATCCTGCCAGGTGGTGATAAAATCCCCATTGGGCGCCATTGAAATAGCCGGTTCAGACTGGTTGATTTCATCGGAAGCCTGGACAGTCATATCGTTGAAGGTATTATCGAAACGGAGATATTTTCCCTCTACCGGACCACTCATATCATAATCAAGTGAATAATTATGGGCAGGATCGTTAGGATTCGACGGATAATCACTCCGGTTAAATTCATACACATCGTCCAGTACCGAAAGGACCCGGACATCAATCCGGTTCTCATCGGGAAAAAACTCCAAGGTGCGTAGCCAGCCGTTACCGTGGTTCACATCATTCCGCTGTTCAAACTGATAATCGGTCAAAACCTCATAGACCGTATTGCCGAGATTTCCGGTCCGAATCATCAGCTCTGAATCACCCACATGCCCGGAGACTACCATAAAGATATTACTGTGGCGCCGAACGAACTCGTTCCAGGTGGTATTGCCACCACTGCCGGCAATATCATACGCAGTGCCGCAATTGCACTGATGAACTGCGTCATGCCCCTGGTAGCAGTGCGTTGCCACGATCACCCGCCGATCCGGATATTGTAATAATAGCGAGTCTGCCCAGCAGAGCGCCTCTTTACTGGGTGCAAATTCCAGATTCACGATCATGAATTTCAGATCGTGAACTTCGAAAAAACAGTAGTTATTGTCGTTGGTATTGCGAAAATGCCCACCGTACCAGGCGCGTTCATCAAATCTTTGCGGACCAAAATATTGATTGTATCGCTTAGTGTCGCGCTTCCGACCACCATCTGGATTATCGTGATTCCCGGGGATCACACTGTAGGGCACATTGGCATTATCCAGAATGTCGTGAGCCGCACTGGCAGCTTGCCATTCTGTAAGAGTATTAGTGTGCGTAATATCACCAAGATGAATGACAAACCTGATATTGCGGAAATTTTTATAATATGCGATCCATTCAGTCTGGGCGTTATAGGTCGCCGGGTCCCGCAGGGAGTAATACTGAGTATCCGGCATTAATACTACTACAAAGGGTGATCGTGCAGCGGTTGCCGCTCGGGTGGCAATGTGTATAAACATGCCCAGAAATACAAGGGTGCCTGCTAAAAACAGATTTCTGACTTTCACTGATTTTCCTTCCATTACAATGTTAAAATTCCAGTTAATCGAACTCTTTCCGACCGAGGATTTTATCTGACTCTGTATAAAATTCCAGGACAGCAGCATCGTTCGCCGGACTGCGCTCCTTGTATCGCGCTGCGCGCCACCATTTCGCCGCCAACAAATTCTCCCGCGCCTCCAAATGGACGGTTTCTGGTAGAGCCACCATCGGGGTTTTCCAGGAAATTGCGAACCGGCTCAGCGTGAAAACCGAATAGCGCAGGGGGTAGGAATTAATGGACGGCGTTACAAAATAGTTGACTCCGTTTTCTTCCTTAAACCGCAGCCCGATATGACGGTGACCGGAAATCACCACCGGCGCCGACTGAGAATTTCGGGAGAGAATTTGACGCGCTTCGCTGTCATTATCAATGCAAAACCAGGCTTTCGATTTTCCCGGTTGTTCATCCTCTGACCAGCGGATGAAATTGTGATGCATAAACACTATATTAATCTCATCGTCATTTCTGCTTAATTGGCGATCCAGCCAGTCCAGCTGTTCCTGCGGCAAAATCCCGCCCCAACAAACCGGATTATCGGGCAAGCAGGCATCGAGACCGATCAGGTGCAAGCCCGGCACGATCTGTTTTGCATAGTACCGTTTCCCGGCTCTTCCGTAACCGTAATCTCTGAAAAACTCAATGAATTCATCAATTTTTAAATAGGTAAATCCTGTCCGGCACTTTTTCGGATCAGGCGGCATAAAGTCATGATTGCCGCAAATGACATACGCCGGCATCTTCAACTGCTGCAGGGAGCTGCGGACCACCCGAGCGTTTTCCAATTCACCATCCAGCAATAAATCTCCCAGAACGATCACAAATCTCAGATTTTCTTCGGCATTCAGAGCCGCTACCGTCTGACGCAGACAAGCGACACTTGCAGCACTCATCTTCATCTCATTTTGACTTTGGGTATCAAGATGAATATCGGCAATTACCGCGAAGCGCACCGGTTCAAACGCGATTCGTCCCGGACGAGCAAATAGTTTTATAATAACGTTACCGGATAATGCTGCACCAATCACAGAGGTACCGGTTAATTTTAGAAAATCCCGTCTGGAAAATTGGTTACTTTTCATGATACTCTTACCACTTCAAAAACATACGCTGCTTTAAAAAGGATTTCTCAAATCTATGTTCATCATCCAATATCACTGGGTAATTCGATCAGCGCCCTTCCTCTGTCAGAGTACAAACAGTGTGGAGAATATCGGCAAAAAGCCGGGCTGCCGGCTCCGCTGCCACAGCGCCATATTTCGTAACTCCCGCTTCATCCTTTGTAAACATGGACTGAACCAGCGGTACTATCTGCGCCCGGGCGTTGATGCGATTGTCCTTAAATCGAAAAAAGATCGCTTCGGAGGTTTCCACCAAATTTTTTCCCAGTAACTGGGGTTCATAACCGGAAATGTTGACGGTAAACACAGCTCTATCCACAGCGCGATGAATATCCATCGGCTGTGGATAGTCGGGCGAAATGAGTAGCTGAGCAATCGTCTTATCCGGCAGTACATGAACCGGACAGGCATTATCTTCAATAAAATGAGCCAATGAACCCAGATACTTTGCGGCTTCGAGGGGCTCACCTTTCTGGAGATTCAATACAGCGTGGTGCATTAGCTTCGTCGTGATATAAAAACACACCTCACTGTTGTCATCATCATTTTTATGCCACTGTTTGATGTTCTGCAACAGCGGTAAAGCAACATAGGGTTCGTAAAAATCAATCCGCGCCTGATTCTTCTGCCGGACGGCGGCGCGGTGGTAATCCGGATTCAGCGAGTAGTGCTCGATCATCGAATCCGCCGCACTACCAAACATCCGCTGCTCTTTTCTCGTCAATTGCTCAAAGGCAGCCCGGGTAATATTGGCATGATTGACCTTATCCCAGGCAAAAACGGTGGACTGCAGTATAACCGCTGCCGCAATCCAGAAGATTAATTTCCCTTTTTTAATATTCATTGCTTTGTCCTTATGATTTTTTACTGGCTTATTCTTAATTGGACGAGCCGAGCAACCGATTCAGAACCTCTTCTGCACCCCACAATACGTCCGGTATCGGAAACGCCTCCCGCAGATAGGGCAATCCCAGTTTATATACTTTTACATCCGGCAACCGACCTGCCCGGGGTTCATCCACCTGGACATTTTTCAGATTTTCCGGATAGAGGATTACCTCAATTCCGCTGTTTTTTGCCAGTTCCATCAATCTGTCCTGAGCCTTTTTCATCGTCAGCAGACCGCTTAAATAAGATTCTACCTGTTCAAATTCGACATTCTGCGCATACGCCGTTTTTCCATACAATGATTCAACTTCCGACTGCTCCGGTTGACAGATGTTTTTGACCGAATCTATGAGAACCTGGGTCGTATATTTTCTTTCCCAGCGATCCAGCTGATACCGAATCTCCGAGTCGCGGTCATAGTTGCGCTTTAATGCCTCTTCCTCCAGGCAAACATCCCGGATGGTACGACCGATGATGGTTCGCAATTTCCCCGCCAGCTCGGAAAAATCGGCTGCCCGTAAATCCAGGGGGCGATAGGAGAGATGGTACAGCAACTCGCGAACCGTCCAATGCCCGTCCTTAAAGCGTACCGCCGGTTCGTCGTAATAATCCACCAACTGTTCGGAAACCTGACGAAAGGAGAGAGGTTCGGGAGAAGCGGGCGTCTGTTGCAAACCGGAGTCCTGAACAGCTGCTTTGATGAGCGAATGAAAGGTGCGAGCCAGGACGTTAAAAATCTTGCCATCAACGACCACTTCCTTTGGGTCCATAAAATCCTTCAGAAATCTGCCGGTCTGCAGGCGGTCTTTCTTATAGCGGATAACCTGTTCATAGCGGTGCCGGTATTTGGTAAAATCCGATTCCGCCAGGATTCTGCGTCGCGAACCGACCTTTTTAATGATAAAGTAGCCTTTTCCATGGGAGATAATCGGTGATATTTCAGAGGGTTTAAGATTAAAAATTGTTTCATTAAATGGTTCCTGCAGCTCGCCGTAACCGATAAAGTCGGTTTCACCATTCTCGACGGCGATGCCCAGGCGTCCCAGTTTGTTCTCAAGCAGGCTGTCAAAGTCAGCGCCGCAGTCCAGTTCCGCTTTTAAACGCTGGGCCTCATCAAAATCGGCGGTATACAGGTATTTTACTTTATTTTCGATGGCGGATTTGGCAATCGCCTCCCGAATTTCCTCTTCGCTGACACTGATCTTTTCGCCGACCTCGACATTAAACATCTTTTCCACCAGCAGCTCCTGCTTCAGCAGACGCATGGACTTCTGAACATACTCGCCGGATTTTTTCTCCTGTACCTGAGGCAGCTGCGCCAAAATCGCTTCGTTTACCATTGCCTGCAAATAGCTCTCTTTGGCACCATCAACACTTTTTAAAAAAGAGGGACCAAAACTATAGCTTTCAATAAAACTTTTCTCTGTAATAATTACATCGCCCACCTTCGCTAGGACGGGTGTGTTATCATGATACTGCCGCCGGCTGCAGGAGACCGCAACCAGCAGGATAAAAATCGTTATGGCAGAATAAAAAGACTTTAGACGTTTTCTCATTTCAACAATACCACCTTCTGTGAACAGGTTGGGCTATCATCAAGCAACAATTGAATAATATAGACACCGGATGCAAATTTATCGGCATTCCAGGTATAATATAAAGTCGTTCCGGAGCCGCTATTCTTATGGGAAACAGAATCAATGATCCGTCCGTGCAGATCGTAAATATTGAGCAGACTGGTAACAGCATTTCCAACCTTGTAGTGAATACTCAGTCGGTTATTAAACGGATTGGGATAAGCCACCAACTTATACTCTCCCGGCAGTATACTGTGCCCCTGCGATTGGATTCTCGTACCCCCATTGATCCGATCGGCAAAGAGCACCTCTCTGGAAATTTCGAACAGGAAAGGAAAAAATTGGGACCAGGGATTGGACTCCCGGCTGGAATAATAGAGCGCCGATGACTCGGAAGATATCAATAAATTGCCTGCTCTATTAAAGGTTACATCTTCAGTTCCCGCCGGAAGGTAAAAAATCGTATCCGGCTCCGCCAGCTCCCAGCGGGACAGTTTACTTCTGGAATACCGGTATAACTTGGAGTCCCTGTCACCGGAGCTGCAAGAGGCGAAGAGGTAATCCTGCCCCTGAAACTTTGTCCAGGCGGCACCCTGGACATACATCGGCAACATATAGAATGTCGGTTTCGCCGCCAAATCAACAACCCCGGATTGGTTCATCGGGTAACCCGCCAGATAGGCTGTTTCCCCGGTCTCATCGGCATATTTCGTACAGCACCAGAGAGTATCGGAAAAATAGGTGGCGGACGCGGAATACATACTCTCCGACCATACATAACCAAGAGTCTGATATTTCTCTCTGCCGGCGCCGCTGTATTCCGGAATTTCGAGCCGGTAACCCTTTCCGCCACAGGTCAGCAGGATATTTCCGCCCCGGTAAGCCATGGCGGTCATGTGCGCCGTCGCCAGATTACCATTCATTCGAAAACAGCGCCGAACCTGATAATCATTATCTGGATCGAGTTCGACAATAATCGAACGTTTATTCCCCGTTGTACCGTCAATTTCACGGTGATAGAGGGAGATATATACCATGTCGCTGTCACCGGTGAATTGATCATCCTCATAAGTATTTGTCAATCCCTGCGGAATATAGCCATCGTTCGAGTAAGGCACGAAAACAGCCGCCGCAATCGGCACCTTACTTGTCCGAATCCGCTTTTGATAAATGTCGGAACCGGAGTGATAATAGCGGTAATAGGGCAGACCGAAATAGCCACTGCCATCCAGCGGGTAGTAGGCGTTATTATATACTGCCCCGAACTCTTCGGTTTTCAGCTCCAGAGCGTAAATTTCACCGATATAGGTGCTGTTTTCCAGTGCGGTATTGAAACCGATTATCAGATGTCCCTCCAGAGATTCGAAACCGATGGGGTAGTGCACAATCGCTGCCTTCTGTTCGGCAACCAGCTGACGATTCAGATAGAGTCGCTGCCGAATCGTATCAGCGACGGTACCACTAATCCACTGTACGTAATTCCATTCGTTCTGCTTACAGCTGTCGGTTGATTGAATCTCGAACAGCATATACTGCAGATTGCGTTTAAAGTGTAACCTGCCATCTTCAAGTATCAGAGCAAAGATCACGTCACCGTAACTATCCAGCAATGTCAGCAGGTTTCCATTCCGGCAGTCCGGCTTGAACCAGATTTCCCCTGAATAATCGTGATCGTTGTAGAAAGATGAGCGCAGGGTATCGGGACACCGGACAAAGGCGGAATCCTGAGTAAACAGAGTCGTGTAGACCGTCCGGAAATCCCAGCCTCCCGGACCCCGGGCGGTTGTTTCTTCAGCCGGCAGATATTCCTGAACTGTAATATGGCTGCTCACAATCGGCGACTGAAGAGGAGAACCAGGGGCAAGATCGGAATTATAGCGAAACAGCACCTTGGCGTTCACGCCGGTGAGAAATATGAACAGGACTGGTAAAATCATTTTTTTCATAACGTGGTAAAATACCCTTTTTTCACGGCAGATTCTATAAATAATGTCGTTACTATTACATCAGGATGGGCGGCTTTTGATTGCCGCCCATCCATCGGGGATCGATATTTAAAAGATCCAATCTACTTCAGCAGAATCATCTTATTAGTCTGCGTGAAGTTTTCCGCCTGTAGACGATAGAAATAGACTCCGGCGGAAACCGCCTGACCGTTCCGGTTCCGTCCGTCCCAGCGAATCTGATAGTAGCCGGCATCATATTCTTTGTCCGCCAGCACGGCGATCTTTTTACCCAATATATCGTAAACCGTCAATGACACTTGCGAACGACTCGGTACGTCAAACTGCAGCGTAGTTACCGGATTAAACGGATTGGGATAATTTGAATGCAAAGCAAAGGATTTCGGTAAACCGGATTCTCCTTCGCCTACATTACTGACAACAATCGAGTTTTCAAAATTAACCGTTTGACCAGGAGAAAAACAGGAATCGTTCAGAGCCACCGTTTTATGCTGCACATAGGGATCGTCTTCGCTCAGGTCTCCATCCGGAAACAGCGTAATCGAGTTGTTGTTCCAGGTGGAATCCCGGACGTCAAACCGAATCTCGAAATCGATTCCTTCAGCCGATTTAATGTGGGGATCCCCCTTGTACAGGCGACCCCGGTTCTGGATGTACATATCCTCCGTCCCGTCGGCAGAAACTAACAATATGGCTTCATCGGTATTATTCAAACCATTTCCAAGACGATCAATAACATCAGACACAAATACTCGAGATTTAAGTGGGTTGACATTAAAACCGGGCACACCGGTGATATTGCCACCGGAAAAAATGACCACAATCTGACCCGGAGCCATGATATAGCCATCAGGGAAGGTAAAGGTTAATTCTTCGTCATCACCAACCCGCCACCCGGTCATATCCACATGATCGTTGGATATGTTAATAAGCTCAATAAATTCGTCCTGGTTGGAATCAATTATCCCATCACCATTGGCATCTTTATAGACATCAAAATTGACCTCATTGATGACAATTCGGGGGGTGATCTGGACTCGCGGTACAAAGTGAGCCACCACATGCTGCGGCTTATTGATAGACATTGTAAGAGGATTCAATTTGCTTTTAAATCCTTCATCACTGTTGGTCCAATAGCCGAACGCGTGACCTTCACCGTAAATCGGCAGGGCGTTAAAGGTGACAACCTGGTTGTATTCGTACCGCGCCATGACTGTATCAATCTCCAGCGTCCCAACGCCTTCGGGGTCCATGCTCATCGTTACAACATAGGATAGATAGTCGGCACCGTCAATCGTCGTGCCCGCCGAAAAATTCACGGCGGCAACCTCGCTATGCACAACAAACGGGTCTTCCACTTCGGTATTGGCATCCTGGTTGCGGGTTATCGAGGCTCCCTGATCAGCCGCGGCAGCCGTTGTAATGGCAAATTCCCAGTCCATCCCTTCAACCACCGCAGAATTCGGCGCTCCTGCCGAGGCGGCACTGCCCACCGCCAGATAGACATCCGAATAGCCGAGCCGCGATTTAAGGATAATATATTCTCCCGCCGCATCCAAGCCATCACCGATCGTACCATTGGCGGCAAAGACCGCCGTTTTCAGCGGATCGGCGTCATAGCCCGGCAGACTGCTGACATCACCACCACCGACCACCGTCACAAATTTGTGTGGCGGAAGAAAGTATCCATCCGGGAAGGTGAAATTCAACGCCTCGTCATCACCCAGCTGCCAGCCGGAAAGATCAACCGCCTTATCGGCGATGTTGGCCAGCTCGACAAATTCATCCTTCAGATCGCTGACACCGTCACCGTTGACGTCATTACCAGTCTCATCCAGCAGAACCTCATTAATGATAATTTTTTCCGAATATACAATATCCACCCATTGCGGGGCGTCCACATAATCGTTAAAGTCGTTCCCCAATTTTCCGTCGAACAGACCAAAGGCGGCATCGTAGGCAACATAGCCTTCACCCTCGTCAAAATGCCAGAGCGCCATGGTATTGGCATCCGCTATAAAGGGCTCGGTGGGAACTTCAAAATCCTCAGTGTAGCGAACGACATTGGAAATCCGGAATTCGTCAATTGTACCCCGAAAGCCGTCCCAGGTGGTAGACATCTGCTCCGTCGTCTGATTGCCGATCACAATCGGCATGTTGCCGCTCTCCACATCCAGCGGGGGATAGGTGTCATTAATCAGCCCTGACGGTGTTCGATCCGCCATCTGGACGCCGTCCACCCAGATGCGCATCGAATCGTTGACATCCCAGGTGACCGCTACATGATACCAGCGGGGTTGCCAGACCTGAATTTCGTATGTGTGCACTGAGGCGGTTTTACTCACGTCCTGAATCCAGGAGTGTAAATCGCCGGCTCCGGTCTGCCAGGCAATCCCGAAATCGCCCTTGGCGGCGCCGCCCTGATTTTTTGAAATGATGTAGGTATAGGTATTGCCATGATTGTCCGAACGCAATGTCGAATCCAGTTTAAAGAAACACTCCACTGTTCCCTGATACACATGCTCCGGCCAATAGTCCACCGACTGGAGAACCAGCAGCCGGTCGTGCTCCCACCATTTATAGTGAAGCGCTTTGCCCCATTGTGCCGAGACTGTTCCGGAAAATAAAGCCATCACCAGAAACGTCACACAGAAATTTACGACTGTAGCATTTCTTTTTTTCATAAACACCTCCAAGTTTTTTTTAATAATTGGTCAAAATGATAATCCCACTGTAAAATGCTGGACATACGCCAGACGTCCCCAGTCAACAATCGCATAATCAAATCGCAATGCTGTTTGCTGAAACAGCTTATAGTTGATGCCGGCTCCAAAGCTCAAACCGCTTTCCGCCTCTTGGTCAAACAGCGCCTCATATCCAATGCGCAGGAAAAACAGTTTTGCCAGAGCATACTCGCAGCCCACATTCAGGTATTCAACATTATTGCTGGGGTGTAACAGATCTACCGCCAGCGTCAAATCATTGTATTTAAAAGGTGAAAAAGAGTACGCCAGCCCGAACCGAAACAGCAGCGGCATCGGGAATGCATCGGTTTCCAGCATGGCATTAATTTTATCGTTGGAATAGTGAATCGGGTCCTCGTCATGAGCCCGCCGAACATCACGACCAGCCAGGCGCATATCGGTCCCGAAATTGGAAATACTGGCGCCCAGATTCAGACCTTTTAATTGTGTTTTATAGAGCAAACCGATATCCACGGCATACCCCGCTGACGACATATGCCAGATCTGCTGACGCACATATTTCCCCGTTAGTCCGCATGCGAACCGGTCGGTGATCTTCAGACCGTAGGTCATAGCCAGCGCCAAATCCGAGGCGCTATAATACTCACCAGTCCCTTCAGGATACGTCACAGTGCGGACCGTCTGCTTATCGATGGCATTGAAAACCGACAGGCTAAATCCCACAATCTGACCATTACCCATCGGCACGATCCCGGCGGCATGGTCCAGTGACATGTCGGCGAACCACTCGGTATGAGTGCCGGTCACGCTGATAGCGTCAATCTGGGTAATCCCCGCCGGATTCCAGTATAGCGCGGTCACGTCATTGGCTACCGCCGTAAAAGCACTACCCATGGATAGCGCCCTGGCGCCGATTCCAATCTCCAGAAACTGGGCGGAGGACGATCCTTTCTTGTTGACCTCGCCCGTATAAATGAGTTCGGTGTATTCCTCTTCCAGCTGTGCCCATAGATTTGAAATACTCACGCAAAACAGAGCGATCAATATTAATCTCAGTGGTAATTTTTGTTGCTTTCTATTCATAAAATCCTCTATTCAATCACGCCCTTTTACTTTATCAAAGCAAATTTGCCCACCTTCGAGCCTATGCCGGGAGCCTCTACATGATAGACATATATACCGTACGCCACAGTCAGCCCATCTTCCGAAACCAAATCCCAGGACTCAGCTCCTATTGACATCGGTGCCGAATGTCGGAGGGTTTTGACCAATTTCCCCGACACCGTGTAAATACGAATCGTACATTCTTGGGGTAAATTGACAAAATCAATCCGCCGTTCTCCCCTGCCACTGGCGAAAAACAGCGGCTTTTCCCAGGGAGCGCTGACCACATAAGGATCGGGAACCACATAAATATCATTCAGATCCGCTTTCGCCTGCTTTTTGTCTATTGTTGATCCGCGCGTCGTAAAACGGATAGTGTCATCGGCATTAAAAGGCTTGGTCACTTTAAAGTAAAATATATCGCCGTATTCCGGGTCAATCGCATTTTCAATCGTGTCCAGTTTGAAAATCCAGGCTACTTTCGATGCTGTGCCAAAATTATGAATTTCATGACAGATACTGATCTGATCGCCGCCATTGAGGCGGTTGTCTTTATGTACATATTCATAAAAGGCGAAATCCAGTTTGCGGTTGTAGGTCGTACTCCAGACCTGGAAATTTGCCGGGCGATTGGATTCGGTGTCCAGCGGATTGTAGAACGAGGTATCGGCATTATCTTCTAGAATCCGAATCTCAATGTCCTCCGGCAGGGTCCTACGTTTGGCATTGTCACTACTGGGACCGACGCGATAGGGCAGATTACAATCACCCACCTGCCAGCCATGCTCAGTCACGTAGGAAGAATCATTGTAAAAATCAAAGCGCATACCCTCTCTGATATCCGTACTGATATCAAATTCATCATAGCGGTTACTCGCGTATAGAATCTCGTTATCCGTTAAGTCCCGGATACAGATACCATTGGTAAAGCGACCGCCGGTTGTGTCGGAAAAGGTTACCTCATAACGATGTCCATCCTGAACATCATCCGGTATGGCAAACACCACATCCAAATAGCCGGTTGCCAGACCAACATGTTCGTAGTCAGCCACCATATTTCCTTCAATATAACCGGCACTGCCTGCATTGGGCGTCACCACGGCACAATTGATATCCACAAATTCCACTTCGCCCAGAGCATCAATCTGAATTATTTTACTGCATTCGGTCGGATAGACCGGTGCGAGGGATGCCACTGTTGATAAGCCCCGCTCGTAAAAATCTTCATCATATCCCTTATCATAGGAACAGACAGCGTAAAAATAGCGCCGTCCGTTTTCCACCGTGCTGTCAATAAAATGATACTGTAATCCACTGTCATCTCCCATATGAAAATGAACCCCTGTGCCCTCAATAGTAATCGGATGTAAACCGCTCAAACCGTCGGCTCTGTCAAACTGGGCAATCGGTTTCCAAAAGAGCTCGTTCCCGTAGGCATCGGTGATTGTTTTTACGTCATTAAAAGAGGGATCAGTGGAGCGGTAAACCAGATAGCCTTCAAAATCAGAACCGTAAATCGGATCAATGGAAAGTTCAGCCATCTTATCCCAGGTCAGAATGACTTTCTTATCTCGTGCTACGGCGCGCACATTGGGTTTCAGCGGCGGCTTTGTAAAATTATAATCTGCGTCATAAATTTTCTGCATCGTGCGTTTATTCTTTAAAATATCCTCAAAGTCGTTCCCAAACAGATTGGCAATGGCGAATTTCCTGGTTTGGGTTTTCGGCAATTTAAAATACCCTGAGCCGTAAAAGAATGCCAGATTCGTCACCGGAGGCGTCGAAAATAGTCCCGGCTGGAAAAAACGCCAGGCTCTCAGGTCATCCTTCATGTTGGTGGCATTGTTTAGTACAAAACTGGTCAAGCCAATCTGATCGGATTCATCATTATCGGTTTTCCCGAAATTCGGTTCTCCCTGGTCCGGCATTCCATTTGCTTCGGTGCCATCGGTATCCGGTCCTGGATAATCGTAGTCGTAGGGACCAATGCCATCCGAACCGACATCGTCACCGATGAATTCCCCATAATCCCATTGTCCGTTGCCGTTTTCATCTACATAGCTGCGCCAATCACCATC
>DSAS01000067.1 GCA_011046365.1 Fidelibacterota bacterium
AATCCTCCAGGATTCCGGCAAAGTATGTTCGGACAGAGGATTTCACAGCATATTTTAGGATGAATTGACTATGACCTGATTGAAATGAAGCGTGTAAATTAATTGACGGGGTGATTTTTATAAGATTTGAGCCTTTTCAAGGGCATTTAAGAAAACATTATTCTCTATATCGGAATTTGAGTTTTTTTAACACCTTTTTAAATGCCGGAAATAATGCCGATATTTCTCAATTGCTTTTGTTCTTTGGTTTATCTGCTTCTCAGCTTCAGTCAATAAATGGCAGCTTAATCCTTGGAACAGGCGTTACGACTATCCGGTCGATTTCCAGTTTGATATTAACCGGTAAAAAGGTATATTTATTACCGTTTTAAAGCAAAATAATGATGCAACACAACTGGAAACCGATCATACAACAACTGCAATTTGCCCGAAAAATCCTGTTGACGACTCATGTAAATCCCGACGGCGACGCGATCGGTTCGGAAATGGCGCTGTATTATTGTCTGCAGAGCATGCAAAAATCAGTTGAAATTCTGAACAGTTCGGCTCTGCCCGAGGAATACGCCTTTCTAGACCCCGGCAAAGTGATCAGGCAATATAATCCGAATAGGGATTCCGGACGCTTGCGTGAATTTGATCTGGCTTTTATTCTGGATGTAGGTGGGGTCACGCGTATCGGCAGTCTGGGCGATGATCTGGCTCAAGCGAAAATTCCCTGTGTCTGTATTGATCACCATCCGGAAAATCACATTGTCTGTGATTTTAAAATCGTGGACGAGAAAGAATCGGCGACCAGCTGCTTGATTTACGAATTGATCAAGCGCATCAATCCCGGGTGCATCAATCGCAGGATTGCCGAGGCAGTGTATGTTGGTCTGATGACGGACACCGGCTCATTTAGATTTGAGAATGCGACCCCAAAGGCATTCCGGCTGGCGGCGGAATTGCTGGAATATGATGTTCGACCTAACGAAATATACAACCGAATTTATGAGAGTCATTCGCCTCTCCGGATGGCGCTTTTAGGGAAGGTCCTGCAACAGATTCACTATGAAGTAGACGGCAGGCTGGCTTGGTTTACGATCCGGCAAAGAGATTTGCAGGAAACCGCGGTTAGCTCGGATGAGATTGGCGGCTTTACCGACTTGATACGTTCAATAGACGGCGTCGAGGTGGCGGTCATGTTTCTGGAAGTTGGTTTACAGCAGGTTCGGGTTAACCTGCGTTCCAAAGGACAGGTAATCGTGAACGAGATTGCCCGGCAATTCGACGGCGGTGGTCACTACTATGCTGCCGGATTGACATTTGAGGGCACCGTTGAAGCGGCTGTTGGTGCGGTAATTCCAATAATTCGGCGCGCCTTGGAAAAAAGAGGAGATAAAAATTGAGTGTACGACCCGACTGGTGGATTGAGGAAATGTGTGTAAAGCACAAAATGATCGAGCCTTTTGAAAAAGGGCAGATCAGCAAAGGCGTCGTCTCTTACGGAGTCTCTGCTTACGGTTACGATCTGCGCATTGCCAGTGAATTCAGGATTCCAAAATTTCCTGACAAGACAGTGATTGATCCAAAGAATGTGGATGATTCTCTTTTTGAGAGTATTATTGCAGCTGAATGGATCATTCCGGCGAACAGCTTCGTTCTGGCGCGCAGTCTGGAATATTTTCGCATTCCCCGCAATGTCGTTACATTGACCGCAGGGAAATCAACCTATGCCCGTTGCGGTATTCTGGTCAATGTCACGCCCTTTGAACCGGAGTGGGAGGGATTTGTCACCATTTCAATCTCCAATACGGCGCCGGTTCCGGTAAAAATTTATGCCAATGAAGGATTGGCACAGGTGCTCTTTTTTGAAAGTGATGATCAATGTCAGGTCTCCTATGCCGATAAGAAGGGCAAGTACCAGGCGCAGCAAACCATCACATCGGCAAGGGTGCAATGAGTTCACTGACCATCAATATCGCCAAAGGTGCCGGCTTTTGTATGGGGGTCCGGCGCGCCATTGAGATTGCTAAAAAAGCCGGAAAACAGTACGGCAAAGTTGCCATGTTGGGCGATATCGTCCATAATGAGGGTGTTGTGAGGGAATTGGAAAAGGATGGAATTGTCGTTTATGACGATCTGAGCCAGATTCCGCCGGAAATGCCGGTTATTCTCCGTTCGCACGGTACCAGAGCTGATCTCCGGCAGCGGGCACACTCTATGGGGTTGACGATTATTGACGCCACCTGTCCGCTGGTGAAGGAAATTCACGCTGCTGCGAAGGAGTTGGAGTCCGAGGGACGCAAGGTAATTATCATTGGCGATCATGGACACGACGAAGTAGAGGCGATTGCCGGTGAAGTTACTGATCCGCTTATCATTGCCGATGAAGCTGAAGCTGATACTATTTCGAAAATCCGTCAAGCCGGAGTCGTTATTCAATCAACCCAGTTTCGCGAAAACGTTGATGCGATTTTGAAGAAATTGATCTGGAAAATCAACGATTTACGGATCATCAACACAATCTGTAAACCCACTCGCGACCGGCAGGCGCAAATCCGGGAACTTGCCAGTGAAAACGACGTTATGCTGATTGTGGGCTCTTTTACCAGTGCAAATACAAAACGGCTGACGCGCATTGCTCAAAGCATTAATTCCAGAAGCTATCAAATCCGCGGTCCGGTGGATATTCAACCGGATTGGTTCAAAGGTGCAAAGTCAGTGGGGATATCAGCCGGTGCCTCGGCACCTGATAAAATCGTTAGGGAAGTTGCAGATAAGATTGGCGCTTTAGCAATCTAGATGATAAATTACAGGCTGGATATATTTGAGGAGTAATTTTCGATGAATGAAGGTTCCTTTGAAGTGAAAGTCGGTCTGGCGGAGATGTTGAAGGGCGGTGTCATCATGGATGTGACCACTGCAGAACAGGCAAAAATCGCCGAAGATGCCGGTGCGGTGGCAGTCATGGCGTTGGAGCGCATTCCTGCCGATATTCGTGCTCACGGCGGAATCGCCCGAATGTCCCGTCCGGCGATCATAAAAGCCATTCAGGAGACGGTTTCGATTCCGGTCATGGCAAAATGCCGCATCGGTCACTTTGCCGAGGCGCAGATTCTCGAAGCGCTGGAGGTTGATTTTATTGATGAGAGCGAAGTCCTGACGCCGGCGGATGAGGAGAATCATATCTGGAAACACGATTTTAAAGTTCCCTTTGTCTGCGGTTGTCGTGATTTGGGAGAAGCCTTGCGAAGGATCGGCGAAGGCGCTGCGATGATTCGTACCAAGGGCGAAGCCGGCAGCGGTAACATCGTCGAAGCCGTACGGCACATGCGCATGGTTCAGAAAGAGTTAAAAGCCCTGACCGTATTGCGGGATGACGAACTCATGGCAGCCGCGAAACGGCTGGGTGCGCCTTTTGAAATTGTCCGGCAGGTGGCAAAAACCGGCAAACTGCCGGTCCCGAATTTTGCAGCGGGAGGTGTCGCAACGCCGGCAGACGCCGCCCTGATGATGCAACTGGGGGCCGAATCGGTTTTCGTAGGCTCGGGAATTTTTAAATCGGAAGACCCGCCAGCCCGGGCGAAAGCCATCGTTCTGGCGACGACCTACTATAACGATCCGCAGAAACTCGCTGAGATTTCCATGGATCTTAAAGATGCCATGGAGGGGCTCGATATCGCTTCGATACCGGAAGAGGAACGCCTCGCCAAACGCGGCTGGTGACCGGCTTCGTGCTCTTATATGAAACACGAATTAACCATCGGCGTTCTTGGTTTGCAGGGTGCATTTGCCAAACATATGGTCATGCTTAGTAAATTGGATGTCAGTACAATGCTGATTCGTTATCCCGAAGAGTTGGATCAATGCGACGGTCTGATTATTCCAGGCGGCGAGTCAACCACCATGTCCATATTGATTCACGAGATGAAAATCCGCGATAAACTGCTGGAATACAATCGCCCGATTTTCGGAACCTGTGCCGGTGCCATTCTAATGGCTGCAGGCTCCAATGATCCCCGGGTGACGACTCTGAACCGGGTGCCGGTCCGGGCGACCCGAAATGCCTGGGGACGTCAGGTGGAGTCTTTTTTAGCCCCCGTCAATCTCAGTTTTGATGAAAAGCCTTTTAATGCGGTTTTTATCCGAGCACCGAAACTCGTCAACCCCCGTCCAGAGGTTCAGATATTGGGTCGGCTGGAGAATGAGACCGTACTCGTTCAACATGACAACGTCATCCTGGCGACTTTTCATCCGGAATTAACCGATGACACCCGAATTCACACCTATTTTCTGAAATTAATCAAGAATTAGACCGTTATGACAAACGAAACAGAGCAAATGCACGAGTATAAAATTTTACCACGAATTGATTCACCGGCTGATCTGAAGCAATTGTCGGAAAACGAGCTATTATTACTGGCTGCGGAATTGCGCCGTTATATTATTGAAGTGGTGCAGAAAACCGGTGGTCATCTGGCGCCCAGCCTGGGGGTCATTGAATTAACTATCGCTCTGCACTACGTTTTCAACACCCCTATTGATAAGCTGGTCTGGGATGTTGGACATCAGGCTTACGGACACAAAATTCTGACCGGTCGGCGCGAAGCCATCAAAACGATCCGTCAATATGGTGGCATCAGCGGTTTTTGCAAGCGTTACGAAAGCGAATATGATACCTTTGGCGCCGGACATGCCAGTACCTCAATATCCGCGGCGGTGGGGATGGCGTTGGCGCGGGATGTGCGCAATTCTGATGAACGAATCGTCGCAATCATCGGCGATGGTTCGCTGACCGGTGGGATGGCGCTGGAGGGTTTTAACAACGTCTGTAATATCAAGGGACAGTTTTTAGTCGTTCTTAATGACAATAAAATGTCCATCTCACGCAACGTTGGCGCCATGAGTCAGTATCTGACCCGGATAATCACCAGTCCGCGCTATCTGAATTTTAAAAACCAGGTCTGGAACTCACTCACTCTTTTACCGAAGGGAACCAGTACGCTCCGTAAAATCGGTCGCAAGACCATGGAATCCTTGAAAAATTTCGTTGCACCGGGGATTCTCTTTGAAGAATTCGGTTTTCGCTATTTCGGACCGGTTGATGGTCACGATCTGCCTGCGCTCGTTGCAACATTGGACAATATTAAGAATTTAAAATATCCCGTCCTTCTGCATGTGATTACCCAAAAAGGGCGTGGTTTGGCGCAGGCAGAAAACGATCCAACCCGCTATCACGGAATCGGACCACAGACCGGTTCTCAAAAAACAGCACCCGATGCACCGCCGCAATTTTTGGAGGCTTTTGGTAAAATTGCCTGTGAAATGGGTACGAAAAAATTGGATACGGTTTTTATTACTGCCGCAATGTGCGACGGTACCGGACTGGTGGACTACCGTGCCCGTTTCCCGGATAGGTATTTTGACGTGGGGATTGCCGAGGAACATGCGGTGACCTTTGCCGGCGGCTTGTGTGTCAGCGGTTTCCGACCGGTGGTGGCGATCTATTCTACTTTTATGCAGCGGGCTTTCGATCAGCTGATTCACGACATTGCGTTGCAGAATTTACCGGTTATTTTCGTAATGGACCGTGCCGGGCTGGTGGGTGAAGACGGTCCGACTCACCACGGCAGTTTCGATCTGAGCTATGTAAGTTTGATCCCGGATGTCATTATTGCCGCACCGCGCAACGGCAATGAGCTGCGTGATCTGCTGTTTACCGCGTATGAGCAGAAGGAGCACCCCTTTGTCATCCGTTACCCGAAGGACAGCTGTGTTGCTTTCGATGAGGACGGCGAGGCTAAAATCCTGAAAATCGGCGAATGGGAAGCGGTTCGTCAGGGCAAAGATATTGCCGTTATCAGCGTTGGCGTCATGACCAATGTCGCCGAAAAAGCACTCCAAATACTGGCGGCTGATAACATCACGCCGAGCCTCTATCATGCCCGCTTTATAAAACCGATTGATGAAGCGATGCTGAAGGATATTGCGGATCGGCATTCCGTGATTGTCACCATTGAAGAGAACTGCCTTCGCGGTGGTTTTGGTAACTTCATTCTGTCCTATATAACGGAAAAAAACTGGACTCTCAAGGTCAAATCGCTGGGTATTCCCGACCGGTTTATTGAACATGGTTCGCGGCAGCTTTTACTGAAAGAGGTCGGTCTGAACGCAGAAGGCATTGCCGCTGCGATCAAAAAAGCCGCAGTATAGGTGGATTCAGATATTTGCTTTTTCCAGGATCAGATGTTTTAATTCTGTCAATGATTTTCGACTATAGATGCCCGGTTTGACGGGTATTCTATTGAGATAATACATAGATATTGGTGTGTCTATCCGGTTAAAATTGCTGATAAATGCGATTTAAGTCACAGCAGTGTAACGAGGATATTCCTATCTTATCCAAGTGTATTGTTTATAATTATCAGAAGGATACAGATTATGAGAAAAATTGGATTAATGATATTAACAACGGTTTTGCTGTTTTCCAGTTCCTGTATGATGAAATTACCGGAAGAATCGGATATGCCCAGTTGGAACATCAATCTTGAAGTTCCCCTAATGAAAACGACAGTGACGATAGCCGATCTGCTGAATGATTCGCTGTTTGTGGGCGTCCCTTACGGTCTGAGCGGCGATTCAATTTTTGCCTACGAAGATCAAGTGGATATTGAAAAAGTTGAGGTCGGCGACCAACTGGATATTGAAGACATTCATAAAGTATTTGCACAGTCTATTGACGATGTTCGTGTGAAACCTACTATTAAGCAGTATACCTCAGAACTGGATCCGGTGGGCGTTGATCCGGTTCGGGAAACGGTTACGTCGCGGCTGGGAAATATATCGCTTGACGATACCGACCCAGAGACGACTGATCCGATATTAATGAGTGAAATTGTTGATTTTTCCGGTGTCAATGCAGATGATCCAATGACGATTCCGCAATCCACGGACTTTCCCGTGGTTTACCGAAGTATTACTTTCGATGATTTTGATAATGCTCATTTCGTAAATGGTGTGCTGGAAATTACCGTGGATAACGGTTTGCAAAATGTGGAATTAGGTGCGCCACTGGTAATCCGGATTTTGGATGCCGACAGTGTTACGATTGTGGGTTCCGATGGCGACAGTGCCAAGGCGATCTGGAGCAGCGGTATCCTGGCGGGAAATTCAGATATGCAGACTATTGATTTAGCCCATAAGGTTTTGCCAGAGAACATCATTATCCAGATCAGTGGTGTGCTGAACGGTTCCGGGGCAACTACGGTCACCAATAACTCCGCTCATCGAAATTCCAGTTTTGTTATTCAGGTTGAGGCAAAAAATCTTGAAGTGATCTCTGCGGAAGCTGTGGTACCGCCACAGACGATTGATACGACCGACGTAATTCCACTGGAGGAATCGGATGATAAGGTCAAAACAGCTCGTATCTTAAATGGTACCCTGGCGATTGATGTGTACAATGACATTCCCATTAATTCCACTCTGGAATTAACCATAACTTCAATTGATATCTCGGAATCCGCTGGTATTCAGGCATATACACAAATGATAAATCTTTCAGCCAGCCAGAATTACAGCAGTTCAGATGCCCTTACCGGTTATTATCTGGTAATGGATGTTAACAGTCAGCAGGTGGATTATAGCTATCAGGTTATCACCGAGGATACTGGTACAGAAAGAGTTCAAATCACAGAAGATAATGGTGTTATTGTGGATATTCGCATGTTTGGACAATCGCCCGGCGAGCAGCTGACTTTTGATGAATTTGAAGGCATTGTAGATCAGGAACCCATTACCGACAACGGTGAAATTGACGTGACGACTGATTCGAGAATATCGTCGGCTCTGATTTCCAGCGGAACCATGACGATCAACATCTATAACACGGCAAATACAACTGACCAAAATGTTCCCGAACTTACTCTTGATATACCGGAATTCCGTGATCAATCATCAAATCCAATCCACATTGTGCGGAATCTCTATCCGGAACCGAATACCACCACTATTCTGATTGACTTAAATGGATATACGCTGTTTCCTAATACTGCCGAGATTCCCCCGGATAGTTTCAGCCAGCATATCACCTATATTTCGGTAGTAGAAATTCCGACCGGCGTGATTACTAACTACAATCTCCAGGGCGCCTACGACGTCAATATCGAAGTTTCGGAGCTGCTGTTCTCTGAAGTCACCGGTTATTTTTCCCAGGATGCTATCGTGGAACGGGATGTGATTACGCTGGAGGAAGCTACAAAAATAGAGGAAGCATTATTTCAAACCGGTGAACTGGCACTTTCGATTGTTAACAATATCGGCGCCATTGCCGAAGTAAAATTCCGGGTCGCCGAATTAATTGACAAAACCACCAATATGCCTTTGCAGAAAACCATTCAACTGACCGAAGACAATCAGCCTGTTGAAAAGAGTTATTCACTGGAAAACTATAAACTGGTTATCCCCACGACGAACTTTTCACTGAACCAGGAGATTCACTACCGTTCCACTGTCAGTCTACCCTCCGATCAGGAGATGACTCTGAATGTAGAGAATGAAATTGATGTAGACCTGAATCTGAGAAATATCTCTTTCAGTTCGGTTGCGGGATATATTGATACGGTTACGATTGACATTGATTCCGTCGAACAGGAGATCACCGCTCTGCCGGAAGAGCTGGAGGGGATTGACCTGAATGAAGTTGAAATCAACATTAATTTCGAATCTGACATCGGCGTCCCGGTCATTTTGGATCTCATGTTAATCAGCTCAAATAAAAAAGGCGATCGCGCTGAGTCGCATGTTCGTCAAAACATCACCGATAATCCCGTGGTGGTGATTCCCAACGCCGCTGATCTGATCAATCTGAAGCCGGATAAAATTGTATCCTACGGCAGCGCATCCGTCGGAGGAGCGGGATATGTCGCCACCGATCAGGCGATTCAGGGGGTTATGGAAATTCTGGTGCCCATGTCTTTTGAAGTGGCGGAAGGTGCCTCAATTGAGATTGAACCGGATCTTGTGAAAGACGATATCCCCGAGGAACTTGTGGAGGTTACATTATTCGCAATTCTTGATAATCAGTTTGAATTAAACGGAATTCTGCGGATTCTGGGTGCCAGGGATACACTCTATTTTGGACCCGATTCGCCGGTAAATCCCGACACGTTGGCAATATTTCATCTGATTCCGGACAGCAGTTACGAAGAAATGGTTCTTCTGGATGAAACGAAATTTGCACTGTTTCAGGATTCATTATACGTAAAAACGAAAATTGACCTGCTCAGTAATACCGACAACCTCGGTAATCCGGTTCCCACTCGTCTGTTTAAAAATGACTCCCTGGCGATCCAGCTGTATAGCCGGATCAAGGGACTGATTGATTTAGCCAATAAGGATAATTAGGAGCCTGACTATGAAAACGATAAAATATTTTCTCATTTTAATGCTTGTCTCTACGACGGTGTTTGCGCAGTATTATCTCAATCCCGTTAGTACCTCGCTGGCAGGTGCCTATGCTACCAAAGCCCGCGGCGCCTACATCAACGGCTGGAATCCGGCAAATCTCGGGCTGGAAAATAATCCCCGGTTCTCTCTGCATTTCGGATTTTTACCGTTGGTGCCGTTTCCGACGGTTCAGATCAGTAATTCCGCCATATCACCATTTTTAATGAATAAACACTTTTTTACCGGCGGTTACCTGACAGATCAGGATAAGGAAGATTTAATTGCCTTCTTTCCTGATGACGGATTGAGTGTTAATCCGTTAATGCAACTCCCTATCTTGAATTTATCGTTCGGTCGCTGGGCGGTATCTATTGGCACTGAAGTCACCGGCGTCGTGACCCTGCCGAAATCGCTGTTTCGCTTCGCCTTTTTCGGTAATGAATTCGAAAAGCCTCTGCTCGATCTTGAGAATACCAATGTGGAAATGCAGGCGGTGACATCGGTTGCCCTGGCTCATGGACGTGAGGTGACGATTCCGGTGCTGAGCGATGTGGTGGAACAGACAACCGTTGGTGCCGCTATCAAGGTTCTGATCGGCGGTGGATATACTGGTTTCGAGCAGGTTGCGGGCACAGTGACCAGCTACCCCGATAAAATCGTACTGGACGGTAATTTGAAAGGTTTAATGGGAATCGGTGGATACGGCGCTGCCTTTGATCTGGGACTGGCGACAGTCATCAATGAAAAAATGTCAGCCAATATCTCGCTGCATAACCTGTTTGGTTTTATCAACTGGGGGATGATCGAGGCAGAAAAGGTCGAGTATTCGATTTATTCTGAGATTTATTCTGAAGATTTCGAAAATTTTGATTCGGCACTGGAAGAGGGTATCCAGACGGACACCAGCTATTCAGTGTCCGGTTTTACCTCCAATTACCCGAGTTATCTGCTGCTGGGATTCGAGTATCGTATCCTCGATAATCTAAACGCCTATGCGACGGTCAAGCAGCATTTCAGCAATGATCTGGCTGCCACCTACTTACCGAAAGTTTCCATTGCCGCCGAATACGATATCACTCACTGGTTTCCGGCGCGGCTGGGTTTTTCCTTTGGCGGTATCGAAAAATTTCAGTGGGGGATCGGAACCGGTCTGAACTTCAGCCATTATGCCCTGGACATCGGCTTTTCCCAGATCGGCGGAATGTTTAATCATGCAAAAGGATTTGCGATTTCCTTCGGACAGTCTATATTATTCTAGATGAAAAAGGTGATGCAATTAATCTCATGGAATGTCAATGGAATCCGCTCAGCCTACCGAAAAGGATTTTTAAATTGGTTTCAACGGCAGAATCCCGATATTTTCTGTGTTCAGGAAACCAAAGCACAGATGGATGTGTTGCCCCATGATCTATTGAATTTTCAGGGCTACTATTCTGTTTTTTCCTCGGCGGAAAAGAAGGGCTACAGCGGTGTAGCCCTTTATTCCAAAGTAAAGCCACTAACAGTCAAGACCGGATTGGGAATCCAGAAATTCGATCACGAGGGACGCACGATCATTGCCGACTATGGCGATTTTGTGCTGTTCAATATCTACTTTCCCAATGGTCAGATGAGTGATGCGCGGCTCAAGTACAAAATGGAGTTCTATGACGCCTTTCTCGATGTTGTTGAGACGTATGACAGGGAAGGGCGCAATATAATCGTTTGCGGTGATATAAATACGGCTCATAAGGAGATTGACCTGGCACGACCGAAAGAAAACGAAAACGTCTCCGGGTTTTTACCGATCGAGCGCGCCTGGATTGACAAATTCATCAGCCACGGCTGGGTTGATACGCTGCGCCTTTTTCACCCTGAACCGGAACTCTATACTTGGTGGTCTCTGCGCACGCGGGCAAGGGATCGGAATATCGGCTGGCGCATTGACTATTTCTTTGTCAATGAACGGTTTCGCAGGCATGTCAAAGATGCCTTCATTCTCCCGGAAGTTCAGGGCTCCGATCATTGTCCCATTGGACTCAAGATAACACTCTAACACATTTTTCATTCAATGGTAATCGGAATTTGGTTGATTTAGAGCGTAATTTTTCTCAACTTTACGGCGTTAAAAAATGGGATAATGATATGGAATTTGAAATTAAAAGCATAAGCCCTGCAACGGTATTGAAAATCTCCTTTGTTGTGATTTTGACGGTTTCCTGCATTTTTATCTTTCTGCTGTCGCTGATGGCTATGTCGCTGCTCTCTTCGATGGGTGATGCACTTGGCAGTATGCCGCTGCTGGAAAGTATGGGACCGCTGGAGTTCAATTTTGGCACGATTCTGTTCTCTTCGATTTTTAACGGTATTTTACTGGCGCTGTTAATTGTATTTTTTTTAATGTTAACGATCATCTTCTATAATATCTATGTCAGTTACTTTGGTGGAATCGTTATTCAGATGAAGCATAAAGACGGTCTGATTTTACAGAGCCGGGAAGCAGACGATGAGTGATATCCGTGTCCGATTTGCCCCGAGTCCCACCGGTGCACTGCATCTGGGCGGTGCCCGGACGGCTATTTATAACTGGCTGTTTGCCAGAGCTAACGAAGGTCAGTTTTTACTACGGATCGAGGACACCGACACAAAACGTTCAAAAAAAGAATATATCGAACAGATTTATGAGTCCCTGCGCTGGCTGGGAATGAGTTGGGATGAAGAACCGGTATTCCAGTCCCAACGGATGGCGGCATATCAGCAGGCTGCGCAGGAATTGTTGCAGAGCGGCAGCGCCTATTACTGTTTCTGCACATCGGAAGAGCTCGAGGCGCGCCGTAAAGCCAGTGGGGTATATCAGTATGACCGGAAGTGCCGTTCGCTGTCTGAAACAGAAATAAACACTCATTTAAACGTCGGTAAAAAGGCGGCGATCCGCTGCAATGTGCCAGCTGGTACGACGGAGTGGAGCGATTGCGTGTACGGCAAGATCAGCGTTAACAATGATGAGATTGATGATTTTATTCTGCTGCGTTCAAACGGTTTTCCCACCTATCAGTTCGCCGTGGTGGTTGACGATATATTTATGCGGATCAGTCATGTGATCCGGGGCGAAGATCACATTTCCAATACACCCAAGCAGATTTTACTTTACAAAGCTTTCGGTGCCGGCATTCCGGAATTTGCCCATCTTCCCCTTCTGAACGGCACCGACGGTAAGCGGCTCAGCAAGCGGCACGGTGCCACCGGTGTTGACGAGTACCGCGATCAGGGTTATCCGGCAGAAGCGGTTTTTAACTATTTGGCAATTCTGGGCTGGGTGCCGAAAGATGGCAATGAGATTTTGAAGCCGGCTGAACTGGTTCAGCGCTTTCTACTCGCGGATATCGCCCGCAAGTCGGCGGTCTTTGATCTGAAAAAATTCGACTGGGTTAGCAATGAACATATCAAGCGGATGGAGAATGCCGAAATCTGTCGTCACATCCTGCCGATTCTCATTGATAATCACCTGATAAGCGCCGAACCGGACGAATCCGGGCGGCAATATATCCTGAAATTTATTGACCTGATGAAAAGCCGCTTTCGCAATTTCCGGCAGTTTGCCGAACTGGGCAGCTACTTTTTCAAAGACCCGGAAACCTACGAAGATAAAGCCGTCCGCAAAAACTGGAAAGAAACAGAAGTAAACCGGCGGATGGCGATTTTACTGGATAAATTACAGCAACTGGAAGAATTCAGTGCTGTATCCATCGAGTCCACCGTTCGGGAATTGGCTGACGAACTGGATATTTCTGCCGGCAAACTAATCCACCCGTTGCGATTAGCGGTCAGCGGCTACAGCGTCGGTCCGGGGATTTTTGAACTGCTGGAATTTCTGGGAAAAGAGACGGTCCTGCGCCGGATTCAGGCAGCGTTGCAAAGATTGCCAGTTTCGGAATAAGAATCGAAGCCTCCCTGACCGGATAAAATACGGAATTATCACTCTTTTGAGAGGTTGATGATTCGAAAGTACTTCATATCAATTCTTTTGTTGCCATGGGTATGTCTGGCACAGTGGGAATGGCAGCATCCGCAACCGCAGGGCAATACTCTCTGGTCACTGGAATTTACTGGATCCGGCGTCGGTTTTGCGGTTGGTGATTACGGCACCATTATCAGTACAGAAGACAGCGGCGCAACCTGGTTGGTCCGGGAAAGCGGTACCGAACACGATCTGCTTACTATTTATTTTTTAGATACAGATAACGGCTGGATATTCGGAGCAGAAGGCACGATCCTGAAAACCACCGACGGCGGGAAAGACTGGATTTTTCAATCCGGTCCTGATATCCATATCTTTGACGGACTTTTTGTTAATACCGATACCGGCTGGGTCTGTGGCGGGAAGGATTACCACGCCGCCATATACCGGACGAACGACGGAGGTCAAACCTGGGAAGAGCAAATCCGATATCAATCGCCCGGTCCGCTGCAATCTATCTGCTCTACTGAAAACGGAAAAATCTTTACGTCAGGAAGGCAGCAAATTCTGAAGACAACCGATGGTGGTGACAGCTGGATGCTCTATCCCGCGGAATCTGATTGGGATTGTCGCTCGATCTGTTTTACCGATTCGCTGAACGGCTGGATTGCGGGTGTCGAGACGTGGGGAACTTTGATCCTCAATACCAATGATGGCGGAGTGACCTGGGCCGAGCAGATTACGGGACAAACCGGCATTTTCAACCGCAGTTTAAACGATATCTGTTTCGTGAATAGACAATTCGGCTGGGCTTGCGGAACCTAAGGAAATATTTTATATACCCGGGATGGTGGTGACCATTGGAGTA
This sequence comes from Fidelibacterota bacterium, assembly GCA_011046365.1. Taxonomy (GTDB): domain Bacteria; phylum Fidelibacterota; class UBA2242; order UBA2242; family UBA2242; genus B118-G9. The sequence continues at coordinate 14,235 of DSAS01000067.1, forward strand.
GCTACTCCCAAGAATTTGAGCCGGAGCTGATCGCCGTTCATTTTAGCAATTCCGAAACCGGTTGGGCAGTCGGCTCTGCCGGTGTCATTCTAAGAACGGAGAATGGCGGCAGAGATTGGGAATATACAAGCAGTGTGCCCTGCGGCGATCTTTTTGATATTTTTTTCCTGAATTCCGAAGTCGGATTTGCCACCGGTGCTCAATATAACTCATCCAATGCCATTATCTATAAAACTGAAAATGCCGGTAGAAATTGGAGCATCTGTAACCTGCCGGCGATAAATTTTATGCATGCAATCCATTTTCCTAACGATAGTATCGGATGGGCGGTGGGCTCCGGCAACTCGGTTTTGAAATCGGTCAATTACGGAGCAGACTGGTTCCGTCACGATATCGGTCTGACGTTAAGTGACTGCGGCGCGTTTTACGATGTCTTTTTTATCAATCCTGACACGGGCATAATTGTCGGTGAAAACGGGGCTATTATCCGGACCGGCGATGGTGGCGCCAGTTGGCAGCGCCGAAACAGTGGTTCTGGCGAGCGTTTAGCGGCGATCTGCTTAACGAATTCAAAAACGGGCTGGATTAGCGGTAACAGGGGCGTTATTTTAAAAACCACCGATGCCGGGTTGAACTGGCAGAGGATTAGCTGTCAAGCCGATTTTTATCTGAATTCCGTCTGCTTCATTGATCCCGATACCGGTTGGATCGCCGGAAGCAATTGTGTTCTGCGAACAACTGACGGCGGAATAGAGTGGGAGATAGCCACGATTCCTCTGAATTGTTCACTTATGAGTGTCTGCTTCACCAACTCTCAGTTCGGCAGGGTGGTGGGCTTTGAGAGCCGGGATTTCTGGTTATTCGGTTATGCCGCGTATTCAGACGATGGCGGAATCAGTTGGACCCGGGAGCGGTTCCCAACGGCAAACATGCTGAATGAAATTGTCTTTACCGATAACACGAATGGCTGGGTTTGCGGCACGACCGGTACGATTTTGTCAACCAGGAATAACGGCGGAATTTCATCCATTGAGACGAAACCGGTTAACGCACCAAATTACTTTAAAATTTGCGCCGTCTACCCGAATCCCTGCAATTCCTCAACCACAATACGCTATGAAATTGCGGACTGTCAATTGGTAAAAATTTCCCTGTTTGATATCCGGGGACATAAAATCACCGATTTGGTCAATGAGATTAAACCGGCTGGAGTTTATGAAGTTGTCTGGGATGCCGATAACTTTTCCAGTGGAATCTATTTTGCCAATCTGATTGCCGATCACGCCAGCGCCATTAAGAAAATCTTACTGATCAAGTAAACCGTCGTTATCCGGACGATTTAATATGATAATAGCGCTGATACAGTACATTTTTATCGAGGATAATGTTTTCCCGCAAGCGTTGATATTTGTCATCGAACAGATTCTGAGCGTGTAAAATTTGCATTTGCGGATAGTATGCGGTCAGCAGTTTGCCCCGTGCCCGGGTGAAAAAATCGGCATGATCCAGGCGTTTCAGCTGCTCATCCCAGCCGACTTTGCGAATACTTTCTGTCCGAGCAAGGTAAAAATTGGCGACCTTGTCCATAACTTCCGCCGTACCGATCCGACTACCAGGTGTTTTAAGCGGTTTGGCATCGTTCGGAAAGAGCTCTGCCTGGCGATAATCGGTACTGGTGTAAAAGGGCAAGTTGATTACTTTCCCGCCGAGAATGTTAATCTCCGGATAGCGCTCCATTAGCTCCCGTGCCGGCGCGAGGACAGTATTTCGGAAGAAGACGAAATCATCATCCAGCATGAGAACATATTTTGTATTAACGACTTTGAGAGCGGCATTCCGTCCGGCGGACACACCGGAATCATAGGGCAGAGTGACAAGTTGAACACCCGGGATCGTTACAGGTTTGCGGCTGTCATCAGCCACAACGATTTTCAGTTGCGGGTAAAAATGGTGGATACTTCTGATCAGTCGCTTTAGAATTTTGGGGCGCTCGAAGGTCTTGATGACTGCCGTGATATCATGCGGAGAATCCATTTTACTAGTCTTACCAAGATCGGTGAAGCGGTGCCAGGCAAGTTCCAGGGCAATCGTCAGATTATATCCGATCCGTCCGAGAGGGCGGAGTTTACCATAGTAAAACCACCGGGAAAGGCGTCTTGCCATTAAATCCGACCGGTCATTTTTGCTGCTTTTGGGCGATTTTTGCCCAGGTGTCCCGCAGGGTAACTGTGCGATTCAGAACCAGTTTTGTCGGGGTAGTATCGGGATCAATGCAGAAGTAGCCCAGCCGTTCAAACTGAAAACGGAAACCGGGGACCGCCTGTTCGGCAAGCGCCGGTTCGAGGTAACATTTATCTACGATTGTCAGCGATGTGGGATTCAGCTGTTCCAGAAAATGTTCGCCGCCGGGATTTTCGACATTAAAAAGGCGATCATACAACCGCACTTCGGCGGTGCGGGCATGCCGGGCGGAGACCCAGTGCAGTGTACCTTTGACTTTTCTGCCATTGGGAGAATCGCCGCCGCTGGTCGCCGGATCATAGCTGCAATGGACCTCTGTGATGTTGCCGTCGCTGTCTTTGATTACATTTGTGCAGGTGATGAAATAGGCGTAGCGCAGGCGTACCTCGCGACCGGGTGCCAGGCGGAAGAAATTTTTCGGCGGGTCTTCCATAAAGTCATCGGCTTCAATGTATAGTTCCCTGGAAAACGGTACCTGACGGGTACCGGCACTGAGGTCTTCGGGATTATTGATTGCTTCGAGCAGCTCTTCCCGGTCTTCCGGATAATTGTCAATGACTATTTTCAGCGGATTGAGCACACCCATGAAGCGGGGTGCGATTTTGTTCAGGTGTTCCCGGACGCTGAATTCCAGTAATGCGACATCCACGGTGCTGTCGCGCTTGGCGACACCGATCCGTTCGGCGAAATTCTGAATGGCTTCAGGTGTGTAGCCGCGCCGACGCATGCCGGAAATAGTAGGCATACGGGGATCGTCCCAGCCGTTGACATACCTCTTTTTAACCAGTTCTAATAATCGCCGTTTGCTCATAACGGTATAAGTCAAATTAAGGCGGGCGAATTCAATTTGCTGTGGGCGGTAAGCGTCTAATTCAATCAGGAACCAGTCGTAAAGCGGACGATGGTCTTCAAATTCCAGGGTGCAGAGTGAGTGAGTTATCCTTTCGATAGAATCCTCCAGACCGTGCGCCCAGTCATACATGGGATAGATGCACCATTTATTGCCGGTACGGTGGTGGGGGGCATGCAGGATGCGATACATGACGGGATCGCGCATATTCAGATTAGGCGACGCCATATCAATTTTTGCCCGTAGGGTTCGGGAACCGTCGGGAAATTCACCGGCTTTCATCCGTTCCAGCAGGTCGAGATTTTCCGCAATGCTGCGCTTGCGATAGGGACTTTCCTGTCCCGGTTCCGTCAATGTTCCGCGAGTGGCTTTGATCTCCTCGGCGCTTAAATCACAGACATAGGCTTTACCCTTCCTGGTTAGTTGGACGGCATATTCGTACATCTGCTCAAAATAGTCGGAACCGTAAAAGAGCCGGTCTTCATAGTCAGCGCCGAGCCATTTGACATCTTCGATGATGGACTGAACGTATTCTTCTTCCTCCTTAATCGGGTTGGTGTCGTCGAAACGCAGGTTGAATTTCCCATTGTATTTTACCGCCGTTCCGTAATTAAGCAAAATCGCTTTGGCATGCCCGATATGCAGGTAGCCATTAGGTTCCGGGGGGAAACGGGTGTGTACCCGACTCCCGAATTTACCGGTCCGGTTATCCTCTTCGATGATCTGATGGATAAAATTCAGCGGCTGTTTTTCCGGGTGGTTTTCCGTAGCTGCGTCTGATTCAGAATGCATTGGGTTTCCTTTCGTCAATATCGAAATGGAATTTAACAATTTTCCTGAAAATATAAATCATAAACCGGTGTTGCTGTTTCAATATTTTTGTGATTATAATCAACGGGAATCGCCTGTTAAGCCGGAATGCAACGGAAAATGCTTGATTTCAAGGGAAATAATTGTGAACTTTGTCAGTCATGAAATAATACCGGATTATGGCAAAGGATAAATAGTACATCAGACAATTCTCAGAAAAACAGGTAAGGCTGAAGATGGATCGTTTTAAGCAGAGCTGGCAATACGTGCTCATTCTTTTAATTTTCGGGTATAATGTCAGCCGCGCCGATGTGAATCTCTGGGTAATGTCTTTTGATAACCTCTATTCTGATTCAGAGATTCAGTGGTTGAAAGAGGGCTTTGTGGATTTTATATTGGATCATTATGCCAATAATCCCAACATAAAAGCCTATAAATCCGAACAGCTTGATGAAACCCTGTCCAAGATAAAAAAGGATACCAAATATCAACAGGCGCAGAATCTGCTCCTCACTGGCGCCTATGAACGCCGTCAGGGCGAATTCAGGATTAATCTGCAACTGACCGATCTGAATACCTGGAAAACTAAAGCCGAAACAAAAGTAAAAGAGAAGTCGGCGGATTTAGAGCGGCTTATTCTGTCTGTCAACAATGCTTTGGATAAATTGATTGATCCCCAGATTAAGGTCGGGAGTGCTGAGCGCAGCCAGGAATCCGCATCTCCCGTCAGGGCTCCGGGAATACCGCCGGTTCCGGAACCGAAAAGCGGTCGCGAAATAACGGTGGCGACCCGCAATATCAGCAAAGCGCTGGAACGACTGCTGGCGGAGTATAGCGATCATCCCCGACAGGAATATAAAAGCCCAAAACCCCTCCAGATGAGCCGATTTCATGAAGATGCCTTTACCGGGCGGGTTAAAGACTTTATTCACGAGACACACAGTTTTGAAGAAGTCGTCGATCATGTTCTGGGTGATCCCTATATCATCAATATCGGTGAACCTTCCATTCAGCGTCTGCCCACCAACAGCAGCAGCGTTTCGCTCTCGTTTCGCATTGATTATCAGATTAAACTAAAAATCCTCCAGGAAATGGTCGAAACTCTGCAAATCAAAGCAAAAAAGGAGGGCAGGACCTTTGTGGAATACTCCTTTTCGGGGAATAATTATGTTTTCACAACCGATTTTATCCGGAAAGTGGCTCAGGGTGAATATCGCTATTTCCCGGTGATCTCGCTGGTGGATGAAAACGGCAATGTCCTCACCCGGATTATTGATGCGCCGGGCAGGCTTGATCAGATCAAACATTTCAATCCCATGTTTAATATTGTTGCCGGTCCCTGGACAATGACCATTTACCTCGTCAAAGGGATTCAGGAAATTGACTATAATCTGGTCCTGCCGATCAATACGGTCGCCAAGATTTCCCAGGTCAGGATTGACATGCTGCCCGAAGAAGAAATCGTCCATTTAAAATCACAATAAATCTGAAAGAATCAATTATAATGGAAAAAAACAGAATCCTGATTGTTGATGATGAACCCAACGTCTGCGAATTTTTATCCGAATATCTGGGATATCGCGGTTTTGAAACCCGGATCAGTCATTCTGGCAGCGATGCATTACAATGTTTGCAAAAAGATAATTTCGATGCCATTCTGCTGGACCTGATCATGCCGGGCATGAACGGTCTGGAAGTGCTCGAGAGAATCCGGCAGATGAACATCACGATTCCGGTCATTATCGTGACCGGTGTGAAGGATAAAAAGATCGCCGACGATGCCATTAAACTCGGGGCAGTTGATTTTATCCCGAAACCGATTGATCTCGATCGTCTGGAACAGAGCCTGATCGTAAATATAAAAAATCTTCATTAACATTTAAGGAAAGATATTTTGGAAAACTTGAAGTGGTTAATTCCCGGACAAAAAATATCGAAAGATACCGTTAAATTTCTCGAAGAAATCGGGAAAATCATCGAACAATCCCAAGGCGTCAATGTGGAATACGAGCGGTTGAAGAACGATAAGCCGGTAATCGCCCAGATTGCCAAACGCACCGATGTTATTTCCCTGGTCAGCAATTATGAGGCGATGTATCTGGAATCTTTTTATGAATTTGTACCGCTCTTCAAACTGGCACCCAGTGATATGAAGGGGTACGTGGTGGTTCATAAAAATTCCCGCGCCCAGAAACTGAGCGATTTACAACGTCAGTCGGTGATTCTGCTCAACTGCACTGATACCCTCTTCGTAAATCCCGTAATTCTGTATCTCCTGAGAAAATGCAACGTGACCAGGCTGGACCAAACCCGCACCTTTGCCGCAAAACTGGAACCGCTGCATCTCTACCAGATTATTGATAAAAGGGTGGATGTCGCTGTCACTACCGGTTTTGAATACCAGCTTATTCCGGAAAAAGAGCGTAAAAATCTGAAAATTCTCGGCGAATTTCCCATCATGCCGGAATATGTGGTCATCCTGGGAGCCGATTTCAAGCAGAAAAAGATTGTCCAGCTCAAGAACGTACTGGATCGCTGGCGCTCCAGGTATGCCGACCGTTATAAGGCATTGGGCATGGAGCTGTTTTCCTATGAGGGTGAGAATCACTCCCTGCTGCTGGAAGCCATTGAAGGGCTTGGTTACACGCTCAACAAGTACGTTGAAGAATATAATGACCTGCTGGTCGGTAGCATTTCCATCAACCAGAAAAAAGAGCTTCAGGAGATGGAGGAAAAATATGCCCGGCTGAAGACTTTCAACGAAAAGTTGGTAAAGATGTATCAGGATGTGCGGGACAGCCGGGACCGCCTGACAAAAGAGATCGAATCGGCGACCGACAATACCATCCTGTTTCTGAAAGACGGTACGATTCTGGGCGCCTCCCGGTCTTTTTGTACACTGCTTAAATACGGTCGTCAGGATGTGATCGGACAGGAGATTACCCGCTTTGTTCAACCAAATTTAAATACACCGTTTAGTAAATTAATTCAGCAGATTGATGTCGGTCTGGTACGCTCATTTGTGGTAAAACTAAAAAAATCGGACCAGACTGAGGTTCAGGTTAAAATGGATTTCAGCATTATTGAGTTAATGGACTCAAAAATCATATTGGGGATAATATCCAATTCGGGAAAAAATTAAACACAAGAGGTGAGATATGAAAAGGTTGGCGAAATTGGTTTTAATTGCTGTCGTGGTAAATATGATCGCCGCGGGGCAAAACTATTTTGCGACTGTTTTAAAATCAAGTGGTACCGTATTGGTACGACCCAGCGGCGAAACCGAATTCAACGTTGATGCCGAAATGGGGATGGGATTGCATGTGGGCGATGCCATCCTGACTGGAGAAGATGGCTTTATCGCCGTAATTTTTACAAAAGATAAGAGCCTGGTGAAAATCCGTAAAGATTCTGAAGTCACGATCCGGGAAGAGTATTCCGTCAGAACGGTGAAAATCAATCAGGGTCGGGTACTCGCCAGCGTAACTCCCGGTGTTAAAGGCGCTTTCCGGGTTGAAACCCCCACATCGGTGGCTTCCGTTAAAGGTACCAAATTCTGGACGGTCACAAACAGTCAATATGGCGATCGCTTTTACGGAGTCGAAGGGAATGTCAATGTGATGAATCTGGTTACCGGCGTCGAAACCAATCTGGCGCCCGGACAGATGGTCATTTCCACGCCGCAGGGGCAAATCGTCAACATGCCGGTTGATGAATCCGAAATACCGGTTGATCCCGATGATGCACCGACTCCCGAGCCGGAACCGCAGGTTCAGCCGGAAGAGGAGCAGGTCTATCAGCCGCAACCGCAAACGACCCAACCGGGAGCTGCTGAAGCAGCCGCTGCTCCCTCGGAAATGCCCGCCACTGAGGCTGCTGAACCGCTGGAAAAGAGCGGCGGTAAACCTTTCGGAATGGGGCTCGGTCTGGGATCCGTTACGATTGATAATAAAATCTACAATCAGATTGCGCTGCGCCCGGAATTCCGATTCGGTAAACTGGCGATCGCTCTCGATGTTGCCATTTATATGGATGAACAGGGTAAGATCCGCGAAGAAGAATGGGATGAAATCTCCGATTACATTGACAAATTTTACTATATTCGTTGGGCACAACCGGGCGATCCCTTCTTTGCTAAACTCGGTGCTATGGACAATACAACCCTGGGTTACGGAATCCTGATGAACGGCTATTCCAATACTACTGAATATCCACAGGTCCGCAAAGTAGGAATTCACACCGGTATGCAGATGGAAAAACTGGGCTGGGAAGCCTTCGTCGCCAACGCCAAGGAGATCACCGGACCGGGCTTGCTCGCTACCCGGGTCACCTATAAGCCGTTGAAAAAGCTGCCTCTGCGAGTCGGCGGTACCGTCGTAGCCGACGTGTATCCCTATAAAGGCTTACCCGATTCCGATGAAGACGAAGTCGCCGATGCCCTGGATATGTACCCCGGCAAAGATGATAATGTTGTGATTGATAGTTTAAGAAATAATTTTAGTGTCCAGCAGCGGAAATACCTCAGGTCTATCGGTTATGATATGCCCAGTGAAACAATTATTGATCAAGGCATCACCAGACTGTCGGATTATGACCGCATCATGAGCGGGGCGCTGGCGGTGGATGTGGGCATGCCGGTGCTGAACATGAAGTTCTTGAAACTGGATGTCTACGGTCAGGCAGCCTCCTTTATTCCGCGGGAAGACTCAGCCTACGTCTTTAATCCCAGCAGTGGAGAATACGAAGGCGAGGCGTTTACGCCCGGTTTTGGTTTTGCCGTTCCGGGTGTCCACGCAAATCTGTTTCGAATTGCCAATTTGACCCTGGAATACCGCTATGCCGGTAAGAATTTCCTGTTCGGATTCTGGGACCGGGTTTACGATTATGAGCGTGTCCAGATTCGCGATAATGAAATTTATACCAAACAGCAGATGAAATTGCAGCAGGACCAGATGCAAGGTATCTTCGGTGCTTTTGATGTAAATATTTTGAACTACATAATTCTTGGTAGTTATTATCAGCACATGTTTTCAGCAGGGACTGAGATTAAGAGCTTCATGGCAACAGCTTCATTACCGAAGGGAAAAATCCCCAAACTCGCCGATGCAACCGCCTTTTATCAGCGCAACAACGATGAAAATCCGTTCTTGTTCAAAAAACCTTCGGAAAATACCATCCTCGGTTACAAGGTCGGTTTCGAGCTGGGTGGCGGTGCGGTGATCTATTATGTTTTTCAGAAAACCTACCGCGATTTTGACGGCAGCGGGTCCATTAATCCCAAGACCGAATCGGTCTCAATCACGACGATCGAAACCGGATTCAGTTTTTAGATTATGACCGCTAAAATTATTAAAAGATCAGAATAAACGGAAAAGCCCCGCATCACTGGTGGGGCTTTCCAGAAAAATGACCAAAGCGCAGACATTTATTTTCGTAATTATATTAATGTTTGCCTCGCTAAAAGCAGGTGAGGTGCTGGTACTGCACGAAGCGGTGGGTACTGAAATTGACATTATCGAAAAGATTCATTACCGTCTGTTTCCCGATATTCACAACTTCATCAGCGCACAATTTTACCTGCTGCCGAATGACAGTGTGATTGCCTGGATTCAATCCTGGAATGCCGAAAGTCCGGTTTATTACGAAAAGCGCTACAGTCATTACGAATTTCATCTGCTGGGTCAGGAAATCGGTGACCAGCCGCCGCCTGACCGTGCCAAGATTGAATTCCTGCAGCGCAAATACCAGCCGCTGTTTGCCGAAGAGCATCTGCGACAGTTACCGGCAGACTCCTACTGCCTGATTATTACGAAAGAGAAAACCGAATACCAGGGGGTGTTCCAGAAACTGAACGGGCAAAATATTCGCATTCTCGACAATGACCGGCTTTTTGACATTCCGATTCAATCAATCAACACACTGAAATACTGGGACGCCGGTCAGGAGATTGAGATTCTTAAATGGATCACTATGGCGGGTTTTGCCGTCACCGGATTGGTGGGAGGACAGCTGGTCGTTGCCTTTCTCAACATCCCGGCTCACCAGACCGGTCTTTACCTCTTTTCCGGTACTGTAACCGGAATTGTCACCGGCTATCGGGCGGTTCCCTTTATGGTGGAGAAACTCCGACCGAAGACCGTCATTGAGTTCCGCAAGAATAAGATAAAAAGGCTTGCCTCTATCGGACGTATAACCTATACTTTTAAAAAATTGAAAGGGAAGATATGCCGGACCCGCGCAGCAGAACAAGACTAAGCCGCAGAATGGAAAAAGATGCGGATGCCCAATCGGATGAACGCAGCCAGGAGATTGATTTCAGTGAGGCTGATAAGCGCCGCGACTATCTGAAACAGCGGCTGGATGACATTCTGAACAATATCGGACAGAGTTACGGTAAACGCATGGCAGACGAACTGATGAAGCGGCTTCAGAAGACAGTCCTGGACTTCAATACCGAAATTATTGCCATGTTGGAAAAGCTGGAAGCACTTGAAGAGCAGCGTCAAAAAGCCGCCGCAGCCGAAAAAGAGCCGGCGCAAAAAGCGACGGAATCCGGCGAAGAGGCAGTTGCCGAGGGTGAGACTGCTATTCCGGAAGACGAATTTGCCAATATGAGCGAATTTGAAAGACGTATCGAAATGCTGGAACGCCAGAAAAAACAAAAGGATGCTGAAGCCAAAAAAGCCGGCGCAGAGGCTGAAGAAAAACCCCGGAAAAAAGGTCTCTTTCGCAGGAAAAATAAATAAATTAGTTTTTTGAAACCAGCCCGGATTTTAATAAGTTTAACCCTGATTTTTGAATGGGGCTGTAGCTCAGCTGGGAGAGCGCAGCGTTCGCAATGCTGAGGTCGTGGGTTCGATCCCCATCAGCTCCACTGATCTTTGATGAGACACCCTATGGCTATGCTACACGGGGAGCCAGCGGTGCCCTGTAACCTGCAAACCGCTATAGCAGGGTGGATGCCAGGCAGCGGGTCATGTTTTTGGTTGTCCGGCTATGATGTGCAGCGATGACACTTTCCATTTTGCGCAATAAAAGGTTGGTAAACCCCGTCAGGCCCGGAAGGGAGCAGCGGTAGCCGGTTCTTTTATGTGCCGCAAAATACCCGAAAGCGAGCCGGCAGTCATAGTGGGGTGATTAAAAACCGATTCAATGCCTGGTGCATAGCCAGTTTTACTATGAGTTATCAAGCAATATCCCGCAAATATCGTCCCCAAAAATTTGATGAAGTCATCGGACAGTCGCATATCTGTGCGACGCTGAAAAACGCAATCCAATCGAATCGAATTTCCCACGCCTACCTGTTTACCGGCTCACGCGGTATTGGCAAGACCTCCACCGCCCGGATTTTAGCGAAAAGTCTGAACTGCCTGAATCCGCAGGGTTTTGACCCGTGTAATGACTGCCAGAACTGCAAGGAGATTACCGGCGGACGCAGTATGGATGTGCTGGAAATTGACGGTGCCTCAAACCGCGGCATTGATCAAATCCGGGATTTACGGGAAAATGTCAAATATCCGCCCTCCAACTCCAAATACCGGATTTTTATTATTGATGAAGTCCACATGCTGACCAAGGAGGCATTTAACGCCCTGCTGAAGACCCTGGAAGAGCCGCCCAGTCATGTAATTTTTATCTTTGCCACTACCGAACCGCTGAAAATTCCGCCCACAATTATCTCCCGGTGCCAGCGCTACGATTTTCACAGAATTCCGATTCGGGAAATTGTCGCACACCTGAAAAATATTGCCGCCAGGGAGCAGGTTGAAATCTCAGCGGAAATTCTGACCCTGTTAGCCAAAAAAGCCGAAGGCGGAATGCGGGACGCCGAGAGCCTTCTCGATCAGCTGATTGCCTTTTCCGGACAAAAGGTCTCGACCGAAGAGGCTAAAAAGGTTCTCAGTCTGATTGACTATGAATACTATATCAAGATCGGCAATAAGATTTTAGAAAATGATTCGGAAGCGCTTTTACGGATCGCCGGTAGCGTGATTGACGAAGGAATCAATCTAACCGAATTTTTTTCCGGTTTTTCGGAACATTTCCGCAATCTCTTGATAGCCAGGTCAACCGGCTCGCTGGAAATGCTGGATATGCCGGAAGATATGAAAAAACGCTACGTGGAGGAGAGTCACAAATGGGAAACCGGTGATTTACTGCGCCTGATTAAAATGATTACCGAAGCCGAACTCGGTCTCAAGACCTCGATTAATCATCGGCTGCATATTGAATTTGCCCTGCTCCGCATGAGCGCAATGCCGCAAACGGTTACCGTGGCTGATATTCTGAAATCACTGAATAATCCGTCCTACCTTTCGAAGACGACTCAGGTTCGCGAAACGATTGATCTGTTTAATCTCCCATCCAAAGAAACCGGTTCCGTTCCATCAGAGCCAAAGATTGAACCTGCGGCAAAATCGAAATCCCGCGACATTGACTCAGACCGGGAACCAATCGAGCACAAGCAGAAGACACAGCCGCCGGTTGATGCTGAGATTCCTAATATCGAAATCGAACAGGTAAAAAAACTCTGGACAACAATCATCGAAAAAGTTGCCGCTACCAATCCTTCGGTGGCGTCGTTTTTAAGTATGGGACAGCCGGAGACTATCGAGGGAAAAAAATTAACGATTATGTTTCGGAACGGAGCATCGTTTCATTTGAAGAGTATCCAGTCGAAAGCTGAGCTGATCGAAGCTTGCATCGCCAATCTTTGCGGTCATTCCCTGAAAATCAAATGCGTAGAGAAACAGGCGGAACCCTCTGATACCGAAACCGAAAATTCAGTCAACGCCATCACGCAGAAGGTCATTGATATTTTTGGTGGTGAAATAATTCCAACATAAGGAGCATTCCAATGATACCCAAAGGCGGTTTGAATAACATGATGAAACAGTTTTCCAAAATGCAACAGCAGATGGAAAAGATACAGGACGAACTGGCGGATCTGACGGTAGAAGGGAGCGCCGGCGGGGGCATGGTCAAAGTCGTTGCCAACGGCAGACAGGAAGTTCTCTCAGTAAAAATTGATCCGGAAGTGATTTCCGATGATCTCGAGATGGTTGAAGAAATGGTGGTAGCCGCCACAAACCAGGCACTTACAAAATCTCAGGAACTTTCTCAGGAAAAAATGTCCGGACTGACAAGCGGTCTGCTTCCGAATCTGCCCGGAGGCTTAAAAATTCCCGGGCTATGAGTACAATTCCCACATCCCTGCAAACCCTGATTGACCGCTTAGCCCGTTTTCCGGGAATCGGCAATAAGTCGGCTCAGCGACTGGCTTTTTTTATTTTGAAAAATCCGCGGGAAGAGGCGGTCGCTCTGGCAAAGGCGATTATTGACGTTAAAGACCGGATTTCTGAATGCAGCCGTTGCCACAATATCGCTGAAAATGACCCCTGCCATATCTGCTGCGATCCGAAACGGGATCAGACAACCCTGTGCATCGTACAGGATGTCATGGATGTATTGGCGATCGAAAAAACCGGACGGTACCGTGGTCTCTATCATGTATTAGGGGGCGTTTTATCGCCACTCAACGGTATCGGTCCCGAAGATTTGCATATTGACGATCTGATGACCCGCCTGGAAAATGTGAGCGAAGTGATTCTAGCTATCAACCCCAGCCGGGACGGCGAAACAACCTCCCTTTACTTACAAAAATTGTTAAAGGACAAAGGTGTTCGGATTAGTCGGATCGCCCAGGGATTGCCGATGGGCATTGACCTGGAATATGCCGACGAACTGACCTTAACGAAAGCGCTGGAAGGCAGAACACAATTGTAATGAATAAAAATATATTTACCCGTGCTAATTTTGTCACGACAACCCGAATTATTCTAACCCCGCTCTTTTTATACTTCCTTTTCCGCGGAAGAGAATACTTCGAGATATTTGCATTGATTATATTTATTGTTGCCTCGGTTACCGATGCCTATGATGGTTATATCGCCCGCAAATACAGGGAAGAGACATCGCTGGGAAAATTTTTAGACCCATTGGCTGATAAGGTTTTGATGTCCGCCGCCTTTATCTCCTTTGTGATCATGGATTTAATTCCCCTCTGGATGGTTATTCTCGTCATTCTCCGGGATTTTATAGTGACGGGAATCCGGATTTTAATGTCTTCGCAAAATACAACCATGGTCACCCGCTCCTCAGCAAAAGCAAAGACCGGTACTCAAATCGGGGTTGTTTGTATAATTCTTGTCTATATTATAACCCAGCGCTGGAAAATATTTCTGGGAATATCAGAGTATGTCAAAATCCTGGAAGATTATCATGTAATTTACATTCTGATGCTGCTGGTGACGATTTTTACCGTCTGGACAGGTATCGAATATATCATCGTCAATCGGAAAAAGATTAAAGAATACCTGTAAATATTTTGAAGAATTTATCCCTGATCAAGACTTTAGCCTCTTTCTTTTATGTGGGTTATCTGCCGGTTGCTCCCGGCACCTGGGCAAGCCTGCTGGCAATGCTGATTTGGGTGCTACTGCCGATTCAATCAGCCGTAATCCGTACAATTATCGTCAGCAGCGCATTCCTGGTGGGTATTTATGTGTCAAATTTATCGGAACTTCGGTCCGGGATCAGCGATCCCTCTTATGTGGTTATTGACGAGGTTGCCGGCATGTGGCTGGCGTTGCTGCTCCTGCCCCGGATTGAATATCCACAATCCCTCATTTGGGCGCTAATCGCCTTCGCTGTTTTCCGCATTTTCGATATTACGAAAGTCTTTCCCATCAACAAACTGGAAAACATGAGTGGCGGGTTCGGAATTATGATGGACGATATTGCTGCCGGTCTGTTTACCGCCGTACTACTCAATCTGTTTATCTGGATTTTCTGAAAATGATCGTAAAAATCATCGCCATAGGCAGTGAATTGCTGAGCGGTTCATCCACTGATACCAATTCGCAATTTATCATCAATGCGCTGAAATCGGTGGGAATCTCCGTTGCTTCCGTGAAAATTGTCGGTGATGAGATTGAAGCCATTACCGGCGCCCTTGCGAGTGAAAATGACGCCGATATCCTGCTGATTACCGGCGGACTCGGACCAACCCATGATGATCGGACGGTAAAAGCGGCAGCGCAGTATTTTGATTCGGCGATTGTATTCAGCGAGGTCGTCATGCAGCACATACAGGCGCTCTTTGAAGTGCGGGGAATTGCCGAACTGAGCGAGGCAAACCGACGGCAGGCGCTGGTTCCTGAAAAAGCGGAATTGATCCCGAACTATTACGGCACTGCGCCGGGATTGATATTCAAGAAGGGGAAAACAGTCTATTATTTTATGCCGGGTGTTCCGGTGGAAATGGAACGCATGTTCGCCGAAAATATCCTGCCGATACTGCAGACGTCTGGCACCGAGCCGATTTTATCGGCAGTGATTCGGACTACCGGCGTGCCTGAATCGGTACTTTTTCAGAAGATTGAGCAGTGGATTGAAATTAATCAGGATTTGGCGGTCTCAATTTTGCCCCATTTCCCGGAAGTGCATATTGTAATTACAAAATCTTCACCAAATATCACCCGACCTTTACTTGATAAAAAACTGGATGAAGTTACCGCCATTTTAGGCGATGATATTTACGGCTATGATGCAGACACCCTGGAATCCGTGGTTGCCAAACAGTTATTAAAAAATAATTTAACGATTGCTATAGCCGAGTCATGCACCGGCGGATTGATTGCTCATCGCCTGACCAATATTTCCGGCAGCTCAGCCTATTTTCAGCAGGGAATAATCTGCTATAGTAACCGCTCGAAAATTGAAAACCTGGGTGTGCGGGAGAAGACGCTGGCGGATTTTGGCGCCGTCAGTCGGCAGACGGCTCAGGAAATGGCGGTGAACATTCGCCGAATCGCCAATAGTGATATCGGTTTGAGTACCACTGGAATAGCCGGACCAACCGGCGGTTCACCGGAAAAGCCGGTGGGGACGGTTTTTATTGGACTTGCCAGCGGTGATCATAAGGGGACATTTCATTTCCGGTACAATCGCGACCGGCTGTCCAATAAAATTTACTTCTCCCAGATGGCTCTCAATCAATTGCGATTAGATATGAAGGCAAGCTATGAATAAACGGCTCTTTATTGCAGTGGACGTCTCGGAACAGACCCGGTCTCTGATTCGGGCAATTCAATCGGAACTGCATTTTTTTAAAAACAATATCCGTTTCATCAGCCCTCAGAATGTTCACGTGACTCTGAAATTTCTGGGTGATGTATCAAGCGACCAAATTTTACCGGTCATTTCAAAGGTTGAAAGTTGTGTTAGCAGTTTTCAAAATTTTAATTATATTTGTGAAGGGACCGGAGTTTTCCCCAATATAAAAAAACCAAGAGTGCTCTGGCTCGGCATCACTGAAGGATCGGAAAATTTGAGAGAACTGAGTTGGAAATTAAATGATTCGTTGCGAAAACTGCCTGTACAGCAGGAAGATAAAGAGTATCGCTCACATATAACATTAGGACGCGTGAAGCATTATAACTATCGGGAAAATAATTTGAATCTAAGCAACTTTTTAGCCATGAAGTTTGAAAAAACCATCAATAATGTGGCTGAAATGGTCCTGTACGAGAGTTTTTTAAGACCTAAAGGGGCAATTTACAAAGCCATTCACAAATTTAAACTAAAATAGAGACAGGAGTATCCATTATGACAACATCAGATGCAAATAAGGAGCGGGCTCTCGATCTGGCGGTTTCTCAGATTGATCGTCAGTTCGGAAAAGGTTCGATTATGCGCCTTGGTGACGAGAGTATCAAGATCGCTGCTGAAGTGATCTCAACCGGCTGTCTGACACTGGATGCTGCGATTGGTATCGGTGGAATCCCCCGTGGTCGGATTACCGAGATTTACGGACCTGAATCCTCAGGTAAAACCACATTGGCGTTGCACGTGGTGGCGGAAGCCCAAAAAAAGGGCGGATATGCGGCTTTTATTGATGCCGAGCATGCCTTAGACCCCAATTATGCTGCCAAACTGGGCGTCAAGACCAAAGATTTACTAATTTCACAGCCGGATAACGGCGAGCAGGCGCTGGAGATTACGGAGACGTTGGTACGCAGTAATGCCATTGATGTGATCGTAATTGATTCGGTAGCGGCGCTGGTTCCCCGTGCCGAGTTGGAAGGTGAGATGGGCGATTCCCACGTCGGACTGCAGGCACGTCTGATGTCGCAGGCACTGCGCAAACTCACCGGCGCCGTCAATAAATCGCATACCTCCGTTATTTTTATTAATCAGATTCGCGAGAAAATCGGGGTGATGTTCGGCAATCCGGAGACCACCACCGGCGGACGTGCTTTGAAATTCTACACATCAATACGTCTGGAAATCCGGCGGATCGGCTCTCTCAAAGAGGGCAACAGCAATATCGGTAACCGGGTGAAGGTCAAAGTTGTCAAAAATAAGATGGCGCCGCCATTCCGGGAAACGGAATTCGATATCATGTACGGCGCGGGCATTTCTTATGAAGGTGATGTGCTGGATGCCGCCGTAGAGGGAGATATCGTTCAGAAGAGCGGCTCCTGGTACTCCTTCGGAGACGAGCGGATCGGTCAGGGACGCGAGAATGCCAGGCAATATCTGCTGGAAAACCGGGAAACCTTTGCGAAAATTGAGACACAGGTTCGGGAATTTTTAGGCATTGCTAAAAAACCGGAACCTGCAGAAGATAAAAGCAAATAGATCCATTGAACAGCCGGGAAAACAGTACCAATGATGACCGCCCGTGCGGCACAGTAACCCAAATAGCATTCCAGAAAAAGAGGGCTCAGCGGCGATCGGTTTTTATTGATGGCGAGTATGCTTTCGGCGTATCTGAAGCAACCTTTCAGCAATTTCACTTGCAACCGGGTCAGGTCCTTTCTGCCAGACAGATTGAAATTATCAAATCCCATGAAGAGTTTGAGAGGGCGAAGGAGCTGGCACTAAAATACCTGGCGCTGCGCATGCGCAGCGATTTTGAATTAAAATCCTATCTGAAACGAAAAGGGTTTCCCGCAGTGGTCGTCCGGCGGGTGCTTTTTTACTGTCATGAGCTGCGCTATCTCGACGATAGGAAATATGCGGAGATGCTGGTCAGGGATATGTGCCACATCAATCGTTACGGACGCTATAAAATGGTGGCACAACTGCGAAAACGGGGAATATCGCCGGAAATCATCAGGCAGGTGCTGAGCGAACTCATTGACGAAAGTGAACAAAAAAGAATCGCTCTGAAACTGGCGACGAAAAAACTGGCATCCCTGCAAAATGATGAAAAGAGCCGGGAAAAGTTATATCGCTATCTGAAACAGAGGGGTTTTAGCTATTCAGTAATATCCGATGCGGTAAACCGGTTATTAAAATCCTAATAAAAAATCCACATATTTTGTATATTTGAAAGTCGTGGATATTTTGCGGATTTTCATTATGAAGAACAACGTTAAATTAATTATATTATTGCTGACAATTTCGCTGAGCCAACTTTATGCAAGTAGTGTATCCGGCGGTGAAACAGCGACTTACAAGTTTCTTGCCGATGATAATTTTCCGCCTTATAACTTTGTTGAGCATGGTCAGGCAGTCGGTTTTTGCGTTGACCTGATGAAGCGGATTGCCGAATTGATGGATTTTCAGGTGGAAATCGAAGCGGGTCGCTGGGAGGATGTTCGGCGTGCCGTCGAAAGGGGTGAAGCCGATGGAGTCCTAGCAATGTTCTACTCCGTAGAAAGGGATAAAATCCTGGATTTTTCGATACCACATTCATCGGCAGTGCATACGATTTTTGTGCACGATAAATCCCCGGTAAAATCCCGGGCTGATCTACAGGACCGGAAAATAATTGTTCAGACCGGCGATATTATGCACGATTATCTCGTTCAGAATGAAATTACAACATCAATCATTACAGTTGATCATCCCAAGGATGCTATCCTTCTGCTGTCCCATGAAATTTACGATTGTGCGCTGATCAGTAAGGTGCAGGGGGATTATTTTATCAGAAAATACAACCAGGATAACATCATTAATCTGGAGGATTATTATCCGCCGCGGGATTTCTGCTTTGCCGTTTATAACAATCCGAAGCTACTGAACCAGCTCAATGAGGGGCTGATAATCCTGCAATCCAGCGGAGAGCACAAAGCCCTTTTCCAGAAATGGATGACACCCTCCGGAGACCGGAATCTCTTCTCATATCCTCTGGCTCGCTATGTTATTGCCGGGATCAGCATTCTTTTATTCGTTATCTTACTGACATTGGTCTGGATCCGGTCGCTGCAGCGGAGTGTCGCCCGCAAAACGGAGGAAATTCAGAACGAAAACCGGCAACGCAAAGAAATTGAAGCGGCGCTCAGAGCCAGCGAGGAAAATTTCCGCTCTCTGGTTGAAAACGCCTTTGATGGAATTTTAATCAATGATATAGACGGAAATTATATTTATGCCAATCATAATGCGGCGGAAATAACCGGTTATCCGGTGACGGTTTTATTGAATTTGAGTATCAAGGATCTGACACCGGCGGAGTATGTTGATGAAGTGCTGACGGCATCCCGAAAGAGAATCCGGGGAGAGTCGGTTCACCATTTTTTTGAATCCTCCTTGCAACGTAAAGATGGTACGATTGTTCCGATTGAAGTGGTCGCTTCCAAAACCTTCTGGCATGGTCAGCCGGCGGATTTAGTGTTTATCCGGGACATATCTCTCCGCAAACAGATGGAATGGGCGTTACAGAACAGCGAAATGAACTTTCGTCAGATTGTGGAGCGCTCCAATGACGCCATCTACGTGCAGCAGGACGACCGGTTTGTGCTGGTGAATCCGGCGCTGGTGAAGTTGATAGAATACAATCGGGAAGAGTTACTGAGTGCTGATTTCGATTTTATTGAATTTGTAGACGCTTCCGATCAGGCAAAAATCCGGGCACGTTACGAGAGTCGTGACCATAAGATTCGCATCAGTAAGCGTTGCGAATTCAGGGCAAGAACCAAGAGCGGCAGAACCCTGGATGTGGAAATTAGCGCCTCGAAAATTATCTGGAACAACCGACCAGCCAGCCTCGGCATCATTCGGGATTTGACGCGCTACAAACGGATGCAGGAAGAGGCATTCAAGATTGAAAAACTGGATTCCATTGGTGTATTAGCCGGCGGAATCGCCCACGATTTCAACAACATTCTGTCGGTACTTTTAGGCAACGTTCAACTCATTAAATTAAAGATCGGCAAAGGCGAAGACCTCATTAAATACCTGACCCGAATCGAAGAGACCATCTCCAGAGCCACGGGCTTGACCCAGCAGCTGCTGACCTTTTCCAAAGGGGGCGAACCGGTGGTAGAAGTGGCTTCGCTGGCGGAGTTAATTCGTGAAGTGGTGCCTTTTACATTGACCGGCAGCAATGTCAAAGCGGAGTTTCTGATAGAAAAAGACCTCTATCCGGTGGAAATGGATATCAATCAGATTTCCCAGGTTTTAACCAATATCGTCATCAATGCCAAACAGGCAATGCCCAACGGCGGTACACTGACCGTTGAAGCAAACAATGTGATTATTGAAACCGGAGATTTAGCCGGCGGTCTGGAGCCCGGAGAATATGTCAAAGTAGCCGTCATTGATCAGGGCATCGGGATTCCCGCAAAGATCATTGACAAGATATTTGATCCATTCTTCAGTACCAAGAGTTCCGGCAGCGGGCTTGGTTTGGCGACCTGTTATTCCATTATTCAAAAACATGGAGGTCATATTACAGTCTCGTCTCAGCCCGGAGAGGGGACAACCTTTACTATCTATCTGCCCGGCACAAAGAAACGTTTGAAAAAAGCTGAAAAGGTCACGCTGAAGCAGAAATTTCAGGGTCGTGTGCTTCTGATGGATGATGAGGAGTCGGTACGGGATTTTATGAGCAGTATGCTGGAAAATCTGGGATTCAACGTTGATGCCGTTAAAGATGGAGAGCAGGCTGTGAATCAATATCGCACGGCGCTGCAGGACGGTTCGGCTTATGATCTGGTGATACTCGATCTGACCATTCCCGGCAGCAAAGGGGGCAAAGAGGTTTTGAAAGACCTGCAAACCATTCAGCCCGATCTCGTGGCGCTGGCTTACAGCGGGTACGCCGATGATCCGGTCATCAGCCGACCGACGGAATATGGCTTCAAAGCCGCTTTCAGCAAGCCTTTCTCGGTGGATACACTGATTAACATCCTTTCTGCGGTAATTTAAAAACCAATCATAAAGCCTGGTTTATCGCTTGATTATTGAGTATGGAGAAAATAACTTACCTTCTTTAAAAATGAAGGAGTTGATTATCAATAGAGAAGTTCGAAATACTGGAGAAGAATGAAAACAGCAGCGGAGATACGCGCGGACTTTATTGACTATTTCCGTAGTCTGGACCATGAAATTGTAAAAAGTGCACCGGTCATCCCCGCCGATGATCCGACACTGCTCTTTACCAATGCCGGAATGAACCAGTTCAAACCGATTTTCCTCGATCAACAGGAACCAACCTACAGGCGGGTTGCCAATTCCCAGAAGTGCATTCGCGTAAGCGGGAAGCACAACGATCTTGAGGAGGTTGGCAAAGACACTTATCATCATACCTTTTTTGAAATGCTGGGCAACTGGTCCTTCGGTGACTACTACAAGCGCGCGGCAATCCGCTATGCCTGGACCCTATTTACCGAAATCTGGAATTTTCCTAAGACGCGGCTATGGGCGACAATTTATCAGGATGACGCCGAAGCTTTCGAATGCTGGCGTCAGGAAACCGACATCGCGCCCGATCGGATTTTACGCTTTGGTGAAAAGGATAATTTCTGGGAGATGGGCGAGACCGGTCCCTGCGGTCCCTGTTCGGAAATTCACTATTATACCGGCAATGAACCGGACAATCAGTCCGCTGAATTCATCAATGCCGGCAATCCGGAATATATCGAACTCTGGAATCTGGTATTTATTCAGTATAACCGTGATGAGCAGGGACAGCTGCACCCGCTCTCGAAAAAACATGTGGATACCGGCGCCGGACTGGAGCGGATCGTTGCCGCTCTGCAACATAAAAAATCCAACTACGACACCGATCTTTTTATCCCGATTATCCGGAAAATCGAGGAGTTGACGAAAGTCACATATCAGACCGAATCGGGTATGCCGCATCGGGTAATCTCCGATCATGTACGGATGCTGACCTTTGCCGTCGCCGATGGTGGAATGCCCGCCAATGACGGTCGGGGTTACGTAATTCGGCGGATTCTGCGCCGGGCAGCCCGCTTCGGACGCATGCTGAATATGCACCAACCCTTTATTTATCTATTGGTAGATACGGTGGGAGAAATTCTGGGCGATGTCTATCCGGAAATCATCGAACGCAAAGAGCATGTCAGGAAAGTCATCCGCTATGAAGAGCAGTCTTTCGGCGAAACACTTGATAAAGGGCTGGAAGTCTATCAGCGGGTTAAAGTTGAACTGATTTCACAAAATAAGACTGAAATTCCCGGTACGGAGGTTTTCAAACTTTACGATACCTTCGGCTTTCCGCTGGACTTAACGCAGCTGATGGCTCAGGAGGATGGTCTGACGGTGGATATCACCGGTTTTAATCAGAAGATGAAAAAGCAAAAGGAGCGCGCCCGTGCCGCACGGAATTTCAAAATAGATGTGGATGAGTCCGCCCGGAATTGGATAATTGTCAGTGAAGGGGAAGATTCGGAGTTCGTAGGCTACGTCCAGACAGCCACTGAATCGGTTCTAAGGCGATATTACGTTCAGGATGATACATATTATCTGGTGCTGGACATAACGCCCTTTTACGCGGAATCAGGCGGCGAAATCGGAGATACCGGGACGATTTCAAACAGCGAATTCAGCATAAACGTCAGCGATACTCAAAAAATAGGCGATACCATTGTTCATAGCGGTCGTCTGCTGCGCGGAAAAATCAGTCGGCAGGAGAAAGTGCGGGCTGAAATTGATATCCGCCGCAGTAACGCCATTCGCGCCAATCACACCGCCACTCATCTGCTGCATGCCGCTCTGCGGGAAGTGTTGGGGGAGCATGTTCACCAATCCGGCTCGCTGGTGGAAGCCGAACGATTGCGTTTTGATTTTACGCATTATGCCAAGGTTTCGCCGGAAGAGCTGGAGCAGATTGAAGATATCGTCAACCGGAAAATCCGGGAAAATATCGCGGTTGATATTCAGTATAAGCCTTTTGATGAAGCGAAAGAATCCGGCGCTATGGCACTTTTCGGTGAAAAATATGATGACATCGTGCGAGTGATAGACCTGGGTGATTTTTCTCGGGAGCTGTGCGGCGGTAAACACGTTGAACGCACCGGTGATATCGGCGGTTTCAAAATAATCTCCGAATCAGCGGTGGCGGCTGGAATCCGGCGCATTGAGGCAGTCACCGGCGAAAAGGTGTTTGAGTTACTGCGCCGCTATGACCATTTCCTCAATGAACTGACCCGAGCGCTGAACACGACAGCAGAGCAATTACCCGTGAAAATTCGGGAAATGAGTGACCGCCTCAAACAGCTTGAAAAGGAGCTGCAATCCCAATCTGTCCGAGATATGCAGTCCGAACTGGACAGGCTGCTTCAACAATCAATCGTAATCAAAGATGTGACGCTTTTTCAGCATCAATATTCTGAACTGTCAATGGATGAACTTAAACAGATCGGCGATCTGTTCCGGGAGAAGGTAAAAACCGGCGTCGCATTGCTTATTTCGACCACTGATGATAAACTGCTTTTGGTCGTTTGTGCTACTGATGAGGCAATTAAGAAATATTCTTTCAATGCCGGTCAGATCGTCAAACAACTGGGGATAATCCTCGGCGGGGGTGGTGGCGGCAGACCGTATATGGCAACCGCCGGCGGGAAAAATCTGGATAAAATTCCCGAAGCCATTGGAGCATTTGAATATATGATCAAGGAACGGCTGGACGTTTAAAAAATCGAGGATAACATGGAACAGCTCATTTATGAATATTCGTCAAAAGGAAAACAGGGTGTCGCGCTGCCGGACAGTCCGGTTGATGAAAACCTTCTGCGACAGTACATTCCGGAAAAATATCTGCGCAAGACGGAGCTTAACCTGCCGGAGGTCAGTGAACCGGAAGTTGTGCGCCATTTTACGAATTTATCCGTCATGAATCATCATGTGGACAAGGGATTTTATCCGCTCGGTTCATGTACTATGAAGTATAATCCCAAAATCAACGATAGACTTGCTGCTCTGCCGGGCTTTGCCAATATCCATCCGCTACAGCCGGGAAAAACCGTGCAGGGGGCTTTGGAATTGATGTACGAACTGGAAAAGATGCTCTGTGCTCTGACCGGGATGCATGCCGCCACGCTGCAACCGGCGGCGGGATCGCATGGGGAGTTGACTGGCGTCATGATTATAAAGAAATACCACGAATCCAGGGGCGAAAAGCGGAAATATATCCTCATTCCCGATTCGGCGCACGGTACGAATCCCTCCAGCGCCTGCTCGGCGAATTATGAAACTCTCTCCTTGGAATCCAATGACCGGGGCTGTATTGACATCGCCGATCTGCGGGAGAAAATGAGCGCTGAGGTCGCCGGCTTGATGATTACCAATCCCAACACTTTGGGACTTTTTGAGGAAGAGGTTGAAGAGATTGTGGAGATTGTGCATAAATATGACGGCATTGTTTATATGGACGGAGCCAATCTGAATGCTCTGCTGGGCATTACCTGCCCCGGGGATCTGGGTTTTGACATTACCCATATCAATTTGCATAAAACTTTCTCCACACCCCATGGCGGCGGCGGACCGGGCAGCGGACCGATTGCCGTGGTGGA
>DSAS01000142.1 GCA_011046365.1 Fidelibacterota bacterium
CCCCGGGAACTGCTCCTGGGCATCTTTCAGGACATCAGCGAACGCAAGAAAGCCGAAAATATCCTGCAAAAAAGCGAGGAGCGTTATCGCGCCTTTATCAACGCCACCCAGGATATGGTCTTTATTAAAGATGAATCTTTTCGCTATGTAATGGTTAACCGCGCCAATCAGGAGTTTTTCGGCAAACCGGAAGCGGAAATCATCGGAAAGACGGATTTTGAGCTGATGCCGCCGGAAGCTGCCCGGCGCTGCCGGCAGACCGACGAACAGGCGCTGCAATCCGGAGACATCATCATCAGCATTGAAAAAGTGGATAAAAAAATCTACGAAACCCGGAAATTTATAGTGCCCATCGGCGACCGCAAAGGGGTCGGTGGGTTTATTCGGGATATAACCGAAATTCGCACCGCTGAAAAAAATTTGCGGTTTCAGGCGATGCTGCTGGACCAGATTCACGACGGTATTGTCGCCACCGACCTGGAGGGCAATATCACCTATGCCAATGCGACAGAATTGGAGATTCTGGGAAAATCTCTGGATCAGGTGGTCGGGACCTCGGTCAGGTTTTTCGGCGACGATCCCCAGCGGGGTCCCACCCAGGAGGAGATTATCGCCGAAACTCTGCAAAAAGGTTGCTGGCGCGGCGAAGTGGTCAATTTTCCCGCCGGCGGAAAACCGGTCATCTGGGACAGCCGGGTGCAACTGATCCGGGATAAAAACAACCAGCCCCAGGGAATGATTGGAATCAGCACTAACATCACCGAACGCAAAGAATTTATCAGTAAACTGGAAAAATCGGAAACAAGCCTGCGGGCGCTCGCCGGACACCTGCAAAGTATCCGTGAAGAGGAGCGAATCACCATTGCCCGGGAAATCCATGATGAAATCGCTCAGATCATAACCGCTCTGAAAATTGACCTGTCCATTCTGGTGTCCGATTTCAGACTTCAGTTTCCGGAATTCCTGGAAAAGCACACACCCGACATTACCGGCATGACCGATATGCTCGACGAGGGCATCCGCAAAATCCGTCATCTGATCCGCCGCCTGAGACCTGAAAAATTGGAAAACATGGGATTGATTGAGGCTGTCCGTTCCCAGCTGGAGGAGGTCCGTCAGACCGGCGGTCATAAAATCAGCTTTCATTCCAACCTTCCCGACATTCATCTAAACGATGAACAGCGGCTGGCTTTTTACCGCATTTTTCAGGAGGCACTGACCAATATCAGGCGCCATGCCGAAGCTGATCACATTGCTGTTTCAATCAACCGAAAAAATGAGCGCGTCATCTTGACAATGCGGGACAACGGCATCGGCATTGACCCGGCGCACATGGAAAAACCGGAAAGCTATGGCATCATCGGCATGCAGGAACGGGCGATTTTCCTGGGCGGGACGCTGACAATTCAGGGGCAGCCCGGCGCCGGGACAACAGTTATTCTGGAGATTCCGGAAAACCATAAATGAAAAAAACCCTGTTATCTTTCACATTTTTCTTTTATAACTTTCAACTATAATGATCAAGGTCCTCATAGCAGATGATCATAGCCTGATTCGGGAGGGATTCAAGAAGATCATCGCCCGGGAATCCGACATCACGGTGGTCGGCGAAGCCGCCGATTCATCCGAAGTGATGGGATTTCTCGAAAAACAGTCTTGCGACATCGTCGTACTGGACATCACCATGCCCGGCAAAAACGGGCTGGATATTTTAGGCGATATCCGGTTGCGGTATCCCGATCTAAATGTCCTCATCCTCAGTATGCACGCTGTGGAGCATTATGCTCTGCGGGCTCTGAAAAACGGCGCCCGGGGCTACCTCACCAAGGAGAGCGCCCCGGACGAACTGATCAAGGCAATTCGCAAAATTAATGGTGGCAGAATGTATATCAGCCAGGAGGTCGCCGAGCAACTGGCGTACAATATCGGCGGAAAATCCGAAAAGATGCCCCATGACAATCTCTCCGACCGCGAATTTCAGGTCCTCCAGCTCCTGGCTAAAGGCAAAACCATTTCCGAAATCGGCGAAATGCTCGCCATCAGCGCCAGCACCGTCAGCACTTACCGGCAGCGGATTCTGGAAAAACTGAATTTGAAAAACACGTCGGAGCTGATCCTGTACGCGGTAAACAACCGCCTGATCGAATGACCGGACCGGGTCATGCGGCTATTTTTTTAAGAATCTTAAAAAATTCCGGAAACGAAATTCCCACGCAATCGGCGTCCCGAATCACCGATTCACCATCGGCGAGACAGGCGGCTACCGAGAGCGCCATCGCAATCCGGTGATCATCATAGCTGCGGCAGACCGCACCGTGCAACGGCGTCGGACCCTCCACGACAAAACCGTCTTCGGTTTCTTCAATTTCTGCGCCCATCTTTTTCAACTCGCTGGCAATCGCCGCAATCCGGTCGCTTTCCTTGATCCGTAATTCCAGGGCATCACGGACAATCGTTTGTCCCTGTGCCTGCGTCGCAATGACGGCGATCAGCGGCAGCTCGTCAATCAGCTTCGGGATCAGGCTGCCGCCGATCTCAGCGGCTTTCAGCGGTGCCGACGTAACCCGGATATCCGCCAGCGGTTCATTGGCAACCAGCCGTTCATTTAGGAGTTCCGGCGCGGCACCCATCTGCCTGAGGACGGATAGCAGCCCGGTGCGCGTCGGATTGACACCCACATCGTGTAGAGTCAACCGGCTGCCCGGGACCATTAGTCCCAGGGCGATGATAAACGCCGCCGAGGAAATATCTCCGGGAATCTGAAAATCCCGCGCCGTCGGTTGACGATTTTTACCGAGAGAGATAACTGCGCCGTCCCGTTGCACCTCCACGCCGCAAAATGTCAGCATCCGCTCGGTATGATCCCGGCTCCTGACCGGCTCTATGACCTGTACATTTCCAGTGGCATAGAGACCAGCCAGCAGGACCGCCGACTTGACCTGGGAGCTGGCGACCGGCAATTCGTAGTTCACATCAGATAATGACGTTCCCCGAATAAAAAGCGGTGCGAGTCGGTTGGCTTGGCGTCCGTAGATTTCCGCGCCATTCTGGACCAGCGGTTTGATAATCCGATCCATGGGGCGCCTTCGCAGACTGGCGTCACCGGTCAGGACAGTCGCAAAATTCTGCCCTGCCAGCAGACCGCAGAGCAGGCGCATCGTCGTCCCGGAATTTCCGCAATCCAGAACATTTCCGGGTTCGCTTAGCGACCAGCGTCCTTTTCCATGAATTTCAACTTCGGAACCGCGGCTTCGAATATCCGCCCCCAGACGTTGCATACAGTTCAGGGTGGACTGGCAGTCAATTGCCGAGGAGTAATTCCGGATATGGCTGATTCCCTCACTGACGGACGCCAGCATCGCCGCCCGGTGTGATATGGACTTATCACCCGGAATAATGACATCGCCCCGCAGACGTGTAATTTGTGACAAAGAGATGTCCGCCATTCAGATACTCCGACCGACGGCTTTGGCAATCGTGCTCAGCTCTTTCATCAGTTGTGCAAAATGCTCGAAAGTAATCGATTGATAGCCGTCGGATAGCGCCTTATCGGGAAAAGGGTGCACCTCGACCATGATCCCGTCTGCACCGGCGGCAATGGCGGCTTTGGACAGCGGAATAATCATATCCCGGCGACCGGAAGCATGGCTGGGGTCCACCAGCACCGGCAGGTGGGATTGCTGCTTCAACTCGGGAATGCTGCTGATATCCAGGGTAAAACGGGTATAATCATTAAATGTGCGGATGCCCCGCTCACAGAGGATGACGTTATAATTGCCACCGGACATGATGTATTCAGCCGCCAGCAGAAATTCGTTAATCGTGGCGGAAATGCCGCGTTTGAGCAGAATCGGTTTTTTAGCCCGTCCCGCCCGTTTCAGCAGGGAGTAGTTCTGCATGTTGCGCGCCCCGATCTGAATCAGGTCTACATACTCTTCCACCAGGTCAAAACTCTCCGTATCCACGGCTTCGGAAACCACCGGTATGCCGATCAGCTCCCGGGCATCTGCCAGAATTTCGAGTCCCCGTTTACCCAATCCCTGGAACGAGTAAGGCGAAGTGCGTGGCTTAAAGGCACCGCCCCGGACTAAATCCGCACCCAGCATCTTCAGCAGACGACCACCCTCGTTGGTTCCCTCCACGGTTTCGACGGCGCAGGAACCGGCGATGATCGTCAGCTTTTTTCCGCCGATAGCGACCTTACCCACCTTCACAACCGTATTTCTTGCCTTCATTTCCCGGCTGCCCAGTTTGTAAGGCTTTTTTACATTATCAATATTCTTGACGCCGGGCATTTTGGCGATTTGTTCCCGATCCAGTCCGGCATGATCGCCGGTCACCTCCATGGTGCCGGTGGAACCCTTGGGAAGATTGTGCACATCACCTCCCATTTTTTTAATCAATTCGGTAACCCGCATAATCTCCTTTTTGGTTGCCGAATCGTCCATTGTAATGACCATTTTAATATTTCTCCTCTACAAAGCATTTATATTACGAATAAAATATTCTATCGCCAGAATATATCCGAGATACCCCAGCCCGCTGATTTGACCCCGGCATACCGGCGCAATCAGCGAGGTCTGCCGGAAGCTCTCCCGGGCTTGAATGTTGCTCAGATGAACCTCGATCACCGGTACCGCGACCGCCTCAACGGCATCCCGGATCGCTACGGAACTATGGGTAAATCCGCCGGGATTTAAAACAATCCCGGTCAGCCCTCCCGATTGCTGAATGGCGTCAATAATTTCGCCTTCATGATTACTCTGAATGATATCCACTGTTACGTTTTTTGACTTTGCAAAGCTGGCGATTTTGGCATTGATTTCAGCCAGAGTCAGCGTGCCGTAATGCTCCGGCTTACGCTGCCCCAGCAGATTCAAATTTGGTCCATGAATGATCCGAAATGCTGCCATGTCATCTCCTTTATGTTACTTTGTCCAATTGCTGACAGGAGGGGAATTTTCAGCTTTCCGTCCGCTAATTTTTTATCCTGCTGCAAATACTCACGCAATTGCCCGGGTTCGAGTCCCGCCGGCAGACTTGCCGGCAGCCGGTAACGCCGGATTGTATGGACGATCCTTTTAACATCGGTCTCCGGCAATCCGGATATTTGACGCGTAATCTGTGCCTCCACTGCCATTCCGATCGCCACCGCCTCGCCGTGTTTTAATTTGCGGTAGTGGCATCCGGCTTCGATTATATGACCGATGGTATGCCCGAAATTCAGCAGAGCTCGCAGCCCGGATATTTCCTTTTCATCCGCCTGAACAACTGCCCGCTTAATCTCAACACAGCGGCGAACGATGCGAGCTAAAAGCTCATTATCGCGTGCCAGAACTGCTTCCGGATTTTTTTCCAGCAATTCAAACAGTTCCCTGTCCCGGATCAGGGCGGTTTTAAGCACCTCCGCCAGACCGTTACGGAATTCCCGCCCGGATAGTGTTTGCAATAGCTCAATATCCGCCAGCACCAGCTCCGGCTGGTAGAAACTGCCGATCAGATTCTTACCGCTGCGATGATTTACGCCCGTCTTGCCACCCATGCTGGCGTCCACCTGCGCCAGCAGCGTCGTGGGAATATTTATCAGCCGGCAACCCCGCTTCAGCGTCGCCGCCACAAAGCCGGCAATATCGGTTACCACGCCGCCGCCCAGCCCGACAATCAAATCGCTACGGTCGAATTGATGTTCCAGAAGGGTGTCGTAAATTTTCGAAACCGTCTTCAGTGATTTAAAGCGCTCGCCGTCGGGAATAACGACATGTAAGACGGAAATATCATCAGCCGCAAGTAGCGTGGTTAGCCGGTCCAGCAGCAGCCCGCCCACCAGCGGATTGGTGATAACCGCACAGCGTCGGGGAATTTTACGCAGCAGCTGCAGCAGCGTGTCCAGAATTCCGGTACCGATCTTAATCTGGTATTCGTCGCCCGCCGTTTTTACCGGTACGGTGGTGGTTCGGAATGCTTTGGACTTGTCGATTCCAGGACGCGCCTGCCGGATGATTTTTTCGGCAATTTCCACCGGTGTCAAAACGTCGGTATCAATCGCGACACTTGCAAAGTCATACATCCCGCGGCGCTCTGCCAGCAATTTCTCCACCGCACCAGGCTGTTTCAGGAGGGGACGGGTTTCATCACCCTTTAACCGCTTTTTTACCGTATCGGCAGTCACTTTCAATTGTACAACTGTGCCCAGTTGTGCCAGACGCTTCCGGTTCAGCGGGTTCTGGACGATGCCGCCGCCGGTCGCGAGGACGATATTTTGCAAACCGCGGAGTGAAGCCAGCATTTTGCGCTCGAGCCGGCGGAAATAGACTTCACCGCTCTCTTTAAAAATGGTGCTGATGCTGCGCTTTTCCGCCAGTTCGATCATCCGGTCGGTGGACAGAAAACGCAGACCGCTGCGCCGGGCGATTTCACGTCCCACACTGTCTTTGCCACTGCCCATGAATCCGATCAGAATCAGATTTTGCATATTCGTTTCCGATATTGTTGAAAATTGGTTTTAATATCTTCGATGGCGTCGCCCCCGAACTTTTGAACGATGGCATCGGCGAGCGTCAGCGCCAGCATGGCTTCACCCACGACGCCCGCCGCCGGTACGACGCAGACATCCGCCCGCTCTTTCTGAGCCGCCACCGCTTCGCCGGTACGGATATCGGCGGATTGCAACGGCGTTCGCAGCGACGGCAATGGTTTAATCTGGATATATACGACAATATCCTCGCCATTGCTCATGCCGCCCTCGATTCCGCCGGCGTGATTGGTTTTCCGGTAAAAACCGTCTGTATTGCTGTAATAAATCTCATCCTGAGCCGCTGAACCCGGTCTGGTGGCAATATCCCGGTCGCCGATGATCACGCCCTTGACCGACGGAATTGACATCATTGCTGCGGCGATTTTTGCGTCCAGGCGCTCATCCCCCTGGGTGTAAGTTCCCAGACCGGGACAAATCCCCCCTGCACGGATTTCCGCAACCCCGCCCAGTGTATCGCCCTTTTGCGCCGCCGCATCAATCCGCTCCAGCATGAGCTTCTCTCTCTGTGGATCGGCACAGCGCAATGGCGACTCTTCCGTCTCATCCGCTGTCCGCGTTTTTTGGTCAATTTCGATATCGGCAATGGCAATGGTCTGCGACGAAAGACGAATTCCAAATTCCCGGAGAAAAAGTTTCAACAGTGCACCGGCAGCCACCCGTGCGGCGGTCTCCCGGGCGCTGGCGCGTTCCAGAACATTGCGAACGTCCCGAAACCCGAATTTTTGCACACCTGCCAGATCGGCATGCCCGGGACGCGGCGCGGTTACCGGTTCGTCAACAGTCAGTTTTGCCACATTCATCCGCCCCTGCCAATTGACGTAATCCCGGTTTTGAATCCAGAGGGCGATAGGTGTTCCAAGAGTCTGACCGTCCCGAACGCCGGATAAAATTTCCGCTTTATCGGCTTCGATCTGCATCCGCTGACCGCGACCGTAGCCCTGCTGGCGCCGCCGGAGTTCGGCATTGATAAAGGCAATATCCACCGGCAGTCCCGCCGGAAAACCGTCAATTATAACGCTCAGTCCTTTGCCGTGCGATTCGCCGGCGCTCATTATTCTAATCATGATTCATTCCTAACGCTTTTTGCATGACTGCCACCGGAGCTTTTTCACCGGTAAAAATCTCAAAGGCTCTGACGCCCTGATAGAGCAGCATTTCCAGACCATTGATGCAGCGGATGTTGCCATGCCGCCGCAAGGGAAATTTGTAATTCAGGTCCAGATACAACGAACCCCTTTGCATGAAAGGGGTTACGTCGTCCTGAAAATCAACCGGGCTGGCATTGATCACCATGGCAGTGTTATTAAGAGTGGTCTGAAGAGCATCGGCGGGAATGACTGTAGCCGCATCAAAGCGCGACGCCAGTGCTTCCGCTTTGGCTCTTTCAATATCATGGACGTAGAGCCGGTCAGGCTGGTACTGTTTCAGCACCCAGGCGGCGGCTTTCGCCACACCGCCGGCACCGATCATGAGCACATTTTTGCCCTGCAGATCAATATCCGCATGTTCCAGCAGGACCCGGAAACCGTAGACGTCGGTGTTGTACCCGGAAAGACCATCTTCGTCGAAAACGACCGTATTGACGGCACCCACCTCCTGCGCTTCTTTAGATATACGATTGAGAAAGAGCAATACCGTTTCTTTGTGTGGGTTTGTAACGTTCACTCCCCTGCAGCCGATCACTCCCAGGGCGTCCAGGACATCCTTTAAGCGGGTCGGTTCTACAGGTATCCTGAGATAGACACCGTCAATTTTTTTCGCCCGAAACGCCGCAGTATGCATGCGGGGCGAATAGGTCGTCTCCAACGGATAGCCGATAATGCCGGTAATCAGCACGCTCTACTCCTTTCCTGAGCTTTCCGCTCTGTTCAACCACTCCTTTGACCTGCACATGCTCTGAACGAAACGCTCCGGTTGATCATTCAAAACACAATCTACGAGCGCGGTCATAGCCTGTTGCATCTGCTCGTAGAGCTCCTTTTTAAAAGGATTATATTTCTGAATTAAATAATAGAGCTCCGGATTTTCATTGATAACGCTGGAAGCCGTGGCCATTTGTGACAGAAAGGTTGTACTGGCAATGGCTCGCAATTCGTTATACCGGAACCCGCTGCCCGCCAAAATTTTCATGTAGATAATATTGCTGATATGTGAGAGTCCCAGCACGTAGGAAATCGCCCGGTCGTGGGTGTCCAGTGCCAGATCAACACTCCGGGCGGCGGTGTCTCTGAAAAAGGCTTTTGCCCGGTTTAGCGCTTCCCGGCTACCGCAATTACAGTAGCAGACCACCTTGTCGGAAAGGGTGCGTACACTTGGTCCGAACATGGGATGAATACTGGTAATCAGGAGTCCCCGCTGCCGGGCTTTTCCGATCGCCTCTCGCAGGTGTCCCTTGATGCTGGCAATGTCGAAAACCAATCCCCGGAAATTCAAGTCCGCAATGCGTCCGATCATTTCCGGAACCGCATCCAGCGAAACCGAAATCACCGCGCTGCTGGCGCGCGCCAGCCCCTCTCCGAGCGTCGCCACCGCCTGAAATCCCGGCGCCGTTTCCACAATATCATAGATCAGCACCTCATGTCCCTGCGTCTCAAAAAAAGAGGCGAGCCAGCGTCCCATCTCACCGGCGCCGCCGACAATCAGGATCGTCTCCTTATCACCGCTGTAGGCGCTGTAATGCAGCCGCTCCTGCTGCATCCGGGACTCGCCGATCAGCAGCTGCATGACCGCTTTGACGAAATCCGGCGACAGATTCAGATCCCGGGCGACTGCCCCGGCATTCTCGATGACCGCCTTTTCCACCTGATAATTCAAAAGCGGCAGACCGGCGGCTTTCTTAATCTGTCCAATGGTGTGAGTCAGTTCGAGTCGCTTGCCCACCAGCCGAATAATCTCCCGGTCTACCCGGCGCACTTCTTCGCGCATCTCTTTCAGTTTTTCCATCTTCTCTTTCATTTGTCATTAAAACCAAACCGCGGGTCTTTTCAGGCCCGCGGTTCTTATTCTATTTCTAATTTGCTTAAT
Organism: Fidelibacterota bacterium; assembly: GCA_011046365.1. GTDB lineage: Bacteria > Fidelibacterota > UBA2242 > UBA2242 > UBA2242 > B118-G9. The sequence goes on from DSAS01000142.1 coordinate 9,560, forward strand.
GGTTTCGAATCCGCGGACCTGGCTCAATCTGCCCATTAAAATAGTAATAGGTGGTATAATTCAGAGGCATATTGATCGGTTCGCGCTTCATCATACACCAAATATAGGCTTGAAAATCTTTAGTGCAAAGAATTTTTTTCAAAGACCGATAAATCACAGGAGGTTCAGACGGAGGTAGTAATAACACTTTGCGATCTCTGCGGAATTCTTTGCGTCTGTGCGGTTATCTGAAAATCCCAAATTCCAATCTTCAATTACCAAAACCGGTATTTGTTTTAAAACTGGCGGTTCTGGCGTGATTTTTTTCCTTTGATTTGTGCATAACCTGAGCCGGCATCGGCAGCTGCGCACCGGCTCAGGTTAAAAATTCACTCATTTCCCATTCAACGGCAGATGCTTGAGCGCCGCCCGGATTTTTTCCTCGGGATATTCGTAATCCTCCAGCTTTCCGGACAGATAGGCGTCGTAAGCCGCCATATCCACATGCCCGTGACCGCTCAAGCCGATCAGGATCGTTTTCGTCTCGCCGGATTCTTTGCATTTCAGGGCTTCATCAATGGCAACCCGTACGGCATGGTCGGTTTCCGGTGCGCAGATGATCCCTTCATTGCGTGCAAACTGCAGCCCGGCTTCGAAGGTTCCCAGCTGGTGCACCGCCGTGGCTTCCACCAGTCCCAGTTTATGCAGATGAGTAACAATCGGCGCCATGCCGTGATAGCGCAGCCCGCCCGCATGCACCGGCGGCGGCATGAATTCATGCCCCAGGGTGAACATTTTCAGCAGGGGTGTCATGCCGGCTTCGTCACCGTAATCATAGGCGTACAATCCCTTGGTCAGCGTTGGGCAGCTGGTGGGTTCCACATTGATAATCCGCAGGTCCGGTTTCTTTCCATCCAGTTTGTCCTTTAAAAAAGGCAGATAGAGTCCCGCAGCGTTGGAGCCGCCGCCGACGCAGCCGATAATGATATCGGGATAGTCGCCGATATCTTCCATCAGCGTTTTGGTTTCCTGCCCGATAATCGTCTGGTGCAGCAGCACATGATTCAGCACGCTGCCCAGAGAATAATGGGTGTCATCCCGGGAAACCGCATCTTCCACTGCCTCGCTGATCGCCAGACCGAGACTGCCGGGGCAATCCGGGTCCTCTGCCAGGATTTTCCGCCCCACAGCTGTTTCCTCGCTCGGGCTGGGTACGCAATTGCCGCCCCAGGTCTCCATCATGATCCGGCGGTAAGGCTTCTGGTAAAAGCTGCACTTCACCATATAGACTTTGATTTCCAGCCCAAACAGCGCTCCGGCAAAGGAGAGGGCGCTGCCCCACTGACCGGCGCCGGTTTCCGTGGTGATCCGCTTGATGCCCTCTTTTTTATTGTAATATGCCTGCGCCACGGCGGTATTGGGCTTGTGGCTGCCGGGCGGGCTGGTGCCCTCGTATTTGTAATAGATTTTTGCCGGCGTGTCCAGCGCCTTCTCCAGACGGTGGGCGCGGTAGAGCACCGTCGGACGCCACAGCCTGAAAATATCCTGCAGCTCCTCGGGAATCTCAATATAGCGCTCGGAACTCATCTCCTGTCTGATCAGCTCCATGGGAAAAAGCGGTGCCAAATCCTCCGGCCCCAGCGGCTGTTTGGTGCCCGGATGCAACGGCGGCGGCAAGGGATCCGGCAGGTCCGGCAACACATTATACCAGTGCGTCGGCATTCGTTTTTCTTCCAAAATGTACTTCGTCTGTTCCATCATTCACTCCTTTTTTGATTTATGGATTTCCTCTGACTGTTATAAAACAAAAACCGCGGCTCTTTTCAGGTCCGCGATCTATTTTGCTATGGTTTTTTGACTTATTGTTGCTGACCGATCGGCAAACCTGAAAAGCTATCCACCCGGTGCCACCACCAGTTCCAGGTATTGTTTATTGTCAGGTTCGCTCGCATCGGCAGTTAATATAAACCGAAAATCCAAAAACACAAAAGAAAATTTCCGTGACCAACCTTCGGAAGGTTTTAGAATGTCTCTGTTTATATCAAATCGGTTCTAAAATAAATTCCGAAGGTTGTACAAAAAAATCTTGCATTTTTTCGGTTTTTTTACATATTTCACAAGGAGAAATCGAAATATTTATTCCTTCCGGGAAAAATTACAGGAAGAGGTTTTATTCATTTTTTTTAAAGAGGGGGAAACAATGAAAATGACCATGTATGTACCGTTGGTAGCCGGATTGCTCATCGCCCTGAGCGGGATGGTGTGGGGGCAAGGGAGTGAATCATTTACAAATCTTAACGCAAGTGCATCAAGTTATGGTGATGGACAATTTATTGGAAATAACAGTATTGAATGGATATATTCTCAAGCACGAAAAGTAACTGATACAAGTTATTGCATTACTGATCCTTCCTGTGGTTTTAAAGACACAGGAACTAGGTATATAAAAGCCAACATTTCCGGCGGAGTTGGTGATTTAACCTATAAAACACGTTCGTATTTTACCAGTGGTAGTGCTTCCGATAGAACTATCCAAACTTATGTTGGTGGCACTCTTGTAGAAGAATTTACTCTTGAAGCTATGGATAAAATATATACAAGAACAATAAATAATATAAATATTACAGGGAATGTTGAAATAAAGTTTGTCTCAACAGGAAGTAAACAAATAATTATTGATGATATTGAATGGACAGGATATGCTGATGGTGAACCTGATCCAGAACCCTCCAATCATGTAAGTGATTTTACAGCAAATGCAAATGGCTATAGTGCCATTGACCTTACCTGGTTAGATAACGATGGCGCTAATGTTGCTTCCGGATTTCTTATTTTGGCAAACACTAGCGGTTCTTTTACTGATCCAATTGATGGAACCCCCCAGGCAGATGACACCGATCTTAGCGACGGTTCCGGTGTAAAAAATATTGCCCATGGTGTTGAGTCACATACATTCACTGGATTAACGGCAGAAACAACTTATTATTTCAAAATTTATCCTTATAGTAATATAAGTGAAAATATTGATTATAAAACGGATGGACCTGTACCAACGGCAAACGCAACTACTGATGAAGAGCCGGAATCACCAAAGCTAATAATTTCAGAAGTGGCTGATCCAAAAGACGTCCCATACGCAAGATTTATTGAAATATATAATAATAATGGTAACACGATAGATTTTTCATCCCAAATATGGTATATCAGCAGACAGGCAAATGGAGGCAATTGGGCAGATGCACAATTAATAGGATCTATAGATCATGGACAGACTTTCGTAATATCATATAGTACAACTTCTTTTAAATCAGCATTCGGATTTGACTCGGATCAAAACGCTGGATCTGTTGTTACTGGTAATGGTGATGATGGATATTTTCTCTATTGCGGCGGAGATCATACTAGTGGAACCCTTGTAGATGCTTATGGTGTGATTGATGTGGATGGAACGGGAGAACCTTGGGAGTATGAAGACTCTCGCGCTGTACGTGGTCTTAACCAAACCGTATCTCAAGGTAATCCAATCTGGACGGCATCAGAATGGACTATTTCGACAGCCAATGTTGCCGATTGTACTCCCGGTGAGCTTGATCAAGACCAATCTCTCCCCGTCGAACTGAATGGTTTCAACGCCATTCCCGGCAACGGCAAGGTGACGCTCTGCTGGACCACGGAGTCCGAGACGGAGAATCTGGGGTTTATTGTAAGTAGAAAGTCCAAAGATGAAAGTTCAAAGTGGGAAGAGATTGCGAGTTATTTGACCGATGGAGCGCTGCAGGGGCACGGCAGCACATCTCAAGCGCATGAATATTTCTACACCGACGCCCAGGTCGTGCCGGGCGCAACCTATTTCTACCGTCTCGGCGATGTGGATTATACCGGGAATATCACCTGGCACAAGGAGCTGGAGGTGACACTCCCGCAGAACGATAGTGCGGTTCCGGCAAAGTTTGTTCTGCATAAAGCCTATCCTAATCCCTTCAATCCGGAAACCACTTTTAAGTTTGAGCTGGGTGAAGCCGCCGATGTGCATGTCCGGGTCTTTGATCTGCTGGGCAACCTGGTGACGACATTGACCGATGCGCGCTATCAGGTCGGGCGATACAACTTGCACTGGAATGGATGCGATGACCGGGGACGCTTGTCCTCCACCGGCATCTATTTCATTCATATCAGCAGCAGCACCGGTTTTACGAACACGCAAAAGGTTATCTTTCTGCGCTGATTATCTGGCTTGTTAGCCCCCCGGTTTTTTCGGGGGTGACTATACACAACGCTTCCGGCTAAGTCCGGGGGCGTTTTTTATGACCATGATGATTTTTTGTCCCTGATAACCTTCCGAAGGTTTGCCCATCCTGTGACAAAAATCGTTTTATCTCAGTAAAAATCGTGGTAAACTCTACCATTGAAATCAAAGAACATCCAAAGGGGCTCATGTCAATCAAAAAAATTCTCTCGTTCAGCACCGGCATTCTGCTGCTTTTATCAATTGCCACCGAGGCGCAGATACCCGCCGGCTACTACGACGATGCTGTGGGTAAAACCGGCGCGGAGCTGAAAACAGCGCTGAACGCCATCGTAAATACCGGCTTGAATAGAATATCCTATGGAGATTCCAGATATATTTTGGATGAAACCGATCAAGACCCGGCTAATCCTGATAATGTAATTTTAGTTTATCGTGGAACTTCCGTAAGCGGGGACTGGGACGGCGGGGTAACATGGAATCGTGAACACGTCTGGCCTCAATCTCTACTTGGAGTAAATGTTGTGACACAAGATAAAAATGTTGGAACGGATCTTCATAACTTAAAACCAGCAAATCCCAGCGAAAACAGTAGTCGAAGTAATAAATATTATGACAACCAAACCACATCATCTAGCTATGCTCCAAGAGATGCCGTCAAAGGCGATCTTGCCAGGATTTTATTTTATATGGTTGTTGCATATGAAGAATATCCTCTTGACCTGGAGCTTGTCAATCACGAACCATATCTATATCAAATGGCAATGCTTGATGTTCTGCTGAAATGGCATGAACTTGATCCTGTGGACTCTTTTGAACAAAATAGAAACGAAGTTATCTATAGTTATCAACACAACCGCAACCCCTTTATTGATCACCCGGAATATGTTGCGCTAATCTGGTCTGAGAATCCGCCGCCGCTGGCGCCATCCAACCTAATGGCAATAGACACCGCACAAACCGCACTGCTGCTCAGCTGGAGCGATAATTCCACCGACGAAAGCGGCTTTTACATTTACCAAAACAGCGCCCGCATTGACAGCGTCGCCGCCGATTCCACCCGCTACCAGGTGACGAATCTGCTGCCCGGCACCCTTTACAGTTTCGCCGTCACCGCTTATAATGCCTTCGGCGAGTCCGCCGCCGCTACGCTGGAAATCACCACCTTGCCCGACGATTCAAGCGGAGCAATTCCGGATTCGCTCTTTTTCTCCGAGTATATCGAGGGCAGCGGCTTCAACAAAGCCCTGGAAATTTATAACGCCTCCAGTCACTCTGTAAACCTCTCCAACTATGCCATTCTGGCTAATTCCAATAACAGTTCCTGGTACCAGACTCATTACAGCTTTCCCGCCGGGACGGTTCTGGAACCCGGCGCCGTCTGGGTCATCATGAACTCCGGTTTCGATTCGACGTATCACTCTATTGCCGACGAACTGACCGCCGCCGCAGTGGTTAATTTCAACGGCAACGATGTCCGCGCGCTGGTGAAATTCAATGCCGGTGATACGACTTTCCTCGATGTGATCGGACTCTACAACGATACTGCCGAAGTCAAAAGTTGGTCCGTCGCCGGAATCGCCGACGCCACTGAGAATCATACCCTGGTGCGCAAATCATCGGTAAAATGCGGCAATCCCGACTGGCTCAGCAGCGCCGGATCGTATTCCGCTGACTCCGAATGGATCGTTTACGCCAGCAATACCTTCGATTTTCTCGGCTACCATGTCGTTGATACAGTCAGCGCTATTGGGATTTGCACTGTGACACCTGTTGTCGAACATTTTCGGCTCTACAGCTGCTACCCTAATCCCTTTAATCCCACGACGAAAATCCGCTATGATCTCGAAAAGACCACCACCGTGACGCTACAAGTCTTTGATCTGCGCGGGGTCCTTATCAAGACCCTGGTCCACGCCCGGCAGCAACCGGGACACTACAGTATACTCTGGGACGCCCGGGATCAGCAGCGGCGCAGCGTTCCGGCGGGCGTCTATCTCTACCGGCTGCAGACCGCCGACGGTTTTGGGCAGACCGGCAAAATGATTTACCTGAAATAAAGGAGAGCCTCGTATGAATATCCTGGATAAGGCTAAAAGCACCGGACTCCTGTTCGACGGCGCCATGGGTTCCATGTTGATGGCAAGCGGCATGCCGGCGGGGATGGCGTCCGAACTGATGAATATCGAAAAACCGGACACCGTTCTGGAGATTCATAAAGCCTATCTCGACGCCGGTTCCGATGTCATTACTACTAATACTTTCGGCGGTTCGCCGATCAAAATGAAAAGCGCCGGTATCGCCCACCTGGCTGAAGAAGCCAATCAAATGGCTGCCCGGATTGCCCGGCAGGCTGCCGGTGCCGAGCGGTATGTAGCCGGCGATATCGGTCCCATGGGTGAAATGCTGGAACCGCTAGGGCTTATTACCGCCAGCGAGGCAGAGGATAATTTTTCCCGGCAGGCGGAAGTGTTAGCGCACAACGGCGTTGATCTCTTTATTGTCGAGACTATGTTTGATATTAATGAATCGCTGGCTGCGATAAGGGGTATCCGGGATGTCTCCGATCTGCCGGTTTTCGCCACATTGACTTTCGAAAAAGGTCCGCTGGGCTTCGCCACAATTATGGGCAACCGGGTGGATGAAAGCATGCACGCCCTTGTTGATGCCGGCGCGGTCGCTGTCGGTGCCAATTGCTCCATCGGCAGTGATCTGATGATTGAACTGGCGGCGGAAATCCGCCGCTGTGTCACCGTGCCGGTCATTATTCAATCCAATGCCGGTCTGCCGGAGACCCGGGATGGTCGGCTGGTCTACCCGGAAACGCCGGAGCGCTATGCGGCAAATGTGGCGAAAATCAGGGCGCTGGGCGTCACAATCATCGGCGGCTGTTGCGGAACGACACCGGAATATATCCGGGAAATCCGTGACCTGATTCAAAAATATCCTTAGTTCAAGGCATTGGTTTTTTCCAGCAGCGCGCCTAAATTGTGAACAGAAAAAACCGGAGATCCCATGGCAACCGGCAAAGACCTGTCAGCCCTGATCATCCGCCAGCGTTACAACCGCGCCAAGCGCGTTCTGAAGCCGTTTTTCATCCCCTTCGATCATTATGTGACCTTTCACGGTCTGAAAAACATTGTCCGGGAAGGTCCTAACCTGATCATCGCCAATCATCCCGGAATCGGACGCGACGTCGCCGGGGTGATAATCGCCTATAAACGCAAGCTGCATTTTTTGACAGCCCATTACCTGTTCGACAAAGATATCTTGCTGGAAAATCACATCCGCCCGGTACTTGGCCCTTTTTTCTATAAATTACTTTACCCTGGGGCAATCCGCTTTTCCCGTTTTCTGGAGAAAACATTAAAAGAGCAGGAGATGATTCCGATCAACAAGGATTATTCCGTCAAACGGGCGGAATTCGCCCGAAATCTGCGGAGTGCTATCGAACAAGCAAAAAATTATCTTTTACAAGGGCGGGCGGTCGTCATCTTTCAGATCACTTACAATATTCTCGAATCGATCGGTCATCGAACAATTATCAATAAGGAACCCAGCCGGTTTCACGATTACATTCCCCGCTTCAATCCGACTTTCGGTAAAATCGCCTGGGAACTCTATCGCGACCACAATCTGGATATCCCAGTGACGCCAATTGCAATTTACGGTGCCGAAGGACTGAATCCCTTTCACCGGATGGTCCTGAATATCGGCAAGTCCCTCAAAATCTCTGCCTGTCTCGACCAGCAGCCCGGTCATGATCCGGTTATCCTGTTTACCAACTACCTGGAAAGCCGGATCGCAGAATTATTGGTGGAATCCGGGTGTCAGCCGCAATCCGTGACTGGATTACCGAACAATTTTTAAAAGTTTCTTATTACGTCTCCTCTATGATAAGTATCAAAATGCGCTGGGCGTCACAATCATCGGCGGCTGTTGCGGAACGACACCGGAATATATCCGTAAAATTCGCACAATCCTCCCGAAAAACTAAAATCACCATACAAAGCATTTGAATGTTGCGGCGGGATTCCGTACTTTATTTCTGCTGTGAAATACATACCCAACGATAAAATTTCCGGAAGGTTGAGATGAAAAAGTTATTTCTGCTTATAACCGTTTTTTTGACCAGAATAAGCGCCCAGCATTTTCCCGGTCCCTCGGAGATTTTCCGGCTGCCATCTTTCTATGGCGATACGCCGGAACAGATTTGCTGGTCGCCCGGCGATTCTGCTGTGGCTTTCCTCTGGAATAAAAACGGCTACCCCGACGGCGATATCTGGCTCGCCCGGATTCCATCCGCCAAGCTCCGCCAGGTGACTTGTTTTAATGACGACGGCGGCGGTCATCCGCTCACGGAGCTACAGTGGTTTCCCGACCGGCAACGCCTACTCTTTGTCCGGAATGGCGATATCTATACCCTGCAACCCGGCACCCAGGACGAACCCCTCGCACTGACGATTACGCCGTCACCGGAACTCTTTCCGAGAATTTCCCCTGCCGGGCGCTATGTCTCCTTTATCCGGGATAATACCCTGCACCTGATTGACGTCAAGGCGGGGCGCGAAATTCAGCTGTCCGACGATATTCCCGCCGACTGGCACGGACTCAGTCTCCATTGCCGGGATAATCGCCGGGCGCCCTACTGCTGGCTGCCTGACGAAAGCGCCCTTGTCATGCCGGCTTATGAAGGGCATCTCGCCGGTCATTTGTACCGTTTTGATCTGGCAAATCAGGAAACCGCCCTGATTCCTCTCTCCGGAGCCAAAAAAGTCCTGGTCCGTGACGTAATCTGCATTCCTGGAAAAAACCTGCTGGCGGTTGACTACCTCGCCGAAGACCTGGATGCCCGGACAATCGTCACTGTCAATTTGCAAAGTGCACAGGTTGATACTATTTACCATTATCAGAAGGATTTGTGGTGCAGTAACTTCGGTGCGCAACTCTTCTGGTTGAATTCCCGGGAGAAACTGTTATTCGGCGACCTTCAAAACGGTTATCAGCACATTTTCATTACCGGGCTGGATCACAGGGCGCCGATTGCCATCACCCGTGGTAAATGGCACGTCTTCGATTATCACGTCAACCCGGCTGACGATCAGCTGTACTTCTCTGCCAATAAAGACAATTATCACGAAAAACAGATCTACACAATTGATCAAAAAACCGACAAGGTGTTGAATCTCTCCTACCTGCGCGGCTGTCACAATTTTATCTTGTCGGCTACCGGTGGTTACATTGTTGATATTTACTCCACGCCGTCTACCCCGCCGCAGCTCTACTTGACCCGCACCTTCCCGGTCAGCAAAGCAAAACTTTTTATAAAACCCGACAGTCGCATTCCCAATGCCGACCATCTGAACACCGCTCTGGATAGGGCAATTACAGACCCGGTGACCGGCTGGGCAATTCATTACAGACTCTGGTATCCGTCCGACCGGCTGGGTGCCGATAAATACCCGCTGATCCTCTTTCTAAATCGAGCTGGCGGTCCGGTCAACGGGTTGCACGAGTGGAAAATCAACAATCTGATCAGCCAGTGGCTCAGCAGCCGGGGCTACGTCGTCGCTGAAATTGACATTCCCGCTCTCGCGCTGATTCCCTACCTGAATTCCACCGCCGATTCGCTGGCACCCCGGGACCGCCAGCTGCAACAAATCGGTGCGGTCATTAATGAACTGGGACAAAAGGAATTTATTGATATGAGCCGCATCGGCGTCACCGGCTTCGGCTACAGCGGCTATCTCAGCATCATGGCGCTGCTGAATGCGCCGGAATATTTCAATACCGGCGTTGCCGTCACTCTGGGCAGCTGCTGGGAACCGGACTGTGCACTTTATGAACAGATTCTCTACGCACAAATCCGTAAGCGGAATCTCAGCCCAGAGCTGGCATCACCGGAAACGGTCAGCCGGTTGCGCGGCAAACTGCTGCTGTTTTACGGCGAAAACCCTCTTCTCATGCCTCTGGTTGACAGCGCCGCGCTGATCCGGCAGATGGTGGAACATGAGAAGCGGATTGATTTTATTCATTACCCCTGGGAACACACAATAATTAACACTGCTCAGACCTATGTAGACCTGTTCTATAAACTGCTGGAATATTTTGATCGGTTTTTGTAAACCGCCGATCAGCGCTTAGTTCGGCAGACTGCTCTTCGGAGGTGGCTGAAATCCGAAGGGGGTATTGCCGCTTTTATCCGGTAGCTTTATTGCCCCGAATTTATCTTCGAATTTTTTGATATTATCCTGCAAAGTATAGAGCAATGTTTTGGCGTGAATCGGGGTCATTATGATCCGGCTCTGTACGACGGCTTTCGGCGTACCGGGCATAATCCGCGCGAAATCAATCACAAACTCGGCTCCGGAATGAGAAATGACCGTAAAATTGCTGTAATTCCCCTCAGCCCGGTTTTCTGGTAGTTCAATTTTCAACTGCTTGCCTGTCTCTTTGTTATTCATAAAAATCACCTATTGCATAATGGCGTTTTGCACCGCTTTTTTAATAATCGTCCCGGTCCTCGAAACCGTCGTCTTCTAAGTCGTCGAGGTCGTCCTCTTCCAGAACTTCGGGATCAATAATATCCCAGGCTTCTTCTTCGATGTCGCTGTCTTCCGCCAAGCCTTCATTCAATTCAATATCGTCCTCAAATTCATCCCAGACCTCTTTGCGCTTCTCGAATTTGGAGGGGTCAATGTCAGGTTCGTCATAATCCTCCCGTTCATCCTTCAGGATCTCTTCGCCATACAGACTCATATCAAAGAAATCAATATCATCAACGACATCGTTATAAACCAGCAATTCGAGGAAATCGATATACTTCGGATTCCGCAGTTTTGTTTTGCAATGTTTGCATACCAGATTCTCCCGCAAGTCCGCTTCATTTAAGGCGGCACCACACTCGGGACAAACCAAATCTTCCATTGAATCTCCTCCTACTTAGCGGCGGTAAATATAAAGCGATAGAGCGCCAGCGTCAAGGAAAATTTTTAGAATAAAATAATCCCGCTGATCCTTATCCATTTTGTAACTCAGAGCAGACCCGTGTCGCGCACCAAATCCAGCATAATCCGGTACGAGGATTCGATGGGATCGGACACCTTTTTAGAAATCTGAATATTATAAAAATGGTCAGAAAATTCCGTCAGAAAACCGATTCGCTTGGCGGCGGAGCTTTGCAGAACCGCGGCGGCATTATAGGGGTGCAACTCCGGGTTCAGGTCCAGCGCCATGGCGAAGCGGAAGCGGCGCAGCTGGCGGCTGATATTTTCATCCAGCAGCGGCTCTTTCAGAATATTTTCCGGCAATGTCAACAGCAGCAGCTTTTCAGGCGGAATATTCGCCAGTACCTGGTGTCCTGATTCCACAATCAGACTGCAGGATTTCACCGTTGGTGATTTCAAAACCGGCGCAAAGACCCGATAGGCGATATTCTGCTGCTGCTCATCGAAGGGAAAAGCCAGCAGAATTGCATCGGCGACAGCTTGTTCCGTCGAATCGGCTTGATTCCGCCGGCAATCCCGCAATATCTTTTTCAAAATCCGGTTGGTGATTTCCATAGGAGTATGTTACTCGTCTTATTCGGATTCCTTTGGTGTCAGGAATTTGTTGTAGAGAAACAGCCCGATGATGGTCACAACGCCGATCAGGGAAAAGATCAGCCAGAGCGTACGCGGTTGCTGCAGACCGTCCACAAAATGGACATAGAGCTTCGCCCCCACAATGGCACCGATAGACGAGCCAATCACACCGTAGAGAAAAATATAGCCCATAAAGGTCGCCAACCGCTCTTTCGGGGCGGTCTGCCCGATGTAACTGATAAATTTCGGATGGGCGGTCATTTCGCCGATAGAGAAAATCACGATACCCGCCATGAAAACCCAGATGCTGGTGTTGATTGCCAATATCGCCATTCCCAGCGTCCCCAGCCCGATCGCCACCATCATGGTAGGCAGCGCCTTGGTGTTTTTCACCAGCATGGAGATGAAAATCTGCAAAATAATAATAGTCAGCGCATTAATCACCGTAACGTGCTCAATATCGAAATGCCATACATAGCCGATTCCCAGAAACGCCAGCATCCGGTTCACGGCGTTATCCAGACTGGCGGCATCCACATAATCATTCACATACCAGAGCACCGAATCGAACATCTGGAAATAGAGTACCCAGAAACCGGAGTAGATGCAGATCAGCAGTAAAAATTTAAAATAATCAACAAACTTCACCGGCTCCGCCGAATCAATCTTGAACAGGGCAAAGACGGTCAGGAAAATCACCGAGGTCACAATCCGTGAATAGAGCGTCAGTCCCGGTAGCAGCCAGAGAATCAGGCCGCCAACCAGCAGCAGCATGATGGCTGCCCGCGTGTGGCTACAGGCTTTGAAAATCCCGCAGCGGGATTTAACATTCAGAATGAAAAAACAGCCCGCTGTCAGCAGCGTGATATACAACAGGAAAAAGGAATTTTTAGCAATCAGCAGGTAAATCGCCAGCAATGCCAGCAAGCCCGTGATACCGTAGATCAGCCGGGCATTGCGCAATGCTGATTGCGCTTTCAGAAAGAGCAGCACAATGGGACTGTAGATGATCTCAAAGGCATTGGCAATCGTCTGCAGCAGATCGGTTTCATGCTCCTTCCTGCGCTCGGGCATCGGCGGCTCTTTGTACAGAAAAAAGGTGGGAATCAGCATAATGCCCGTTCCAATCGCCGAGGCGATAATCACCCAGCGCCAGCTGGGATCGGCGGATTTCAGGAAAGGCACCAGAAACATCGGAAAGAGAAAAGCCCCCAGATTGATACTCCAGTAAAAAATTCCAAATCCCAGCGACGAATTCGATTTGTCCGTCACTCGGGCAATGGTACCGGATATGATCGGCTTGAAAGTTCCGGCACCCAACGCCATGATACAGAGCGCCAGAAAGACCGCCGCATAGCTGGTCATCTGACTGGTAATCAGGTAGCCGACGCCCAGGAGTGTAAAAGCCACCGTCAGCGCCCGCCGATACCCGAAACGGTCAGCCAGCGCACCGGAGATGATCGGCAGAAAGTATAAAATCGGCTGAATCGTACCCTTGATTAATCCGACACTCTCCTTGGCAAACCCCAGTTTCTCCGTCATATAAACCGACAGAATACTCATCATCCCGTAATAGGAACCGCGTTCAAAAAACTCCATAATAACCGCCAGCCAGTAGGTGGGCGGAAATGACCGGAAAGTTCCTCTTTTCTGTTCACTCATATAAACATCCTCTTGTTTTGTTCAATGGCAGGAAAAATACAATTTTCAACCTAAATTCCAAACATTAATTCGGAAAGTTGGGCAAATTCTCAAATCCTGATCTTTCAATCCACTAAAATGTACTGATTTTTTCCGGTATCTTGTTAAATTTACCAGTCAATAAATCCATATTTAACATCAGGAAATCACCCCATGCAACGAAATCCAAATTTATCAATCAGGATGTCCAGTCTGGCATTCCTGATTTTGCTGGGCGCCTGCCAGCCCAAACCGTCCCATAACCTTGTCGAGCTGAAAAAAATAATCCCGGATATCGTGCTGGACATTCGCTATGCCACCACCAATAATTTCGTCGGCGAAGTGCTCTATCCCAGTGCCCGCTGCTTTCTGGCGAAAGAACCGGCAATGGCGTTGAAAAAGGTTCAAGCCGACCTGAAAAAGCAGGGCTACCGCCTGAAAGTCTTCGACGGCTATCGCCCCCTGGCGGTCCAAAAACGCATGTGGGACATCTTACCCGACAACCGCTATGTCGCCGATCCGGCTACCGGCTCCAATCACAACCGTGGCCACTCGGTGGATGTTACCCTGCTGGACCTGGAGGGCAACGAGGTGTTGATGCCCTCGGAATTCGACGACTTTTCCGAGCGAGCCCATCTCGATTATATGGATTGTCCGGCAGAAGCCATCCGACACCGCCGGATTCTCCAGGAAACCATGGCGCGCCACGGCTTCAGCGGCATTGACTCCGAATGGTGGCATTTCAATTACAGAGGTTACCGTGACCAGCCGGTGCTGGACATTGATCTCGACCAGTTATAACCACTCCCCAAAGGAGCCAATATGTATCCGAAAATCTATCCCGCTATTTGCATCATTTTCCTGGCACTATTTGCCGGCTGCGGACGCCAACCCGAATCCCCGGTCTTGCGGCGCGGTTCACCGGGTAGCGTTGGTATGGACGCAACCAAACTTGCGCAAATTGATGATCTGATCGTCACCGAAATCGAAAAGCAGAACCTGCCTGGCGCGGTACTGCTCGTCGCCCGGAAAGGTGTTATAGTCCTCCACAAAACCTACGGCAATGTACAGGTTTTTCCCGATACACTGCCGATGACTGAAGATATCATCTTCGACATGGCGTCAGTCACCAAACCGGTCGCCACCGCCACATCCATCATGATCCTGGCGGAGCGCGGTCAACTGCGCCTCATGGACACCGTAGAAAAATTTATCCCTGAATATACCCGCTTCATCCCCGCTGACGGCACAGCGGCGGAACCGATCCGCCTCTATCATTTGCTGACCCATACCTCCGGTCTGCCGCCTTACACCGACGTTGCCGCCCTGAAAGCCGAATTCGACACACCCTGCCCGAAGGCAGTAATCCGGCACATTGCCACTATCAAAAAACAGAATCCGCCCGGCAAGCACTTTGCCTACAGCTGTCTCGGTTTTATCACCCTGGCGGAAATTGTCCGGCGCGTGTCGGGCATGGAGATCGGTGAATTCGCCCGGGTCAATATCTTTGAACCCCTGAACATGCACCACAGTATGTTCACACCACCGGACGAGTTGCTCCCGCAAATCGCTCCTACGGAAGTGTTTAACGGCGTCCCACTGAAAGGCTTCGTTCACGATCCCCTGGCGCAACTTCTGAACGGTCAATCCGGCAACGCCGGTCTGTTCTCCACCACCGGCGATCTGGCAATCTTCGCCCAGATGATGCTGAGCGGTGGTATCTACAAGGGCGTACGAATTCTGTCTCCCCTGACAGTTCGTGCCATGACCAGCCTCTATCCCGAACTGAAATTTGCCGGACGCGGACTGGGCTGGGACATTCGCTCTGCCTATGCTTCCAATATGGGTGATATTTTCCCCACATCCTCATACGGGCACACTGGTTTTACCGGTACCTCGCTCGTGATTGACCCGGAAACCGAGACTATTGTGATTTTATTGAGCAATCGCGTTCACCTGCCTCACGGCGACGTGATTGCCCTACGCAGCAAAGTGGCAAATATAGTGGCAGCGAGTATTATTGAAAAATAATCAATGCTGCTATCTGTCATTGCGAGCCCGGTTCACCGGGTGAAGCAATCTGTCAGGAGCAATCCTGCCGGCGGAACAGATCGCTGCGCCCGCGATGACCGGTTTGGATCAGTCTTTCTTCAACTCCACACTAGTCGCACCCCAGCCGCCGCCGCTACCGTCCGCCGTTTCAAAGGACTCAACAAGCGGCGACTTCGTCAGGACTGACTGCACAATCCGCCGCAATGTACCGGTACCCTTGCCATGAATGATCCGCACCGAAAAGATTCCCTTTTCCCGGCAGGTAGTCAAATATTCCGGCACCAGGTCCTTCACCTCCCGGGGATTAAAGGTGTGCAGGTCCAGGATCCCATTGATCGGAATATTAGGCGGTGGGATTCCCTGCAATTGCGAAAATGCCCGACGGGCTTCAGTCACAAAGCGGACGACCTTTACGCGGTCTTTGCGACCGTCCGGCGCTTCCACACCCGTATGTGCACCAACACCGTCCGGCTTGACAAACATAACGGCTTCATAGACATTCTCCGGGTTCAGACCGCCGGCTAATATAAGCGGTTTCGGTGAATGCTCTGCCAACTCCCGGCTGATCCGCCAGTCGTGAGTTTTGCCGGTGGCGCCGGAAGCGCCCCTGACCGGATCAAAGGTATCGGTGATAAAGGCGTCTACCAGCGGGCTGAATTGCTCCATTTCCCTTATTAACTGATCGCGGTTGTCTGCCTGAACAACCAGGCTTTTGATAATTTTCAAATCCGGTCGCAATCTCTTTATTTTTAGTAATTCCGGCACGGAAATCGGTCCGTGGAGCTGCACTATGCCACCGTCCAATTCGGTGCAGAATTCGACGATTTCACCGGCTTCATCGAGATAGGTGATCAATACCGCACAGGAAGGGTCCGGCAAACAGCGGATAATCTCCGCGGCTTCCGCTTCACTCAAATCTTCCCTGTGCACCGCCAGCCGCAGGGGAAAACCGAGCAGGTCCGCGCCACAGTTAATCAGCATCCCGGCTTCCCGAAGATTAATTATTCCGGCGATCTGGACAATCTCATTAAACATATTCACACCAGTATTTCGGCACATCGCAGCTGACAATCAACGGTTCCTGCCGGATCGGATGAATAATATGCAACGACCGGGCATGCAGGGCGATAGAGCGGTTGGGAAATTTTATTTTCGAACCGTAGCGAAAGTCCCCCAGCAGCGGGAAGCCCCGACTGGCAAACTGGACCCGAATCTGATGATGCTTTCCGGATAGTAGCTGCACCTCCGCCTGCGACACACCCGCTTTGAATTGCAACCGCTTAAAACACAGCACCGCATTGGGTTCACCCGCACTGATGACACTGGTTACGCCGTGCCGCTCGATCCGGTCCAGCCATTCGCCGTTGAGAGGTATTTCGCCCTCTGCCAGACAGTGGTATATTTTCCCGATTTGCCGCTGCTGAAACTGCTTCATCAGGCGCCCGGCTGCCTTTGAGGTGCGGGCAAAAACAATCACTCCCGAAGCCGGTCGGTCCAGGCGGTGAACCAATCCCAGATAGGCATTGCCGGGCTTGTTCGATACCTTTTTAATATAGGCTTTTGCCATCTCCAGCAGCGTCGGGTCGCCGGTCTGATCGCCCTGAACCAGCATCCCGGGAGGCTTGCAAAGCACCAGCAGGTGATTATCTTCATAGAGAATTTTTAGTTGGTCGAAATTCATCTGAATCGTTAAGCCTGGTACTCTTTTAGATCGGACAGACCAGACCCGGAGGGCTCGTCGGACAGCTGAAAAATGAATACGGTACCGGATTTCTCACCGAAAAGCGTCCGGATCGGCACAATGTTTATACTCAGCCGCTTTTCCCGTGATTGGGAATCCAAAATGGTTAAATAAGCGCTGTTTTCGCCGGTCTGTTCCCGGATAAATTCATGAATTGTCTGGGCGGTTTTCTGGTGACGCGGAGAAGCCGGCAATTTCAGAATATCAGCGACAAGTTTGCCGATAGCATCAATTTCATTCCAGCCGGTAATTTCCGCAGCAACGCGGTTGATGATGCTGACCCTGTTTTCCAGATTGGTAATAATAACCGCTTCACTGATTTTCCTAAGCATTGTTATCAGTCTGATCCGTTCTGCCGACAGCTCCCTTTCAATTTTTTTTCGCTCTGCCAGTTCCGCTGTCAGTTGCACATTCGTCAGGCGCAACGCCGCCGTCGGGGATTCGACGCGGATTTCCAGCTCCTCATTCAAATCGTCCAGCTTCCGATAAGCCGCCGACAGGCGCTCCATCATATTGTCAAACTCCCTTGCCAGGAAACCGATTTCATCGTCGGTGTTAATCTTCATCCGCTCCTCGAGATTTCCGGCAATGATTTGCTCCACCGTTCTGACCATCCGTTTCAGCGGACGGGTAAATATGCGACTAAGTATTGTAATTGCGACGACACCAAACAGAAACAGGCTTACACTGATCAGCGCGATTCGGAACCGGGAAAGTCGCACTTCCGCCTCTAACGTTTTTAATGAAAAGCGGGTGCAGAGCTGACCGATCTTGCGGTCATTGTATTCCATCGCCTGAACCACCGTTAAAAACTCCGGCGGTGACGATGGTTTTTGCAATTTGATTTCCGCTGCGTTGTCCGGCTGACGCCGATATTCGACAAAAACTGTGGAATCGGGGCGTAAAACCTGAATCCACAGCAGCTCTTCGTATTGCAACAGCGCCGCAAAAATCTCGTTCAGGGCGTCCCGGTCTTCAAAATAGAGCGCCGGGGTGGCACCGTAAGCGATCACCCGGCTGATCTGCTGAGCCTTGGTCTCCATGGAACTCATCTGGACTTTTTCCAGCCTCGTCGGGAAATAGATATAGATAAATACCGAAATCACACCAATCAAACCGGCGACAATCAGAACCAGTTTCGTCCGCAGTGTTGTTTTTAAAAGCTGATTTACCATTCGACTTTATTCTCAATTTATAATTGTAACCAGGTGCAACAAACGGGAGCTGAAATCGGCGCCCTCATGTTTGGCGCTCTTTTGATTGATCAGGATTTCCGGCGTCGCGCCTTTAATGTTCAGGTTTACCGACACCCCGTGTTTCTGATATTCCGGCACTCCGCTCAGGGATAAAACCCGCAGCTCCCGGGTCAGTGCCGTAATGTCGCTCACCGCCACCGCCCGCAGGGGACCAATGTAAACCACATCAATTTTTTCCGCAACTAGAAATTTCCGCAATTCTGGGATCGTTCCCAGATGATGACGCCGGACAGCTAAAGGCAGATTTTGTATCCGCAGTGACTCGTCAGCGGCGGCTTCCGCCAGAAAGCTCCTGGCGGTTCGATCCGACTGACGCCAGCCACTCTGGCAGACCACTGCCAGCCGCAGCGAATCATCGGTCTGCTTTTCCAGATTTTTATCAAAGGAGAGAATTTTGACGAAGAGCTGAAACTGCAATTTGACTGGGACCGGTATCTCCTGAGCCTCGCCGTAATTCAGAAACAGCAGAAGCAGCGCAAGGACAGCAACCCATTTTGTATTTAATGACAAATGCAGATTGTTCCGCGTTACCATCCTGAATTTTTCCTAACGGGAATAGCTAACCACGACACCAATATACCGGCGGGGTTGCACAATCAGCTCCAGTTCGTGTTCATAGGCAGCCGGGAGCATAATCCCGGTATCGAAAAGATTCTTCACCCGCAGCGAACAGCTGAGTCTTTTCCGGATCCGTGTGACTTTCAACCCGGCATTGCATAAAAAATAAGCCGTCGTTTTTGTGTCCCGGATGGAATAGCGACCGCTTTCGTAAATTCCTTCGGAATACAGATATAGCCGAGACAGGAGCGGCAAAGAGACCCCTGCTTTCAGGATTAATCCCGGTGAATTGGAAAGTGGCTGCCCGGATTCAAAATCGGCTGCCCTTTGCACATTCAGATTAATATAAGCATACCAACCCTTTTTCAGGTTCGCCCGGAGGTCCCATTCGACGCCATAAGCCCGGACTTCAGCCAGATTGCGGAATTGCAGCAGTGAATCAGCGGGGTCCAGCATCTGATCAATCAGATTTTCCATAGAATAGTAGTAAAGCGCCATTTCAGACAGCAGCCCCGCCGAGATGGCCTGCTCCCAGATCAGTTCGCTGGTGGTGATCTTTTCCGGTTTCAGGGCGCTGTTGCCTTTTGCCAGATAGGGGTCTTCGTAGTAAGTTTCATAAACGTTGGGAGCGCGAAAAGCGCTGCCGTGGAGTAGCTTCAGGGTACTTGTTGGAAAGGGATTCATGAACAGTCCCAGGCGGGGTGACAAGCCGCCTTTTGAACGGGAGTGCTGATCGTAGCGCATCCCGGTAATCATTGCGAATTTGGAAGATACCTGGAGTTCATCCTGAAGAAAGACTGCTCCGATTGAATAGGGAAAATTATTGTCGAAATAGACCGTATCCGCATCCCAGGATTTGTAGGTTGCCGCCAGATGCTGCTGATATTCGATTCCGCAAAACAGCCGATTTTGGGCATTGATATCCCGGCGGAGCTGTCCTTCAGCGCCGACCCAGTGACAATTGTTGACATCCCGCCAGTCACTCTCTTCATAGAGATAGATGCCGGTATAGGCGTAGTGATTATAAAACATCCGCAGTGACATCCGGCTGGCGTGGTCAATCTCCTGATCAAAAATAAGGCAGAGCATCCCCAGGCGGTCCCGGGATTGAGCGGCGTCATCGTTGAACTCCATGCCCCAGGCTGCCGTCGGGATACCCTTCCAACGATCATTGTAAAGGGCTTCCAGTGTCCATTCCCAGAGGGTCAGCACCGTGTGAAAATTAACAAACTGTTCCCAATCCAGACCCCGGGCGATCCCCTCCGAGCCGGCGCGGTCATATTCAGCAAAATATAGGTCCTCGCCGTCGCTGCAGCCAGCTTGTACGGACAGCAACAAATCCAGCTCCCGACGGGTGGTTGTACCCAGCGTGGCGGCTGCCCGTTTGGTGTTCCACGATCCGGCTTCACAATTCAGATCGAAACCATCAACACCGCGCCCTTTTTTGGTAACGATATTGATCACACCGAACATGGCATTGCTGCCGTAGAGTGCTGACGACGGTCCGCGCACAAACTCGATCCGCTCCACACTTTCCAAGCCGATACCCAGATCATTCCCGATAAACGCCGAACCATAAAAATTCTCATTCAGACGCTGCCCGTTAAGTAAAAGCAGGGTGCGGTTATCGTTATCGCCGGGACGGCTGAAGCCCCGAATTCCCAGATATTCGTAATTCCGGTCGCTCCGCAGATAGACCCCCCCGCATACTCTGCAGCGCTTCGCTCAGGGTCGTATAGCCGAAGCGACTGATATCGTCAGCCGTAATGATGCTGATTGACGCCGGCGAATCTTTCGCCCGCTGCGCATACTTCATCGCCGAACTGATCCTGATATTCAGCAACGAATCCAGCGTGATCAGCTCCTCCGAATAGTCATCGGCAAGCGCCGGATTCAAGCCCAAAACCAACACCCCAAGCAGCAGATTTACTTTACAGTGCCATTCCATCACTCACAAACCTATTTTTTTAGCGATAACAACAGTTACTCTGGTGCAATGATAAATATGCATATCCGATTCTCTGAAAAACGTTATTAAATGTACAAAAAAATATGGTTAGTCCTTGGGAAAATATCACCTTTCTGCGGTCCGTTCATAAAAATTTAATTGACATTACAGAAATTAATTAACAATTTCACCAACAAAATTGGCGGGATTTTTATGTCAAAGAAATATCTTTCGGTAACCTATTGGTTTTGGTGTGTTCTCAATCAACTCATTTGCCGGATGTTATGAACGACTACGATACCCTTACCAAGGCGGAATTGATCACTGAAATTCAGAAACTGCGGCAGGCGCTTTCCGCAAAAATCGCTGACACCGCCGATCTTACCCTCATCAACAAAATCGGTGGAGCAGTTATCCAGAAAGAACCGATTGCCGATATATTTATGACTCTTTCCAGGCAATTTACAAAAATTTTTAATACCCACGGCATCGGCGTCTATCTTCTGGCAAACGACGGGACGCATCTCGTCATGCAGGCAAGCACAATTCCGGCAAAAACCATTCAGTCGGTAAAAAACATCCTCGGTCTCAAGATACCGGAGGTCGTCATACCCGAAACTCCTGAAAGCCTCTATTTCGCAACTCTCCGCTCCGGCAAGCCGGCAATTTTAAATGAATCCGATAACATTAGCCGCCTGATCGGCGAATTCATCACCAACAAACGATATAAAAAATTCATTCCGGCTATCCAGAAGGTACTGGAAATCAAACATGTCGTTATTTTCCCCTTGATTTCCAGCGACACCGCGCTGGGGATTCTGGATATCTCCAGAAAATCCGCCTTTACGAATCAGGAAATCGAACGTATCCATAATATTACTTTACAGGTTACCGAGGCTATTTTATATCATAAAGCGGTTCTGGAAAAAGAATCCCTGCTGCGGGAGCTGCAGGAAGCCTATAATAAATTAAAGAAACTCAGTGGTCTGATCCCGATCTGTTCGCACTGTAAAAAAATCCGCGATGATAACGGTTTCTGGAACCAGGTGGAACAATACATCAGCGAACATACAGACGCCGTCTTTTCCCACGGCATCTGTCCCGACTGTATGAAAAAACTGTATCCCGATTATTTACTTAATCCGAAAGAACGCAAAAAACCGTGAATCCAAGAGGGGCTTACCCAGCGGATAAGCCCTTCTGTTCGATACCTTTACCAAATACTATTTATCTTCTTCAATCACCGCCTGAGCAGCCGCCAGACGGGCAATCGGTACCCGATAGGGCGAACAGGAGACATAGTTCATCCCGACTCTGTGACAGAACTTTACGGAGCTCGGTTCGCCCCCGTGTTCGCCACAGATACCGACTTTCAAATCCGGTCTGGTGCTGCGTCCCTTCTTGGTGCCCATCTCCACCAGCTGTCCGACACCGACCTGATCCAGCACCTGAAAGGGATCAACTTCCAGGATACCATTATCAAGGTAGATAGACAGGAATTTACCGGCGTCATCGCGGGAATAGCCGTAGGTCATTTGGGTCAGATCGTTGGTACCAAAGGAGAAAAACTCGGCGGCTTCCGCCACCTCATCGGCGGTCAGCGCCGCCCGGGGAATCTCGATCATCGTCCCCACCAGGTAGTCAATTTTAGCACCCTTTTCCGCAAAGACCTTTTCAGCCGTGGCGCGGATGATTTCCTCCTGTTTCACAAATTCCGCCTTGGTACCGATGAGGGGAACCATAATCTCCGGAATGGCATTAATGCCGCGGGCTTTGCAGTTCAGCGCCGCCTCAATGATCGCCCGGGCTTGCATTTCCGTAATCTCCGGATAGGTAATTCCCAGCCGGCAGCCGCGGTGTCCCAGCATGGGATTAAATTCCGCCAACGATTCGACCTTCTGCTTGACCTCTTCCACCGAAACGCCTAATTCTTCCGCCATCTCTTTCTGATTAGCCTCTTCATGGGGCACAAACTCATGCAGCGGCGGGTCCAACAGACGAATGGTCACCGGCAAACCGTCCATGGCTTCAAAAATACCCTCAAAGTCACTGCGCTGCATCGGTAGAAGTTTCTCCAATGCTTTCCGCCGACCCTTTTCGTCATCCGCCAGAATCATCTCCCGCATCACCTTGATGCGGTCACCTTCGAAAAACATATGTTCGGTGCGGGTCAGACCGATGCCCCGGGCACCGAAATTCCGGGCTACCTGCGAATCCTGGGGTGTATCGGCATTGGTGCGGACATACATCCGGGTGTACTTGTCGCAGAGATCCATCAGTTTGCCAAAGTTGCCGCTGAGTTCGGGGTCCTTCGTTTCGACTTTCCCTTCCATGACTTCGCCGGTTGAGCCGCTCAGCGAAATCCAGTCGCCCTCTTTATAGGTGTGACCATCTACTATCATGGTACGGGTTTTATAATTGATATTAATACTGCCGGCACCCGACACACAGCATTTGCCCATGCCCCGCGCAACGACCGCGGCGTGGGATGTCATTCCGCCCCGGGCTGTCAAAATACCTTTGGCGGCATGCATACCAGCCAGGTCTTCAGGTGAGGTTTCAATCCGCACCAGAATGACCTTCTCACCCCGGGATGCCCATTCCTGGGCTTCATCGGCAAAGAAGACGATTTTGCCGGTGGCTGCACCGGGAGATGCCGGTAAACCCTTGGCGATCACCTTCGCTTTGGTCAGCGCCTCGGTAGCAAAAACCGGGTGCAGCAGCTCGTCGAGCCGATTCGGTGCAACCCGCATGACGGCGGTTTTTTCATCAATCATGCCGTCTTCCAGCATGTCAATGGCAATCTTTACCATTGCCGCGCCGGTACGTTTGCCGTTGCGGGTCTGGAGTAGCCAGAGTCTGCCATCCTGAATGGTAAACTCCAGGTCCTGCATATCTTTATAATGATTTTCCAGTTTGGTTTCGATTTCACAAAGCTGTTTATACACCTTCGGCATTGTCTCTTCCAGAGACGGATATTTGGACTTGCGCTCTTCCTCGGATACATTGGCTAACTGCGCCCAGCGCCTGGAACCTTCCAGGGTAATCTGCTGCGGCGTCCGAATCCCGGCGACGACATCCTCACCCTGAGCGTCAATCAGATATTCACCATTAAAAATGTTTTCACCGGTTCCGGCATCCCGGGTAAACGCCACACCAGTGGCGGAGTTTTTACCCATATTCCCGTAGACCATCGCCTGTACATTCACGGCGGTACCCCAATCATCCGGAATGCCTTCCATGCGACGATAGACAATCGCCCGCTCATTATTCCAGGAACCGAAAACGGCGCCGATCGCACCCCAGAGCTGATCCCAGGGGTCGGTGGGAAAATCGTGACCGGTGAAATTTTTAACCGCGGCTTTAAATTTTTCCACCAATTCCTTCAGGTCTGCCGTGGTCAATTCGGTATCCAGCTCGACGCCTTTTACCTCTTTCAAGGATTCAATAATTTCCTCAAAGGGGTCCACGTCCTCTTTGCTCTCCGGCTTTAGCCCCAGTACCACATCGCCGTACATCTGGACGAAACGCCGGTAAGAATCCCAGGCAAAACGTTCGTTGTTGGATTTCTTTGCCAGACCGACAACGGTTTCATCATTTAATCCCAGATTCAAAACGGTATCCATCATACCGGGCATCGAAGCACGCGCACCGGAGCGGACCGACACCAGCAGAGGATTTTCCTTGTCGCCAAATTTGGCATCCATAATTTTTTCAATATGCCTGACACCGGCTTCCACCTCTGCCTCTATCAGGGCAGCGGCTTTTTCCGCGCCCTCTTTTGTCCAGATGGTACAGGCTTCCGTCGTAATTGTAAATCCAGCGGGAACCGGAATTCCGATGCGGTTCATTTCAGCCAGGTTGGCACCTTTGCCGCCCAACAGATTTTTATCGGTGGCTTTTCCTTCGGCTTTGCCGGCACCGAACATGTACACATATTTAGACATAAAATACCTCTTTAATTAATGGTTAATCCCTAGTTACATCAGCATAAAAGTTATCATATTTATTGGCAACATTCAAGTAATTGCTCGCCCTGCGGTGCCCCCTAGTAATAGTACCAGATTGTCCGGTACTCGTCAATATTTTCACCCCGTTTACGCAGCATTTTCAGATAATCGTAGATGGGAACATCGCGGTGTACGTAGGTGGGAGCAAGCTTAATATTCTTCTCCCAGGGTAAAAAGCGATAAAGCCGGCGACCGTCGGGTAGAATCGCCAGCAGCTGGTGATCCTGCCCGGCGCGGAGGTGATTTTTCCCCAGCCGGGGCACATTAAAGACCGGTTCATCAGTCCGGTCCAGACCGGGCATCAGGCGGGCTTCCTCTTTACGCTCCTGCAACAGGCGGGCGATCGGCACCCGGTAAGCGCGGGTTTCCTCTTTACCTTTGGCGTTGAAGGTATAATAGGGGTCTACACCCGCCAGCCGCAGCTGCCGGCGCAGGGCAACCAGTTCAAACCGGCGGCTGTTCTCAAAAGTAAACACCGCCTGGTTATAAACCCCGATGCCTTTTTTGCGAATCTTTTCGATTGCGGCGACAGCCTCGGGAGTAATTTCCCAGACATGTTCAAAATGGCTTACAACAGCGACTTCCCGTTTTCCGAATTCGTGATACTCACCCAAAATATCCACCAGCCTGTCAGTAAAGCGCTGGGGCAGCACTACCGGCATGCGCGTGCCGATCCGGATCCGTTGAATGTGATCAATGGCGGCAAAGCGCTCTAAAAGAGCATGAATCTTGGCGTCGCTCATAACCAGCGGGTCACCACCGGTAATCAGGACCTCCTGGATAGTCGGGTGTGACTCAAACCATTGCAGCGCCGCTTCTACCGTCTCAGACCGGGCAAAAGCGTGCGGGTCCAGCACCTGGTTAATTTCCCAGTTACGCTGACAGTAAACACAGATCTGGGCGCAGGTATTATAAGGCTTCAGAATGGCGATCTGCGGATAGCGCCGCGTGACCAGCTGAATCGGCGAGGTGTCATGTTCACCCATAAAATCAAATTTTTCCGACCGGGCGGCACGGTTTTCCGCGACTGTCTGGGTATAGTGGAGCGGCGGAATTACCTGTGCGCGCACCGCATGGTCCCGTTTCCGCGACGGGTTTTTATCCATTAAGGAGACATAATACGGAGTAATTCCAAAAGGAATCCGGTTTTGATTAGCCAGCCGGATCGAACGCTCCTCCTCCTCAGTCAGATTGATGATCTCTTTCAATACATCGGCTTTACGGATGACATGTTTCAGCTGCCATTGATAATTTTGCCAGTCAGCCTCACTGGCATTAAAAAACCTCAGAACTCTCCGCTTGTGCCGCTGGCGGTCCTGAATCACTTCCGGCTCCATACCACTGGGATATCTGCTTAGAAAGTCATCTATCTGACGAACCTCCCGGTCCAGGGTGCGGGAACGTTGAACTGCCGCCTCGCGCCCTCTTTTCTGCTGAAAATTCAGCCCTTCGTCCAGCTCCTCCGAATGACTGTACACATTCGACCGCCCTTCGATAGCCCGGAACAGATGGGCGAACTCCAAAATGAATCCCTCTGATACATCCACC
>DSAS01000023.1 GCA_011046365.1 Fidelibacterota bacterium
AGATCGTCGGGATCAGTCAGCATTTTCAACCGACGTTTGGCATCAACATGCTCCGGGTCCAGCTCCACCACTTTTTTCAAATGTTTAATGGCATAATCCTGATTGTCAATGCCCAGATAAGCCATCCCCAGATGATAATGCACCGACGTGACATTCGGGTCCTCTTTCAGGATCGCCTTTAAGCACTGGATCGCCTCTTCATACTTGCCTGATGCCTTATAAACAATCGCCAATTGATAATACCCCAGTGTACCGGCAGAACTATTTTCGGTCAAACGTTTATAGGCTTCGATACTGCGCCTGAACTGACCTTTGTGATAATGAGCCAGTCCCTCCCAGTAGGATGACATATAGAGCTCCGGCTCGATTTCGTTAATATGATGAAAAACATTAATGGCATCGGTAAACCGGGTTGCGCGGAAGTAGGAAATCCCCAAACGATAAAGCGCAAAGGTATAATCGGGCTTGGCTTTGATTACTTTCTCAAATTCAGTAATGGAATTTTTAATATCGCCCAAAACATAATAAAGTTCACCCAACTTGACCCGCAGGTCGTATTGCTCGGGATTTTCTTTGAGAATATCCTGCAGTTTTGCAATCGCTTTGCCGATTTTCCCCTGCATTTCCAATTCCAATGCCTCTTGCCGTAGCTGCTCGAGCTCATTCATAGAACGCTCCCTTTCTAAGGTGGGAAATGGTATTTTTTATCCTTTTGATTTTAATCATCAATTGAAAATTTTTCGACACCCAATTTGTAGATGTCATTACCCCTCACATCATTGGCAACAAATACAGGAAAATCCGCTACTTGCAGTTCGCGAATCGCTTCTGCACCCAGGTCCTCATAGGCAATAATCCGGGCTGATTGAACCGCCTGAGCGGTAACCACCGCCGCACCGCCCACTGCGGCAAAATAGACGGCTTTGTTCTTGATCATCGCGTCAATGACAGCCTGCCCGCGTGGTCCTTTGCCGATCATCGCTTTTAAACCGGCATCCATTAGCGCCGGAGCATAGGGGTCCATGCGGTAACTGGTGGTGGGACCCGCCGAGCCGATCGGTTTCCCCGGTCGCGCCGGCGCAGGACCCACATAGTAAATCACGGCGCCCACCGGATCGAAGGGCAGCTCCTTCCCCGCTTGTAACAGATCCACTAGCCGTTTATGCGCCGCATCCCGGGCGGTGTAGACAATCCCACTCAGTAACACTTTATCACCGACATTCAGTTTTTCCAGCATCTCCGTTGTCAGCGGAGTCTGTAATTTTAGCTCCTTTGCCATAACCAACCTCTCTATTCTACAAATGCGCTTTCGTGACGATGCACATGACAATTGACATTGACCGCTACCGGCATAGAGGCAATGTGACAGGGCATGGCAAGAATCTGAACCGCCAGCGCAGTAGTCCTGCCACCGAGTCCCTGCGGACCAATCCCCAGCCGGTTGATGCGCTCTAAAATTTCCTCTTCCACCTGCGCCCATTTCGGATCGGGATGTTGCTCAGTCAGCGGACGTAGCAGCGCCTTCTTCGCCAGCAGTGCACATCGTTCAAAACTGCCGCCGATGCCGACCCCTACCACCACCGGCGGACAGGGATTGCCGCCGGATCGTTTAATTCGGTCCACGACAAAATCCTTCACACCCTCAATTCCATCCGCCGCCTTCATCATCTTCACTTCACTCATATTCTCCGCACCGCCACCTTTCGGTGCCACGGTGATTTTCAATGTTTCACCCGGCACTATGTCGGTGTAGATCAGCGCCGGCGTGTTGTCTCTGGTATTTTTTCGCTCAATAACCGGATCGTCCACCATTGATTTACGCAAATAACCGTCTTGATACCCCTGCCGCACGCCTTCGTTGACAGCCTCATAGAAATCGCCGCCCACCAGATGAACATCCTGCCCCAATTCGACAAACACCAGGGCTACCCCGGTATCCTGACAGAGAGGCATCTGCTCTTCCGCCGCCATTTTGTGATTCTCCAGCATCAGCGCCAGAATTTCCTTCGCCGTCGGTGACTCTTCTTTTTCCATAAAATATCGAATCCGTTCGACAACATCAGGACTGGCGTAATAATTGGCATCAACACACAGCTTTTTTACGATCGGGATAATCCTGGCAACATTAATTTCTTTCAATGATCCCTCCTCCACAAAAATGTCGTTGAAAACACAAACTGTTCAATGAATAATCCAAGTAAATCTTTCTCAATTTAAATGGAAAACGCTATTCAAAATTAACGATTAAACAAATTCGTCGTTTCAACCTTAATAACGAGTCAACCGACTGTCTGCCCGCGATATTTCCGAAAATCGTAACGCATTGCGTTAGTTCATGTAACCGTGAAAATTTCCTTTATCCAATTAATTCCCTTGCTTATAAAATAGAATCTTTAATAAAAAATGCAAAAGGAAATTTTGATATTTTTAATTTTTACCGCTGAAAAAAATTATTTATTTAATGTTAGCGTCAATTCGGCAAGCCAATTCAGAAAATAAATTGTTAAAAATATGCCGCTTAAGCGCCTAGAACCTGAATCCCACTCATTTATCCAATAACCGCCGCCAGCGTCTGCCCGATTTCCGCCGGATTCGAAGTCACCCTGATACCGGCTTTTTCCAAAGTCTCCATTTTTCCCCTGGCAGTACCCTGACCGCCCGCAATAATGGCGCCGGCATGTCCCATCCGACGCCCCGGTGGCGCCGTTATGCCCGCAATAAACGCCACCACCGGTTTGGTAAAGTGCTTGCGGATGTAATCGGCAGCCTCCTCTTCGGCAGTTCCGCCGATCTCACCGATTAAAACCACAGCTTCCGTCTGGTCATCTTCCTGAAACAGCGGTAGCAGATCGGTAAAGGTACTCCCCACAATCGGATCCCCGCCAATCCCGATACAGGTGGACTGCCCGAGCCCGGTTTGAGTCACCTGATGAACCGCCTCATAAGTGAGAGTCCCGCTGCGCGAAATGATTCCCACCGAACCCATCTCATGAATAAAGCCGGGCATAATTCCGATTTTCGATTTGCCCGGTGCGATGATGCCCGGGCAGTTGGGTCCGATCAGTTGGGAATGCGATTTTTCCAGTACATATTTGACTTTTATCATATCCTGAGTCGGAATTCCCTCGGAAATACAGACGATCAATTGAAGTTCCGCTTCAATGGACTCGAGAATCGCATCGGCTGCAAACCGGGGCGGAACAAAAATTACGCTGGTGCTGGCGCCGGTCTCTTCCACCGCCTCGCGAACAAAATTAAAAATCGGCAGACCGTGTTCTGTTTGCCGTCCCCCTTTTCCGGGCGTCACACCGCCCACAACCTGTGTCCCGTATTCCAGCATCCGAGCTGTGTGAAACGCCCCCTCTTGACCGGTAATTCCCTGTACGATCACCCGGGTATTTTCATCAACCAAAATACTCATCATTGCACCCCACTGTTTGCTGCCCCGACAACCAATTTTGCCGCCCGGTCAAAGGAATCGGCAACGATAAAATTCAAAGCGGATTCCATTAAAAGTCTGCGCGCCTTTTCGGCGTTAGTACCCTCGAGCCGGACGACAACGGGAATTGATACCGGCAGGCTCTTCAAAGCCTCAACGATCCCCCGGGCAACCCGATCACAGCGGACAATCCCGCCGAAAATATTGATCAGCACAGCTTTCACATTTTGATCACTCAATAATATTTTGAAACCGTTGGCGACTGTCTCCGGGGAGGCTATCCCACCGACATCCAGAAAATTAGCCGGTTCGCCGCCATGCAACTTGATGATATCCATCGTTGCCATCGCCAGACCGGCGCCATTGACCATACAGCCCACATTTCCATTCAGACGAATGTAATTCAGATGGTATTCTGATGCTTCCAGCTCCGCCGGATCCTCCTCACCGGTATCCCGCAATTCCAGAAAATCCGGATGCCGGAACAGAGCATTGTCATCGAAATTGAGCTTGGCATCCAGCGCTACCAGCTTACCCGACCGGGTCACAATCAGGGGATTGACTTCGACCAGCGAAGCATCACTGCGCCGAAATACATTATAAAGCGATTGTAAAAACGCCATACCTTTTTTTGCCTGCTCGTCCTCCAGTCCCAATGCCGACACCAGGTGGTGATATTGATATGCCTGCAATCCAAAACCGGGCAACGCGTATTCTCTGGCGATCTTTTCCGGTGTCTCCGCCGCCACCGCTTCGATCTCCATACCACCCTCCGTGGAAACCATCATCACCGGGCGGGCTCTATTTCTGTCAATCACCACCCCCACATACAGCTCCCGCTCAATTTCAATCGCCTCTTCAATCAGTAAGCGGTTGACGATTTTACCTTCAGGACCGGTCTGTTTGGTGATCAGCGGTTTGCCCAGCATATTTTCAATAATTTGCCGGGCTTCGCTCTCTGAACGGACAATTTTTACACCACCACCCTTACCGCGCCCACCGGCATGAATCTGGGCTTTGATCGCACAGGGATAGCCCAACAGACCGGCGGCATTCAGCGCCTCTTCGCTGGAAAATGCCGGTATTCCCCGCGGTACCGGAACATGAAATCTGTTCAGGATATCCTTCGCCTGATACTCATGAATTTTCATCCAACCACTCCTGCTAAATTAATCCGGTTTACATCAAAAATTTCCACGCATTGAATCATTTTACTGGATACCATGATCCTTCCCGTAACCGGAGCAATATTCCTCCGTCCCGAAAATGACGACAATTTCCCCATAATAAACCGTGTGATAATCTTTTTCGGGATATTTTTCCTCAATGGCAGGGTCCAGAAAATCTGCGGGACGAAAGTGACTCCGGTAGATTTTCCGGCATTCCAGAATGAGTTCTGCCTCCTCATAACCGGGTGCTTGCACTATTGTTGAGCGGACTGGTGTCAGGGCGGTCTCCGGGAGTTTATCGCCGTCACGACCGGATTTCGAGCCCAGCAGATTCAGATCCTTCTGATATTCCGGTCCAAAGGCACACAGCGTAAAATCAGGATAACGTTCCATAAACTGATGGGTATAACGCGTCGGTCGCACCACCACCTGAACGAAGGGTCGCGACCACATGGTGCCGATTCCGCCCCAGCCGACCGTCATGCAGTTGAAATCATTCTTTTTAAAATCACCGCAGCTTAATAAGAGCCATTGGTGATGCCAGAGATAGTGATTTCTAGTCTGTAAATATTTAGCCGCTATTTTTCTGCGCTGCACGAGTTATTTCCTCCCAGTTTTAATAGTTCTGATTAATAAATAAAACAGCATTGTCCCGGCACGGCTGATTCCCGCTGAATTTAAAAGATATACCGAATCCCAAACAGGTCCATCACTAGTCCCGATATTAATGGTACCGCTACTCTGGGCGTAGACCGGCATCAACGGTGAGCTAATCCCAGGTCCCAGCATTACCGCAAAGGTGGAGATGAACAGGATTTTCAGGATTCGATCAGCCATTCAATATTTCAGGATTTTGTCCGCGAATTACATCAAACCGGTCTATAACTTATTTCCAATCGTTGACTTTTACAATTTTTCCGTTGGAGCACATCTGAACCGCGTGATCAAGGTCCGTGCGGAATACCGTAGCACCTATCTGCCGATAATTTTCCAACGTTATCGGAGCCGGATGCCGGAATTTGTTGTTTTCCCCTACTGATATTACGGCGAATTCGGGCTTGATCCGCTCCAGATATGGCAACGTAGATGAAGTGTTGCTGCCATGATGCGGCACCTTAATCACCGTGGAAGATAAAAAATCTTC
The DNA here is from genome assembly GCA_011046365.1 of Fidelibacterota bacterium. Lineage (GTDB taxonomy): Bacteria > Fidelibacterota > UBA2242 > UBA2242 > UBA2242 > B118-G9. The sequence continues at coordinate 5,753 of DSAS01000023.1, forward strand.
CCAATAACTCAGATACTCCTCCGATTCCCTTTCGGCATCACCGGTGAATAATATACTGACATCCCCGTGAACCAGTTTACAGACTAGCGATGCATCGTTGAAGTTGCGTTGCTGGAGTTGTAAAAAACGCTCTGAAGGGTGCAGAAAGTAGAGCTTCTGATTTTCTGCAACGACGACCATATCACCGGAATAAATCGCTCTGACAGGAATCTCGAGTGAATCGGCTAAATAGTGAATCTCCCGATAGATCCGCGAACCGGCTTCTATTCCGCTTTGCCAGATTCGCTCTACCTTGATATTCTTTAGAACCGTCGGAGCGCCACCGATGTGATCGCTGTGGGGATGAGTCAGCATCAAAACATCCAATTTCCGAATGCCCGCCCGCTTCAAGAAAGGCACCACCACCAGCTCGCCATAATCCCGGTAAAAAGTCCGGTCGCCCGCATCTACCAGAATCGTACGCTTATCGGGAAATTGAATCAGCGCCGCATCCCCCTGTCCGACATCCAGAAAAGTAACGGTCAGCGGCGGTTTGATCAGAACGGCTTTCCAGACCAGGACATTGCCAAAAATCAGAAGACCAAAAACCAGCACTTTGCGGACTCTTACATTATCGGCATTCAGCACCACAAAGATGAAACCATAGAGTAACAGGAGCATTCCCAGTGAAATCTGCGCCACTGAAAAATAGGCACCCGGGATATTCGAGAAAAACGCGACAATTTTCTGGAGCGCAGCAATCAGAACCATCTCAACTTCGCCGTAAGCAATATTAAACCAGCTCCAGATTGTTCCCAGGATCACCTGCGCAAATCCCAACGCACCGATGACCCCGACCAGTGGGATGACCACCAGATTCGAAATCATCGAAATAATCGGAATCCGCTGAAAATAAAAAACCGTAATCGGAACCGTACCAAGCAGCGCCGCCAGCGAGACCAGAAACATCTGAAAAATATATCGCAACCAGGAGTAAGCATAAACGCGCTTTTTAAATATCTCAGGCAGCAATTGATCAAAACGGCGATAGATGTATACAATGGAAAAAACCGCCATGAAAGATAGCTGAAATCCCATATCGAAGAGCTGCAGCGGATCAATCAGCGTCTGAATAATAGCCGCCGCTGCCAGGGAGTTATAGACATTGATCTGCCGCTCCCAGCCTTTGGAAATCAGGATCAGAGACGCCATGATAACCGCCCGGAATACCGAAGGCTTGATATCCACTATCAGAACATACATTGCCAAAATGGTCACGGTCACGATCACTCTCGGCTTCAGCGGCAAACGCAGAAAACCGGTAATCACCCAGATCGCCAGGCTGATATAACCCACATGTAATCCGGATACAGCCAGCACATGAATCGCCCCCGAATCAATAAAAGCCTGCTCGGTTTCATCACTGATTTCACCCCGCAGCCCTACCAGCAGCGCCTGCAGAATTGCTGCCGGTTCGCCCAACATGGCGGAGCGAATTAATTCCCTGATATGATATTTAATGACATTCGCCCAGCGACGCAGCAGAAACCGATCCTGCGGCACTGAGACCTGAGCATCCTTCTCATCCAGATAAGCCAGCGCATAGATATGATGATTTTCCAGATACCGGCGGTAATCGAATTCACCGGGATTACGCCTGGAACTTGGGCGTCGCAGCACTGCCTGAAAATCAAGGCTGTCACCGTAAAAATAGTGCCTTTTGCTGTTTTTCAAACGAATCAGAATTTTTCCGCAGCAGGACATTCCAAGGGTTTCATCAAATACCACTTTCTTTGAAATGATTTTCTGCCGGTGATCGGCATCCCGTTCCACCGATTCGACAACAATTTTGTAACGACGTTCCTCCCCCGTCAGGTAATGGGTAATGTGATTGTCTGTCCGGCGCACCCTGAAGCTGTGATTCAATCCACCCAGGCTGACCAGTAAGAGCAGTGTGATGATAATAGAACGATTGCTATTACGCCATAGCAAACCTGCCACCAGCATGACGACGCAAACTAGCCACCATATTTCGACTGCCAGGTCAATATAACGGTCGCATAAAATCCCGGCAAGGTACCAAATAATTAAAAACGCCAACGGCGCACGTTTTAGAAGAGGATTTAGCATCCGGTCTAGATAATTTTCATTATCTGTAATATATCGTCAAATCACCGCAAGTTTGCTGATAAAGGTCAGGTAAAACCAGGTATAGGCAGTGGTAATGCACATAATCCCGATGACGAAGGGATAGAAATTGTGTTTATTGACAAAATGCAGGCTGAAAAAGACTGCTGTCATGAACAATGTCGCAACGTTGGAGGTAATCAAAATGACGAGCCCGGCAAACAGAACCGTCGTACGGGGACCAACCGCCAATTGATAGAAAATCGTCGCAAACAGCAGGCTCACCGCCAAAATCGCGTAATACCAGAAAAAGTAGCGGATATTGGTTCCCCGCCGAAACAGCTGAATCAGCACCACGGCAAAATAGAGATAAAGTGCCGTAATCACGCATACGGCAAACCAACTGAGCAGCAGGTCGTTCAGGGTCTCCGCCGAAACCCATAAACGAAATTGTCGCAGGATATTGGGCTCAATGACCACCATAAACAGTGCAAAGCCCGCGATCCCAATCGTCAGGAGATAACCGTATAGATGACTGCCAATGCGAATTTCTTCCGTACTTGAGTGTTCTTCCATAATAACCACTTATTTTCTGCCCTGCAGGGTAATTTCCCGCCGGGCTTCCATGAGCCACAATTCACTTTTTTCAATCTCACCGGCATTCCGTGCCAACACAATTCGTATTGCGGCGGTAAAGGGTATCTTCTGATTATTCGGATCACTGTAAAAAGCATCCACCAAACTGACAATCAGGTTTATCCGGTTCTCCCGCCGGGGAATATATTCACCAATGGTTTCCCGCGAATGTTTAAGGTAAAAGGGTTCTGTAAAAGCAAACTCCTTCTGTTGCTGATTTCGAATATGAATTTCCAGAATATTTTCGGCTTTTTCAAGTCCGTTCAGAAATCCGGTCACATAATACATCTTATTTTCCGTTTTCATCACATTCCAGATGGTGCCGTCCAGCATTCGCTCCCGCTGTGCGGAAAGATTTGAAATTGCCAGGATGGCAATAACAATACATAATGTCGAAAATTTTTGATGTTTCATTTTTTATACCGATTGATAATTGGAAACCGCCTGCCCACTCCAAAGGCTTTACCGGTCACCTTCAGACCAGGTGCCGCCTGACGTCGCTTATACTCCGCCAGCCGGATCCGGTTCATTATGTCAGTCACCAACTGCTGATCATACCCTGATGCCAGCAGCTCGTCAAAGGATTTTTGATGAACAATAATTTCATCCACCAGCAGACTGACGATATTATAATCGAAAGGATCAACCTGATTGGCTTTTAGTTCGGCGCTGGGCGCGCGCCGGAAGATGCGCGCCGGAATAATTGCGCGGTCGTTTGTATTATTAACATAACGCGCCACGGCATAGACATCCAGTTTGCTCAAATCGGAGATCACCGCCAGCGCACCAGCCATGTCGCCATACAGCGTGCAATAGCCGAGCGCCAGTTCGGTTTTATTACCGGTGCTCAGGACATAGGCTCCGAACTTATTAGCCAGTGCCATCAGCAGGTTGCCGCGAATCCGGGACTGAATATTCTCCTCGGTAATATCTGTAGAGAGCCCCTGGAAAATCTCTTGCAGCTCCCGATCATAAGCCGCTGCAATGGTTTCAATGGGAAGCGTCAGAAATTTAATTTCCAGGTTTTCCGCCAGCTGTTTGGCATCGGCGTTACTCTCCTCTGCCGTATAGGCGCCAGGCATCGCCACACCGGTGACATAGTGATTGCCCAGCGCAGCGACAGCGATACAAGCCACCAGCGCCGAATCAATCCCGCCGCTCAGCCCCAGAACCGCCTCGCTACAGCCGGTTTTTCCGAAATAATCCCGAACGCCGGTTACCAAACCATTGAAAATACTCTCCTCACGGCAAATATCCGTTACCTTCACCGGCTTTCCCAACCCGGTATCCAGATCAATGTCCACGACCGTTAATGTTTCCTGAAATTCCTGTCCCCAGCCGATAATTTGCCCGGCAGCATCCAGCATCATGGAATTACCGTCAAAGACAAATTCATCCTGACCACCGACCTGGTTGACCAGCACAAAGGGTGTTTTGATCTTTTTCACCTTGTCGTGAATTAATTTTCGGCGCACCTCCCGCTTATTGTACTCGAAGGGAGACGCCGACAGATTCACGATCAGTTCCGCTCCGTCGGCTGCCAGTTGCTCCGTAATTTTTATCCGCGAATCGGCGTCCCAGAGGTCCTCACAGATTTCGACACCCAGCACGAAGGATTTCCCGTGAAGGTTCACCGGAACGGGCGAGTTGGATTCGGCGGATATAAAATAGCGTTTTTCATCAAAAACGTCATAGTTTGGCAGAAGCGTTTTATAACGTTTGCCGATTACGGAACCATTCTGAATCAGCGCAGCGGCATTGTAAATATTTCCGGCGTTCCGATCGGCAAAACCAACGATTACGAGCATTTCCGCCGGCACATGCGGCGCTACGCTATCCAATCCCGCGAGGTTGTCGCTGATAAATTGGCGGTTGAAAAGTAAGTCCTGGGGAATATAGCCGGTGATGGTCATTTCGGGAAATATCACCAATTCAATCTGCCGGGCGCAAGCCGCATGGATATTTTCAACGATTTTCGCAACGTTTCCCTCAATGTCACCGATAACAGGGTTCAGCTGCGCCATTCCGATTTTCAGGATTCGGCTCAAAAGCGCACCTCAAAGGATTTGTAACCGTAGAGCTCGGTTGAGGTATTGACATTCACGCCGGTCACTCGGGAAAATGATGGTCCGATTTTTAATTCTTTGATAAAATTCCGCACTAAACCCTCTTCGCCTTCCACTTCACAGAGAACATTCCCGTTTGGTAGATTTTTGACATACCCCGTCAGACCGTACTGGCGAGCCAGGCGCTGTGTAAAATAGCGGTAACCGACCCCCTGCACCATTCCTTTAATTAATATTTCTGCGTGAACCTGCATCTCATACCTGTAGCACAAATCGGATTGCTTCTTCCGCCGTCTCCACCGCCGGTACATCGGTGATGTCCCAGCTCTGGATACCCACCACCGGCACACCGAACTGTTTACAATAGGCAATCTCCGAAAGCGTTCCATAGCTCCCCCCCACGGCAATCGCAGCGGCGGCTGACCGGGCAATGATAGCGTTCCGCGCCAGACCGATTCCCGTGGCAATCGGTATCGTGACCCATGGATTGGCATCCCGGATATCGTCACCAGGCAAAATACCCACCGTGATCCCACCGGCTTCCACAGCGCCACGGCAGGCGGCTTCCATAATCCCCGAGCGCCCGCCGCAGACTAATATTCGCTTATTTTCTGCAATCAGACGTCCAACGTTCCGGGCAATTTGATATTGCTCATCAGTACATTCCCGACCGCCGATAACAGCGATTATTTTCAGTGCTTCGCTCATGGTTTCAACCGGTAAATAGTGCGGGCGAAGGGGATCACCTCGCGGATATGCTTCGTCCCGGACATCCACTGGACGAGGCGCTCCAGACCAATCCCGAAACCGCTGTGAGGAACCGAACCGTACTTCCGCAGGTCCAGATACCACCGATAATCATCCAGCGGCATGTTTTCTGCCACCATTCGTTGATAGAGCAGATCGTAATCGTCTTCCCTCTGGGAACCGCCGATAATCTCACCAAATCCCTCCGGCGCAATCAGGTCGGCACCGAGCACAAGGTTCGGATTCTCTCGATCCCGCTTCATATAAAAGGCTTTGATCTCCTTGGGCCACTTTTCCACAAAAACCGGCACAGCCGAGTTTTCCGTCAGCAGCACCTCATCTTTTGCGCCCAGATCGCTCTGCGCATCAATGTCCGAGCCCTTGGAACGTAAAAAGGCAATTGCTTCCGCGTGCGTTATTCGCCTGAACGGCGCATCGGCTTTTTTCAACTGATCAATATCCCGCTCCAGGATTTCCAGATCATCTGGATTTTTCTCAAGCACGGCATTGATCACAAAACGGATCAGCTCTTCCTGGATTTTCAGGTTTTGCTCATGCTCCACAAAAGCGGCTTCGGCGTCCATCATCCAAAATTCTGTCAGATGCTTCCGGGTCTTGGATTTTTCCGCCCGAAAAACCGGTCCGAAATCGTAAACCCGCCCGAGACTCATGATGCCCGCCTCCAGATAGAGCTGTCCGCTTTGGGACAGATAGGCATTCCCCAGTTCAAAATAGGGCACGCTGAAAAGGGTCGTCGTGCCTTCACAGGCGTTGGGCGTCAGCAGCGGCGAATCGAACCGGTAAAAGCCGTTTTGATTCAGATAATCGGTAATTGCATAATACACCGTATGTCGAATGCGCAGGACAGCCCACTGCTTACTTGAACGCAGCCAGAGATGCCGGTTGTCCATTAAAAATTCGACGCCGTGCTCTTTTAAGGTAATCGGATAATCCTTGGCGATCTGAACCACTTCAATATCCCTAACAACAATTTCATAACCGCCCGGCGAGCGTTTATCAGCGTGAATTAAACCGCGCACAATGATAGACGATTCCTGGGTCAGTTTGTCTTCTTGGTGGAAAACCTCCTCACTGACCTCATTCTTCAGAACGACGCCCTGAATAATGCCGGTGCCATCCCGCATAATTAAAAACCAGATTTTACCGCTGGAACGTTTGTTATAGACCCAGCCTTTCAGCGTCACCTCTTTGCCGTCGTAATTTTTTACATCCTTAATAAATACCCAATCCATTGAACTTACTTTCTTCCTGATATTATGCGTTACGAGTTTCCTTTTATCCGAAATTTACCAACCGGAGAGAATCTGATTGATAATATCCTCTGTGATCCGGTCAATCGCCTCGGTCAGTGCCACATCCCGGGTCTGCTCGCTGGCGCCTGTGGGATCATACTCACTGTATGCCGTAAATGTTTTCTTGAAAATAGTTTTATCCTCAACCTTATCATACCACTCCGCCTCAATCTTGAGCGTCAAACGGTATTCAGTGACCGCTTCGCCGGTTTCATCGCCCCGGTACACCGACGGTTTGTCATCAATACTCTGAATTGCACCGTACAGCATAGAATGGGCATTATCTTCATCTGCCAGTTTCAAAATATTTTCCCGGATAAATCCCACCCGGATCTGATCCGTTACAACCTGCTGGATATTGAACTCCGCCGTCCGGTCGCTGAAGAGGGGAATCGCAATGCTCTTAATATGTGGCGGCAAAGTCCCTTTAAAAGAGTAAAACCAGCAGCCGCTATCAGCAATTATTAGAATAATTAAAAATAATAAACCCGCCTTTTTACTCCGCATGTAATTCCTCACTTACAGCCCGTATTCTTTGATTTTACGGTACAGTGTCCGCTCGCTGATTTTCAAAGCATTCGCCGTTTGCCGCTTGCGGTTGTGGAATTTTTGCAGCGTCTTTTCAATCAGCTCCCGCTCTACCTCCTCCAGTGAAACCTTGCCCAGCACGTTGGGATTGACGAAAGATTGATCCTCCTCTGCATATTCCGATTCATCCTCAACTGAATCTTCCTCCTCCTGAACCGGCGGAATATAGCGTTGAATATCCGTCGTCCGGGGCGCCGATTCCAGCGCCAGCGGCTGATAATCTCCGGTCAGGGCATTCTTGATGTCCGTAATATCCCGACGCATCAGCAATATTTGCTGGAGTATCAATTCGCGCTCCGCCTGGTCTATACTTTTCGGGACTCGTACGGGCAGATTTGTAGAGATCGAACGTTTCTCAACACCGAGACGCCTGGCAACCATCGTGCTGTTGATAACCGCTCCCTTCTCAAGAACGATCATACTCTCAACAAAATTTTTCAATTCCCGCACATTGCCCGGCCAGCGATAGTTCTCCATTATGTGCAGCGCATTGGGTGAAAAACCCTTGAAAGGAATGTTGTTGCGATTGGCAAAATCCAGCGCAAAACGCTCGATGAGCAGGGGAATATCTTCGCTGTGATGCCGCAGCGGCGGTGCGACAATGGTGATAGTCTTTAACCGATAGTAGAGGTCCTTGCGAAAATTCCCCTTCTCTATTTCTTCTGCCAAATCCTTATTGGTGGCGGCGATAATCCGAACATCCACCCTCTTACTCTGCGAACCGCCCACCGGTATAAATTCACCCAACTCCAAAACCCGCAGCAGCTTCACCTGGGTTTCCATCGGCATTTCGCCAATTTCATCGAGAAAGATCGTGCCGTTGTTGGCGGTTTCGAAATAGCCCTTGCGGTCCTCAATTGCACCCGTAAAGGAACCTTTGACATGACCGAACAGCTCGCTTTCCAGAATTCCGGCGGGAATGGCACCACAATTGACCTTGACAAAGGGCTGATGTTTCCGGCGACTCATCTTATGCAACGCATCGGCGATCAACTCCTTACCGGTCCCGCTCTCACCAGCAATGAGAATCGTAATGTCGGTCCCGGCAACCTGATCAATCGTTTCGATAATCTCTTTGATCCTCTCGGATTCGCCGATAATACCGAAGCTTTGCTGCAATTTATCCAAATGGGCTTCACTCATTTTCACCTCGCTGACATGCTTTCACTTTCCGAAAACCGACCTTTTTTCAGAGCGCGCATACCGATGTCGGTCCGATAGTGTTTTCCGTCAAAATTAATTATCTGTACATAATTATAGGCGCTGTAGACGGCGTCATTCAGACTATTGGAAATAACGGTGACACCCAGTACCCGACCGCCAGTGGTGAGATAATGCGTACCATCATGTTTTACCCCCGCCAGGAACGGGATTGCCTTGGAACTTTTATAAAGCTCCTCGATTCCGGTAATCACCTTGCCCTTCTCATAGACACCGGGATAGCCTTTTGATGCAAGAATAACACAGGCGGCGTAGCGGTCTGATAGTTCAAACCGCTCTTTTTTCAGATGCCCTTCAGCGATACTCAGCAATACATCAGCAAATCCGGATTTAATCAGTGGTACGACGACCTGTGTCTCGGGATCACCAAAGCGGGCATTGAATTCCACCACCCATGGTTCGCCCTCATGGATTATCAATCCGCAATATAACACACCGCGATAGGGCATGCCCCGCTCCTGCATCCCTTTCAACACCGGTCGAATAATCCGTTCTTCCGCCTTCTTGATAATCTCGGGCGTTCCCAGTGGCGCCGGAGCATAGGCGCCCATGCCGCCGGTATTCGGTCCCTCATCGTAATCAAAAATTCGCTTGTGATCCTGAGCTGGTGGTAACAGGATATAATCGTTTCCATCGGTCAATGCAAATAGCGAGAGCTCTTCGCCTTCCAGAAATTCTTCCACCAGAACCGCTTTGGCAGCGTCGCCGAACCTATTTTCCTCATAAATCGCGAAAACGGCACCCGCCAAATCCTCTTCATTGCGAATCACCAGCGCCCCCTTACCGGCAGCCAGACCGTCAACTTTAATCACATAGGGAAAAGGTTTGGAATTTGTGACCTCTTCCAGACCGGTGCGGTCTTCACAAATCACATAGGGCGCCGTGCGAATATCATATTCGGACATCAGCTGTTTCGCAAATACTTTACTGCCTTCCAACCGGGCGGCATTTTGGGTCGGTCCGAAGATTTTCAAATTGTGACTGACAAAACGGTCCACAATCCCGTCCACCAGCGGTTGCTCCGGTCCGACAACGGTCAGATCAATCTCCTTTTCCCCGACAAATTCGATCAATTGATCAAATTCACTCTCCGGAATTTCCACATTTTCGGCATAACAGGCTGTGCCAGCATTGCCGGGCGCACAGTACAGCTCCGTTACTTCTTCCGCCTGCGCCAGCTTCCAGACCAGGGTGCTCTCCCTGCCGCCGCTTCCAATCACCAAAACTTTCATGATAAATCCTCAGGTTTAAAATTCAAAAAAATCCCAAATCACAATTGCCGATAGGGCTTTATGGATATTGTGCTGCTTGCCATTGTTTACTTGATGATACTGGAAATTCTCTTCCCCGTTAACTTTGCAATTTCATCCCGCAATTCCGCCGCCTTTTCAAACTCCAGCATTTCGGCGGCTTTCAGCATCTCACGATTCAATAGTTCTAATAATTCCGCCTGCTCTATTTTGTTCCGCCACTGATCGGTCTGTTTCCCTTCTGCCGGGCGATATTTATGCTGAATCACATCCGCCACAGCCGTAACTGACATCACATCTGCCACCGATTTGTAAATCGTCTTCGGAACGATTCCATGTTGTCGGTTATACTCCTGCTGGAGACTTCTGCGCCGGTTCACCTCGTCAATTACTTTCTGCATGGATTGGGTCACTTGATCGGCATAAAAAATCACCTTTCCGTTCACATTCCGAGCCGCCCGCCCGGAAACCTGCATCAGTGATCGTTCTGAGCGCAAAAAGCCCTCCTTATCGGCATCCAGGATCGCCACCAGCGAAACCTCCGGCAGGTCTAGCCCCTCTCTTAACAGATTTATCCCCACCAGTACATCGAATTCACCGAGTCGCAAATCTCTCAAAATTTCGACCCGGTCCAGCGCCTTAATTTCCGAATGCAGGTAGCGCACCCGCAGCCCCATACCCCGCAGGTACTCCGCCAAATCCTCCGCCATCCGTTTGGTCAATGTCGTCACCAAAACCCGCTCCTGACGATCGGTGACTACCCTGATCTCATCAATTAAGTCATCAATTTGATGGTTGGTAGGCTTTAAAAGGATTTCCGGGTCCAGCAGACCGGTGGGACGAATGATCTGCTCCACCACAACTCCGTGACTCTGCTCCAATTCATAATCCGCCGGAGTCGCTGATACAAAAATCACCTGACGGACCATTTTCTCAAACTCGTAGAACTTCAGCGGGCGGTTATCCAGCGCCGAGGGCAGGCGAAAACCGTACTCCACCAGCGTCTCTTTACGGGAGCGATCACCGTTATACATTGCCCGCAGCTGTGGTATCGTTGCATGGGATTCATCAATAAACAGTAACCAGCCATCCTTAAAAAAATCCAGCAATGTGTAGGGCTGTTCGCCCGGTTTACGACCGGAAAAATGCCGGGAGTAATTCTCAATCCCGGAGCAGTAGCCCACTTCGTCAATCATTTCCAGATCAAACCGGGTGCGCTGCTCCAGCCGCTGGGCTTCCAGCAGCTTTCCGGCTTGCCGGAGTTCCGTCAATCTCTCTTCCAGCTCCTGTTCAATCGTCTTTAACGCCCGTTTAACCGTCTCTTCCGAAGAGATAAAATGTTTTGCCGGATAAATCACCACCGCCGGCAATTCCTCGATGATCTCACCGGTCAGCGGTTGAAAAGAGTAGATATGCTCCACCTCGTTTCCGAAAAACTCAAACCGGTAGGCGAAATCCTCATACGCCGGCTGAATTTCGACAATATCGCCCCGCGCCCGAAAGGTACCCCGCTCCAGATTCAGATTATTGCGGGCATAAAAAATGTCCACCAAACGGGAAAACAGGTTTCTGATTCCGATCTGCTCTCCCCTTTTGATCAGCACAATGTACCTGCTGTACTCCTCCGGCGAACCAATGCCGTAAATACAGGAAACACTGGCGACTACGATCACATCCGGGCGACTGATCAGCGAACTGGTGGTTTTCAGCCGCAATTTGTCAATTTCATCGTTGATCGAAGAATCCTTTTCGATGTATGTATCGGTCACCGGCAAATAGGCTTCCGGCTGATAGTAATCGTAAAAACTAATGAAATACTCCACGGCATTTTCGGGAAAAAATGCCTTGAACTCACCATACAGCTGCGCCGCCAAAGTCTTATTATGCGAAATCACCAGGGTCGGTTTCTGGACATTTTGAATGACATGCGCCATAGTAAAGGTCTTCCCGCTGCCGGTAATCCCAAGCAGCGTCTGCGCCCGGTCGCCCCGACGGACGCCTGCGGTCAATTCCTTGATTGCCTGTGGCTGGTCACCCGTCGGTTTAAGAGTCGTATGCAATCGAAAATCTGCCATTTCGGCAGAATTTACAGTGAACAGGCATTAGATACAAGATACAATTCAATGCCCGGAATGCCGGCTGCCGGAATCTTATCAGGCAATTTTTTCTTTCTTTTTCAAAACATTCAGTTATATTAATTTTCCGACGGGTTTGTAATGGAATGGTGATTTTTTAAATCGTATCCGCAGCTTCCTTTAGATTCATTTTGCATCCGCCTATAAAAAGCGGATGATTTTCTGCAGCTCCTCCATGTTCAAATGAACAGTGAGGCAGCAGGAATTTTATATAGACAAAGCAGCGAATCATCAGATCGAGAGTTAGTATTTGAAAGTCTTAAAATTCGGCGGTACATCCGTCACCCGACCGGGAAATCTCAGGACCATTTTCCGGATTATCGGTAAAGAATATGAACAGGATCGAGCCGTGACGGCAGTCTTCTCGGCGTTGTCCGGCACAACTGATGAGTTAATCACCATCAGTCAGCTCGCCGCCGATAAAGATCAAGAATACTGCCACCGTATCCAGCAGCTCGATAAAAAGCATCGAGAATATGTTAACTCGCTCTTTCCGGCTGACCAGAGACCCGCATTACTGAAAAATATTGACGCATTGATTACCGAACTGCAGGAAATCGTTCACGGCATTTTCCTGCTCAAGGAGCTGTCCAATCGCTCTCTCGATCTGGTGATGAGTTTCGGCGAACGCCTTTCCAATACGATCATCGCCGCTTACGGTGGGTATCTGGGGTTACCGGTTAAATATTCCGATGCCCGTCAGCTGATCGTCACAGACAACAATTTCGGTGCTGCCCGGGTTCAAATGGACCAGACGGTGGCAAGAATCCGGTCTTATTATCAGACAGAAACCGGCATCCTTATCGTCACCGGTTTTATTGCCGCCACGGTTGAAGGTGTCACCACAACTCTGGGAAGAGGTGGTTCCGACCTGACGGCGTCACTGATCGCCGCCGCTCTTGGTGCCGAAGAGGTGCAAATCTGGACCGATGTCAATGGCGTCATGTCTGCAAATCCACACAAAGTCAAGGGCGCCTTTTCACTGCGGGAGCTCAGCTACGAGGAGGCTATGGAGCTGAGTCATTTCGGGGCGAAAGTAATTCACCCGCCGACAATTCAACCGGCGATGGATAAAAATATTCCGGTGCGGATTATGAACACCTTCAACCCGGATTTCGCCGGGACGGTCATCAAATCCAGTCCCGGCAGCAACGGTGGACTGGTCAAAGGCATCACCTCCATCAGCGATATCGCCCTGCTAACTGTTCAGGGCAGCGGCATGGTCGGCGTCACCGGTATCTCCTCCCGCCTGTTCGGTTCGCTGGCAAAAGCCGATGTCAACGTGATCCTGATCTCCCAGGCATCTTCAGAACATTCCATCTGCGTGGCTATCACGCCCGATTCAATTTCCAAGGCAAAAGCCGCTATCGAAGAGGAATTTGCTCTTGAAATCGCCGTCCACAGGGTGGACCCCGTAATTGTCGAAAAAGATTTGACGATCCTGGCGGTTGTCGGCGAACGCATGCGCAAAACCACCGGTCTCGCCGGGCGCCTGTTCAACGCGCTCGGTGAAAAAGCCGTTAACGTCATTGCCATCGCTCAGGGCTCCTCGGAGCTGAACATCTCCATCGTCATTGATAAACGCGACGAATTGACGGCACTTAATGCCATCCACGAAGCATTCTTTGCCAAACAGACTCAAATCAACCTCTCTATCCTGGGCGTCGGCTTAATCGGTTCAACCCTGCTGAATCAGATACGGGACAATTATCAATCCCTCCTGGCTGAACAAGCCCTCGATCTGAGAGTGGTCGGTCTTGCCAACAGCCGTAAAATGCTGATTCAGGAATCCGGCATTGATTTAGCTTCCTGGAAAAATGCACTGGAAAATTCGGCTCTCGCCCGCGATTTAAACCTGCTGCTGGAAAAAATCCGGCAACTGAATCTCAGCAATAATGTCATAGTGGACTGTACCGCCAGCGCCGAGGTGATTGAATTCTACGACCGCTTCTTTGCCGCCCGAATCTCAATTGTCGCTGCCAACAAATTAGCCAATACCGGCTCCTATGCACGGTATCTGAATTTCCGTAATCTGGCGAAAGAGAAAAACGTTCACTATCTCTATGAAACCAACGCCGGTGCGGCATTGCCGATTATCAGCACCCTGCGCGACCTGATTAACTCCGGCGACCGGATTCTCAGGATCGAAGCCATTCTTTCCGGAACAATCAGCTTTATTTTCAATAATGTCCAACCTGGTAAAAAATTCAGCTCTGTCGTCAAAGAAGCCCGCCTAAAAGGCTTTACCGAACCCGATCCGCGGGACGATCTCAACGGTCTCGATTTCGCCCGCAAACTGCTGATTCTCGCCCGGGAAATCGGCATTCCCATGGAACTGTCCGATATTAAAATTGATCCGATTCTTCCCGAAAAATGTCAAAAAGCAAGCACCGTGGAAGAATTCTTTCAGGAATTGGAAAAAACCGATGCCTATTTCGAAAAAATGATCAAACAGGCTGCGGCTGCCGGTCAGGTGCTGCGCTATATCGCCCGTCTGGAAAACGAAACAGCAACAATTACACTGGAAACAATCAACGCTACCCACCCCTTCTATTCCCTGAAAGGCAGCGACAATATTATTGCTTTCACCACCAGTCGCTATAATGAAAATCCGCTGGTTATCAAGGGTGCCGGCGCCGGTGCCGATGTTACCGCCGCCGGTGTACTTGCCGATATATTTAAAATCGCAAATTCAGTTATTAAAAAACGGAGCTTTTAATGAAAATTCCTGTCGGCATACTGGGTGCCACCGGCATGGTCGGTCAAAATTACATCCGCCTGCTGGAAAATCACCCCTGGTTTGAGGTCTCTTATGTGGCGGCTTCGCCAAGAAGCGCCGGGGAAAATTACTCCGGAGCGGTCGCAGGTCGCTGGCAGATGCCGGGTCCGGTACCGGAAAACGTTCGCAATCTGATCGTGAAAGACGCCAACCATGTTACCGACGCAATCGGAAAGTGCCGCTTTGTATTTTCAGCCCTGGAAATGAACCAAGCGGCGATCCGGGAGCTGGAAAACGAATACGCCGCAAACGACATTGCCGTGGTGAGTAACTGCTCGGCTCACCGCCACACGAAAGACGTTCCTATGCTGATCCCGGAAATCAATCCCGATCATATTCGGCTCATCGCTGTCCAGCGTAAACACCACGGCTGGAAAAAGGGATTCGTTGCCGTGAAACCCAACTGCTCGGTACAGAGTTACCTGACACCCGTTTATGCCCTAATGCAAGCCGGATTTTCGGTCCGGCGCTTGATCGTCACGATGCTGCAGGCGGTCAGCGGTGGCGGTTACCCCGGTGTAGCATCGCTCGATATGGTGGACAATATTGTCCCCTTTATTCCCGGCGAGGAGGAAAAATCGGAAATCGAGCCGTTGAAAATTCTCGGCACGCTCCAAAACGACCGGATTATACCGATGAACTCTATGAAAATCTCCGCCCATTGCAACCGCGTTCCAGTTGTGGATGGTCATACGGCTTGCGTATCGCTGGAATTTGGCAAAAAGAAACCGGCGCTAGAAAAAATTCTGCAGCTTTGGTCCGAATTTAAATCACTTCCCCAGGAACTCAAACTGCCTTTTGCACCGCGACAACCGATTATTTATCTCAGTGAAAACGACCGCCCGCAGCCGCGAAAAGACCGGGATAATGAAAAAGCCATGGCGGTAACCGTTGGGAGACTGCGTCCCTGTAATGTTTTTGACATTCGCTTCGTCGGATTGAGCCACAACACCGTCCGCGGTGCCGCTGGCGGCGGTATCCTGAACGCCGAATTGCTGGTCAAAAAGGGCTATATCGAACCATGAAAAAGACGGTTACGGCTTTTGCCCCGGCTACTGTTGCCAATGTCGGCTGCGGTTTTGATATCTTCGGTTTTGCCGTCGCAGAACCCGGCGATATCGTTCGGGTTACGCGCTATGACGGTCACGGCGTCCGGATAACCGCTATCAGCGGTGACGAGGGACGCCTGTCCCAAAACGCCGCCGAGAATACCGCCGGATTTGCCGTGCTCCGTTTTCTCGAAGAAATTCAATCCGATCAGGGAATCGAGATCCATCTAACCAAGCAATTGCCGCTGAGCAGCGGAATGGGCTCCAGCGCCGCCAGCTCTGTGGCTGCCCTTAAAGCCATCAACCATCTGTTTGAAAATCCGCAACCGAAACGGAAATTGCTGGAAATCGGTATGGCTGCTGAAGCGCTAGCCTGCGGTTCACCCCATGCCGATAACGTCGCGCCGGCGCTCTATGGCGGCTTTATTCTGATTCGCGAAAATAATCCGCCTGAAATTATCCGACTGCCGGTACCGGAAAATCTGCACTGCACGCTCATTCATCCGGATATCGAAATAAAAACGCAGGACGCCCGGAATATTCTCCCTGCAACTGTTCCGCTGAAAACCGCCGTAAGACAGTGGGCTAATACTGCGGCACTGGTCGCCGGACTGTATCGGAAAGATCTGGACTTAATCGGGCGTTCATCAACCGATCACCTCGTCGAATCCCGGCGCGCAACGCTGATTCCCGGTTTTGACGAAGTCAAGCAGGCGGCGCTGGATTCCGGTGCTCTCGCCTGCAGTATTTCGGGTTCGGGTCCGGCGCTGTTCGCACTTTCGGCTTCTTTGAAAACCGCCCGGAAAATCGCCCTTGAAATGGGTAAAATTTACACCCGGCATTCTATTTCCAACCAGGTATATGTATCGAAAATCAACTGCACCGGCGCCCGCATTATTCATGAGGAATAAATTGAAATTTTACAGCACCACCGACAGATCAGTCCGGGTCACGCTGCGCGAAGCCGTGCTGGGCGGTATGCCTCCCGACAAAGGGCTCTACATGCCGGAATTCATTCCCCGGTTGCCGCAGTCTTTTCTCAATTCACTCGACTCATCCGACTATCAAACCATCTGCCTCGAAATTGCCCAGGCGCTACTGGGCGACGATATTCCGTCGGCGGCGCTCCAAAATATTATTCACGATGCAATCAACTTCGGGACACCGCTGGTCTGGATTGAGGACCGGGTCAATACCCTGGAACTCTTTCACGGACCGACATTGGCGTTTAAAGACGTCGGCGCCCGCTTCATGTCCCGCCTGATGGCGTTCCTGATCAAAGATTCCGGTCAGAAACTGACCATCCTGGTCGCCACTTCCGGTGATACCGGCAGCGCCGTCGCTAACGGTTTTTACGATATTCCCGGAATTGACGTCATCGTTCTCTATCCGGCAGCAAAAATCAGCCAGATCCAGGAAAAACAGATCGCCACGCTGGGTAAAAATATCACCGCCCTGAAAATTGACGGCAATTTTGACGATTGCCAGCGTCTGGTAAAAACCGCTCTGGCTGATTCAGACCTTCTCCGTTCGTTGCGGCTCACATCCGCCAATTCTATCAATATCTGCCGCCTGATTCCGCAAATATTTTACTACTTTAATGCCCTGCGTCAAATCGGCGATTATTTATCCAGAGAGATTGTCATATGTGTGCCCAGCGGCAACTTCGGTAACCTCACCGCCGGCTTGATGGCGAAAAAGATGGGGCTGCCGGTGCAACGCTTCATCGCCGCCACCAATATCAATCACGTCGTACCCGTTTATCTGACCAGTGGCACCTTCGCACCGCGACCATCGGTTCAGACGATTTCCAACGCCATGGATGTGGGCGATCCCAGCAACTTCGCCCGCATTCTTGATCTCTACAACTCTTCCTGGAAAGCTATTCAAAAAGACCTTGCCGGTGCCTACTATACCGACGACGAAACCCGTCAGGCAATCGCCAGGCTCGCCCATAAAACCGGCTACGTTCTTGATCCCCACGGAGCCGTCGCTTACCTCGGCTTGACCGATTATCTTGCCCAAAATCCCCGGTTCGATACCGGGATTTTCCTCGAAACCGCTCATCCCGCTAAATTCAAGGATATCGTCGAACCGGTCATCGGTAAACCTGTTAACATTCCTCTCCGATTAAAGAAATTTCTGGACCGCGAGATAAAATCCATTTCAATGTCCCACCGGTATCCGGATTTCAAAGAATTTCTGCTTTTAAAAAGCAATTAATTCCAACAAAATTTCACTTTTTATTTGCCAAACAGCTAAATAGTTTATATATTTAGCCGGTTGACTAATTAGAAAAATGGTGAAATATTTAGGTGAGCATTGAGATGAACCAGATTTACAAAGCCCTTTCTGACCCAACCCGTCGCGAAATCCTCAAACTGCTGCGGGACAGGGACCTGAGCGCCGGTGAGATTGCCGGACATTTTAATATCACCAAACCTTCACTCTCTAAACATTTCAATATCTTGAAGGAGGCGGACTTGATTCAGGCTGAAAGGGACGGAACAACCATCTATTATCACCTAAACGTCTCGGTCCTGGAAGAGGCTTTGCTGGCATTAATGGATACATTCAAACTGAAGGAGGGACATTAGATGAAATCTGACAAAAATCCGCTGAAAAATCTTAAACCGGCAATACTGACGGCAATTGTGGTATTCATCATTGTGACCTTGGTTGCTTTATGGGCTGCCCGGCAGTTGCCGCCGGATATTAAATTGCCCGTCCACTGGAATGTCAACGGAGAGCCGGATCGCTATGCCGGTAAATTTTTGGGACTATTTATGATGCCTATCGTCATATTGGGTATCACCGCACTGCTGACATTTGTGCCGCGCATGGAGCCGCGTCAGAAGCATATCAAAATGTCCATGAAAGCCTACAATATCATCATCATCGGGCTAGTGCTGGTCTTTGCAACGCTCCACGTGGTAATAATCATGAATGCTCTCGGGAAACCATTCAGTATTGAAAAAATCGTACCGGCGCTGATCGGTTTTCTCTTCATCGTCATCGGCAATTTCATGGGCAAAGTACGCAGCAATTACATGCTGGGTATCAAGACGCCCTGGACGCTTTCCAGTGAAATCTCCTGGAACAAGACGCACCGTCTGGGCGGCTGGCTGTTTGTCATAACCGGTTGTTTAATTGTCCTCACCAGCCTGGTATCCAGCGGTAAAAATACGATGTTCGTCCTGTTGATCGGTGTCTTCGGCACTGTTATTGTCACATTTGTGTACTCCTACATCATCTGGAAAAGGGATCCCGACAAACTGATGAAATAGACCGATCGTTATCTATCCGAAATAGTGGTTCAGCTGCCACCGCTGTGCGGGCACTTTTTTATTTGAATTCAATTCTTTTTTCTTTCAAACTATGCCCGGTGACAAATTCGACCTCATGTGACGTAATTGTAGTTGGCGGTGGACCCGCCGGAATTCTGGCTGCCGGTCAGGCGGCACGGCGCGGGAAAAAGGTTCTGCTGCTGGAAAAAATGGATCGCCCGGGACGTAAACTGCGCATCACCGGCAAAGGACGGTGTAATCTGACCAATGCCACCTCCATTGATGAATTTATCCGCCACTTTGGAAAAAACGGTCGCTTCCTGAAGCCGGCATTCTACGGCTTTTTTGTTGATGACCTCCGGGAATTACTGGCAGATCAGGGAATTCCGACCATCATTGAACGCGGCAACCGGGTTTTCCCCGAATGCGAAAGCGCCGCCGTCGTCACGGGGGCATTGATTCGCTGGCTGCAGCAGACCGGCGGCACGATTATACTCGGTAGCGGAGTCACGAATCTGCTCATTAAGGATGGACGAATCACCGGGGTTACCACCGCCAGTGGTCGAGTGTACTCTGCCGCCAATGTCATTGTCTGCACTGGCGGAAAGAGCTATCCCCTGACCGGTTCCACCGGAGACGGCTATTTATTAGCCGTACAAGCCGGTCATAAAATTGTACCGCCCCGCCCGGCTTTAATTCCGCTGGAAACAGAAGGAAACATTGCCCGGCGACTTCAGGGACTCAGTCTGCGCAACGTCTCCGCCTCACTCTGGGTTAACGGAAAAAAGCAGGCAGCCGAGTTCGGCGAAATGCTCTTTGCCCATTTCGGTCTCACCGGACCGATTATCCTGACACTCTCCGGAATGGCTGTTGACGCTTTGAGCAAAAAGGCTGTAGTTGAAATTGCTCTGGACCTGAAACCTGCTCTGGATTATCAACAACTCGATGCCCGCCTGCGGCGGGATTTCGACGAGCATCCCAAACAACAATTCCATAAAATTCTAAAGTTACTGTTACCCAGCAGTCTGATTCCGGTCTGTCTCGATTTGACCGGTATCCAGCCGCATAAAAATGCCGGCGAAATCACCGCCAGAGAGCGGCAGACTCTCCGCAACTGGCTCAAGGATTTTCGCTTCCGGGTAACCGGACACCGACCGATCGAGGAGGCAATCATCACCGCCGGCGGCGTCTGCCTCAAGGAGATCAACCCAAAAACATTGGAATCCCGGCGTGTGAAAGGGCTCTATTTTGCCGGCGAAGTGCTCGATATCAACGCCGATACCGGCGGTTACAATCTACAAGCCGCCTTCTCAACCGGCTGGCTGGCGGGAAATTGTGTCACGGAACATTAGTATATCACAACAAAATATTTAAAGCAAAAATATGGTCCAACCTTCCGAAGGTTTTCATATTTCAGAAGGTTAATTAACCTCTTTCGCAGTTACTCTGGTTAATTCGTTTTAAAAAAATTGGATTTATAGTCCATTCATCGGAAATTTATCACGATGTTTTTACCTGCCACAAAATTGGAAATGGAAAAACTCGGCTGGCTGCAGTGTGATGTCATTCTGATCACCGGGGATGTCTACATTGACTGCCCTCAAATCGGCATCTCCATTATCGGGAAGCTACTTCTGAAACAAGGTTATAAAGTCGGCATCATCGCACAGCCGGACCCGAATAGCGACTTAGATATTTCGCGGCTCGGGGAACCGCGCCTGTTTTGGGGCGTCAGTGGTGGCTGTGTTGATTCGATGGTTGCCAACTATACTGCATTGAAAAAATTCCGGCGCCACGACGACTATACGCCCGGCGGCTTGAATAACCGTCGTCCCGATCGGGCAGTCATCGTTTACAGCAACCTGATCCGCCGCTATTTTAAAAACACCGCCCCCATCATCCTGGGCGGCATCGAAGCCAGCCTGCGCCGGATCACGCATTACGACTACTGGTCCGACAAACTCCGTCGCCCGATTCTCTTTGACGCCAAAGCCGATTATTTGGTTTACGGCATGGCGGAAAAGACCATAGTCAAACTGGCTGAGTCTCTTCGGTCCGATAAATCACCTATGACACTGAGAGGTATCAGCTTTATTGCCGATTCAGTACCAAACAATTACCGGGTACTGCCCGCTTACCAATCAGTGATCAGAGACAAAAAAGCGTTTATCAGCATGTTCCATGAATTTTACCAAAACAGCGATCCGCTGAATGCCAGCGGGCTGGTGCAAAAAATTGACACCCGTTATCTGGTTCAGAATCCGCCTGACTTTTATCTGAGCCAAAAGGAGCTGGACGATATTTACGCTCTTGATTTCGAACGCGCCGTGCATCCTTTTTACGCCCGGCAGGGCAGGGTCAAAGCGCTGGAGACAATTCAGTTTTCCATCAATTCTCACCGCGGCTGCTACGGTGAATGCAATTTCTGCTCTATCGGCGTTCACGAAGGTCGCACTGTCCGCTGGCGCAGCCATGACTCCATCATTCAAGAAGCAAAACGACTCACCTCTCACCCCGATTTTCGGGGTATCATTACCGATGTCGGCGGACCCACCGCCAATATGTACGGCTTTGAATGCCAAAAAAAGTTGAAAAGTGGTGCCTGTACTGACAAACGCTGTCTCTACCCGGAGAAATGTCCGCAGCTGCCCGTCCATCATGATCGCCAAATCAGGTTGCTGCAGGAGCTGCGCAAAATTCCCGGCATCAAACATCTCTTTATCGGCTCCGGTATTCGCTACGATCTCGTCATTACCGATAAAAAATATGGTCTCAAATACCTTCAAAATGTCGCGCGCTATCACACCTCCGGACAGCTGAAAATCGCACCAGAACACAGTAAAAAAGCGGTTTTGGAGAAAATGGGCAAGCCGGCAATTGATTCTTTACTTGAATTTAAGCGTCAATTTGATAGATTTTCCGAGTCTGCCGGAAAACGGCAATTTTTGACTTACTACTTTATTGCAGCCCATCCCGGCTGCAGCGAGAAGGATATGCGGGCACTCAAAGACTTTGCCAGCCGAGAACTGCACATCAACCCGGAACAGGTTCAGGTATTTACACCCTTGCCTTCCACCTACTCCGCATTGATGTATTATACGGGAGTTGACCCCTTTACACTGGAAAAACTCACCGTAGAGAAAACAATCCGGGGAAAAGCAGCCCAAAAATCCATATTGACATCGAAAATGCCCGGAAATTTTCAAAAAGGAAACATCAGATATGGAAAAAGAACAACGTGACGAACTGGTCAATGCGCTGCGACAGATCAGCGCGGGCAATTACCATCCCCATATCCCCGTCCGAGGAAATGCGTCCTACCGTCAGCTGTCCGCCGCAATTTTAGACGTCGGCAATTCCTTTGAAAAACATTTTCAGCAGGAGCGACTGCTGGGCAGCATCACCGAAAAGATCAATGATGGTCTGTTATTGGAAGAAATTTTAAACCATGTATTTCAATCCTTCAGGGAAATCATTCCCTACCATCGCATCAGCATCGCTCTGCTTGATAAAGATAACAAAAAACTCCGGTCCTGCTGTGTCCGCTCTGACGCCACCAAGATCAAGATTGCCAAGGGGTATTCCGCCCCCCTCGAAGGCAGTAGTTTGGCAAATATTATCGCGACCGGAAAACCCCGCATCATCAACGATCTGCGCAACTACCTGAAAAAACATCCCTTGTCTACTTCTACCAAACTGATCGTCGCGGAGGGCATGCGCTCCAGTCTTACCTGCCCGTTGATCGCAACCCACGAACCCGTGGGGTTGATTTTCTTTTCCAGCATGCAGACCGATACCTATAAAAATATTCACATCAGCCTTTTTCAGAAAATCGCCCGGCAGCTCTCTGTAACTCTCGAAAAAAGCCGGATGTATGAAGAACTGATGCAGCTCAATGAACTCAAAAACAGATTTCTCGGTATCGCCGCTCACGATCTGCGCAGCCCTATCGGAGTGATTAAAAATTTTATTATTCTGTTCCTGAACGGTTATCTGGGAGAAATTGACGATAAACAGCGCGAAGTCCTGAGCACCATGGACAAAAACTGTGACCGCATGCTGAATCTGATTCACAACCTGCTGGATTTAAGCGCCATTGAATCGGGAAAACTGGAACTGAAACCGGAGCCCCTGGACCTGCAGAAATTTTTTCACACCTATCAGTCAATGACCAAATCTCTGGCGGAGCAAAAACAGATCGAATTGACCCTGAACATCGAGCCTGATCTGCCGGATATTATGGTTGATTCAAACCGGATTATGCAGGTTCTTGATAATCTTGTCACCAACGCCATCAAATTTTCGCACCCCAACACGACGGTAACCATCAGTGCCCGAAAAAGGAACGGCTTGGTGGAGATATCCGTCGCCGACCATGGACAGGGAATCCCACCGGACGAAATATCGAAGATATTCAAGGAATTCAGCAAGACCAGCGTCCGACCCACCGGTGGTGAAAAGAGCACCGGGCTGGGGCTGGCGATTGTCCGACGGATCATCGAAGCTCACAACGGCACGATTGAAGTGGACAGTACCGTCGGTAAAGGAACGACATTTACCATCAATCTGCCTATCGGCAACTAATTCAGGACAGATATGTCTTCACATTAATCGGTTTGCCCGACCGACTCCAGTTTCAGCACCAGCGAACCAAAGCGGGCGTCATTGGATATGATCACCGGCAGTCGTCGCTCATCCACAGTGAGGTGAATGGTTATTTTGCTCTTGTGTTTCAGCAGTGTTCCTGATTCCACATAGGGCTCTAGCACAAAGCACTCCATTTTGCCGATCGGTGCTTTGACCCACTCCCGGCGGTCAACTTTGATGTAAAAAGGTATTAGAGAGTCATTATCAAAGTAGTTGATTTTGATAACATCCCCCACCGCCAAATCCAGCGTCCGGACATAATAAAACATGGACAACCCGTCATGAACCCGGGCTGGTATTGAATCCTGCTTGCTTGCGGAAATCGAAATTCCCCTGTCATAATCAAAATCAACAGAATACTTTTTTCGGTATTTGCCCTCCCGAAGGGATTTTTCAAACCGCAGTGAAAACCGACCGGACGAATCCATCCAGGAATCCATGTAATCGCGCACCTTGTAAAAGCGGTCAAAAAAGGGCAGCGATTCCGTTCCCGAGCGGACATGGCAGGCGCTCTTTCCGTTAATCTCCTCAAACCCGACACACTCCAGAAAGGATTCACCGCCTTTGATAAAATTAAACCAGGCGGAATAGTTCAATTTCTCACCAGTTTTAAAAGGCACCCGGCTTTGTGCCGCCGTAAAATTACTGATGGACAAAATCAGCAATCCGATAACGGTAAAAAATTTAAAGCCACACTTTTTCGGGATATCAATTCTCCGGTTTTTGGGATGTAAACAAACTCCTTTTCAATGGCGCAACCAGGTGATTTGCATTTTCAGAATCATAGTGCAGCAGAAAATGGAGCCAGAGGCAATCTTCGTGATCATAATTCAATTGACAATTGCAGAGATTCAACCGGGCAATATTCTGCATGCGCTCTTTAATTGACAGCCGCTTGTGATATTTCGCCAGCGTCAAATCGACTAGAAAAACGGCATTATGATTATTCTCGGCAATTAAAAAATTGTCCAGGTCAAGATCGTGGTGCAGGAACCCGGCGCGATGCACAACCGCAACAATCTCAGCGACTTTGCGAATAAATTCACATTTTTGCGGAAAGGACACGGGCGCACTATTTAAAAAGCGAGCCCCGGTCTGATGTTCACCAACATATTCACAGATGAAAATATTGTGATTGACAAATCCCGCCTGGCGCTGGGTATACATCGCCACCGGTTTGGGAACCGGAATGCCCAGTTCCAGAAGCCGATGACTCGTTTCCCAAACCTTCTCGGCTTTGGATTTGAAGAAAGGGCTGATAAAGGGATTGCGTGCCTTCCGCCAGCCATAGCATTTTACAACTACCTGCTGAAACCGGCTGTCCAACTCCAACTCCAGCCGGGCGACAACATTCGGGCGGCGCCGGTAGACCTCGCTGGCATACTCAATAATCCAGCCCTTGTTCTGCAATCCTTCAAACTGATAGCGACTCAGTTTTGGACCGATATAAGAAGATTTTTTCATCCTCCCTCTGCGCGTTTTAAGCGTTGCAATGAATTTTAACCTTAAGCCAGATTATCCATGTTCATAAACTGAATATCGTAAAGATAGCGATAAATTCCATCCCGGCTGAGAAGGTCCTGGTGGCTGCCCACCTCGGCAATTTCACCCTTATCCAAAACAATAATTCGGTTAGCTGTCTGAATGGTCGCCAGACGATGGGCAATCACGAAGACGGTGCGGTCCCGCATAAGCCGGTCAATCGCCGATTGGACCTTTTGCTCCGATTCCGTATCCAGCGACGAGGTCGCTTCATCAAGAATCAGAATCGGGGGATTTTTCAGCAACGCCCGGGCAATGGCGATCCGCTGAGCCTGACCACCGGAGAGCCTGGAACCCTGATCGCCGATAACGGTCTCGTACTTGTCTGGGAAATCCACAATGAACTCGTGCGCATTGGCGGCTTTTGCAGCGGTAATCACCGCTTCGGGGTCGGCATCACTCAGCCCATACGCAATATTATTGAAAACCGTGTCATTGAATAAAATCGTCTGCTGGGTTACAATGCCCATCAGCGAGCGCAGAGACGCCAGTGTGACATCACGAATATCAACCCCATCAATGGAGATGCGACCGCGGCTCACATCATAGAAACGGGGCAGCAGGTCAACCAGGGTGGACTTTCCGGCGCCACTGTGCCCGACGATCGCCACGATCTCACCTTTCTTTAATTCCAGATTGATATCCTTCAAAACGTCGCCGTCCTGCTTATTGTATTGAAACCAGACATTCTGATAGCAAATCTCGCGCCCGAAGCCGGTCAGCTCAAGGGCACCCGGTTTTTCCACAATCTCGGGTTTTTCATCCAAAATCGAAAAAATCCGGGTCGCCGACGCAATTCCCTCCTGCAGGTCCACATTCACCGTGTTCAGCGACCGAATCGGTGTCAGAATGGTAAAGAGCAGGATTATGAAGCGGATGAAATCTTCGGCTTCGATGCCACTGCCGCTCAGGACCTGATTACCGCCAATCCAGAGCAGGATCACCCCCACGGCAACGCTGAAGATTTCATTGGTCGGCGTGGAAATAGCCCGGAGCCGCCGCCGCCGAAATGTCAGGCGAAAATAATTCAGGGTTTCCCTGAAAAACCGATTCTTTTCAAAGGCTTCCATGGCAAAGGCTTTGACCACCCGAATACCGTTGATTGTCTCATTCAGAATAGCCGTAATCCCGGCGATTTTGCGGGATGTGCGAATTGACTTGCGCCGGATACTCTGACCGACCTGAGAGATGACCACCATGGTCACCGGCAGAATCACAATCGCCAGCAGAGCCAATTTCCAGGAAATAATAAACATCAAAACCACAAAGGTCAGAATATTGATCGGCTCGACGATCAGTTTATCAAAGCTCACCGTGAACGCCCGCCGCATTACCCCCACGTCATTGAGAATAATGGACATCAATTCCCCGCTCTTTTTGCGGTGAAAATAGGAAAGCGACAAATTGTGGAGATGTTCATAGAGCCGGTTGCGAATATTCATTATCAATTTCAATTGAACATACCCGAAGGAAATACTTTTCAAATAAAAAAAGACATTCTTCAGCAAAAACGCCAAGAAAATGATAATGCAGAGCCTTTTCAGAGACTGGTGGGGGTTCTCTTTGATCAGGATTTGGTTGGTGTAGTTTTTAATTTTGGCGTTCAAGTCCATTTTCGCCGGCAGCAGCTCTTCGGCTTGACGTTCCTGAACCACCTCCGCGTGTTTCTGGGGAAAGATAACATTCACGAAAGACGCCGTCAGCCAGACTGAGGCGCTGTTAAACAATACATAAAGAAACGAAGCGAGCAGACCCAGCAGCAGGGTTTTCCAATAGACTTTGACCCACCCGAGGATTCTGAGGTAAATTTTCATCGCCGTTGTACTGAAATTATTTCGCTGTTCATTCCCAATTCACCAAAGTACCTTCAAATTTAATACTATTCCTTTAGAAATAAAGTAACTTCCTGATTTTTCGGCTTGGATTGTTACTGCTGTCAGCGGCTAACTGGTGACGAATCTGTTGTTGTGACCTTGGTAAAAATTCAATAAGTTTATGCCGGTTTTTTTTACTGGTATCTCTAATACTGATTGTTAAAAAATGTTGAAATATTTCCAGTCAATAACCCAAAAATTCCTACGATCCACCAGCCAAACGGTGCGGACACAGCTATTTCGTTCCGAACATATCTTCATGATCACCGCCGCCATTATAATCGGAATTCTCGGCGGTTTCGGCGCCATTGGATTTCGTAAAATGATACAGTTTTTTCAGAAAATCTTCTGGCAGGCGGAACCGTTTTCCATTGCGGTTGTACAGAATACCCCACCGTTTTTCCGACTACTCATCCCGACGTTGGGCGGATTATTGTGTGGCACAATTGTCTACAAATTTGCCCGGGAAGCCAGGGGACATGGTGTTCCTGAGGTAATGGAAGCAGTGGCACTTCGGTCGGGTAAAATGAGACCGCGGGTCGTAGTGGTCAAGGCGCTTGCTTCCGCCATATCCATTGCCTCTGGTGGATCGGTCGGACGCGAAGGACCGATTGTCCAGATCGGATCAGCCCTGGGGTCTTCTGTCGGTCAGTTACTGAAAGTGACGGCTCGTCAATTAAAAACCCTGGTGGGTTGCGGTGCTGCCGCCGGGATTGCCGCAACCTTCAACGCACCCATCGCCGGGGCACTCTTTGCCGCCGAAGTCATTCTGGGCGATTTCGGCGTCGTTCAGTTCAGCCCGATTGTAATCTCCTCGGTCACCGCGACTGTTCTGTCAAGGCACTTTATGGGCAACCTGCCGGCTTTTGAGATACCGCCTTACGAATTGATCAGTGCTTTTGAATTTCTGCCCTATCTGATTCTTGGAATCAGCGCTGGTCTGATCGCTGTGCTGTTTAACATCTCCATTCATAAATCCGAAGATGTTTTTAACAAACTCCCGCTTTCCGACCCAATCAAAGCCGGTTTCGGCGGTCTTTTAATCGGTGGTATCGCCTTTGCCCTTCCGCATATTCACAGCGTCGGCTATGAAACGATTACCGCCGCTCTATTGGGAAAAACCGGCATCGGGCTGTTGACTGCCCTGATTTTCGCAAAAATAATCGCCACCTCTGTTACCATCGGTTCAGGAGGTTCCGGCGGTATTTTTGCGCCCTCGCTCTTTATCGGTGCCATGCTCGGCGGGCTGATCGGCAAAATCGCCCATCTTTACTATCCGGCTGCCACAGCCGGCAGTGGTGCCTATGCCCTGGTCGGGATGGGGGCGGTGGTCGCGGCGGCAACCCATGCACCCATCTCTGCAATCATCATCATTTTTGAACTGACCAATACCTATCAGATTATCGCGCCCCTCATGGTCTCCTGCATCATCAGCGTCCTCTTAGCCGGATGGCTGAAAAAGGAATCTATTTACACCGACAAACTAGTTCGGCGGGGCATCAACATTCG
>DSAS01000074.1 GCA_011046365.1 Fidelibacterota bacterium
GGTTTGATAGTCCTCCTTTGCAAACTGTTCCGGGAAGAAATCGAAATCGCTCTTCCCGATAGCCTCCTGCGGGTCATTTATGCCGAATACTTCAGTTGCCAGCGATTTGCTGATGCGATAAAACCGGCTGTTCAAATCTTTGAAGTAAATATATTCCGGGAAATAGTTCAGCATGGCATCAATCAGGGTTTTTTCAAACTCCAGCGCTTTTTCGGCTTTACGTTGCTCGGTAATATCCCGGAAAATCAGCACCACCCCGGAAATGTTGCCCTGGTCGTCTTTAATCGGCGCCCCGCTGTCATCTATGGGGATTCGTTTGCCGGCTTTGGAGATCAGGATCGTATGATTCGCCAGCCCTTGAACCACACCTTTCTGCAGCACCTTTTTTGCCGGGTTTTCAACGGCTTGACCGGTAAATTCATTGACAATCTGAAACACATTACTCAGTTCCTGCCCCAGGGCTTCATCAAGTTTCCAGCTGGTCAGCTGCTCTGCCACCTGATTCATAAAATTGATTCGACAATCAATGTCCGTGGTAATAACGGCGTCGCCGATACTTTTCAGCGTGGTAGTAACCCACGCCTGGTTATTATCCAATTTTTGCTGCATCTTTGCGCGGGAAATCGCCAATTCAAGCGCATATTCCAGTTCCCGCGGCGTAAAGGGTCGTTTTACAAAACTGAACCGGTCTAAAACGGCATCATTATCCAGAAAGCTGTCTTCAATATTATCAACAACTAGCACAACCGGCACCGCACACCCGGTTTGAATTTCCGCCGATTTTTTTATTTTGCCAGCCTGTTTTGCACTGCCAAGGTTGACCAGAACCAGGTCGGGTTTATGTGCACGAATCTGCGCCGGCAAGCCGGCTGCAGTGAAATCGAGCGTTTTAAGCGTGTATCCGGCAGCCTTTGTTACTTTAGTAATCTCGGCACCGCTTTTATCCGCATCGTTGATCAGGATTAACTTCTGTTTGACCATCATCTTCCTCCTAAGCCCACCAAAATAGTCTTAGTACATTTTGATATTTTAACATACTGTATTTTAATAAAAATTATCGAAATAAGGTATAATTCTTTTAAATGAAAACGGAGGGGTTTGCCGCCATTTTTCCTGATTGTGACAATGAGGACTAATCACTTTTTATTGAGCAACCCGGTGGCGGGGTCTGGAGGAACTCTTTCCCGAAGATTATCACTCACACCGTCATGAAAAATTATCTCATCAGTGGATGTGTCCGTGGTCCAGTTCTTCCGGGCTGGCTTTGCGGATATCAACAATTTCGGTCTCAAAATGCAGAACCTCTCCGGCAAGCGGGTGATTCATATCAATCACGACTTCTGTATCGTTAAATGACTTCACTTTGACATCAAATTGCTGACCCTGTTTATTTTGACCGGTCAAAAACATGCCTTTTTCCAATTCCAGATTCGGGGGCAACTGATCCCGGTTGACTGTCTGAATCAACTGATCATTGACCAAGCCATATCCATCTTGCGGTTGGACTGTCACCTTTTTACGATCGCCGGTTTTTAAGCCGAACAATTCCTTTTCCAGCCCCGGAACAATCATCCCGTGACCGCAAATAAACTGGAGCGGTTCCCGGTCAGCCGACGAACCAAGCACACTGCCATTGTCCAGTGCTAATGTATAATGCATCGAAACGACCATATCTTTTGCCACCTGCATTAAATTCTCCTCTGATTTTGCCAAACATGATCACAACCAAAAGAGTCTTTAAAGAGGTGAATCACCATATTTAGCGTTTGATTAAACTATTCCAAACAACGTCTGGAATATAGGATTTATAACATCCCAAACCAAACAGTTATTCGGCACGAATTTGGAAATCAAAATTAGAAAAGATTATACCGGGTTGAATATAATTTGAAGATTAAGCGGCTCGATATTGCAGTGCAGCTCCTCGATTGCACAATATTTGAAAAAATAGTCCGCATATTGCGCTCTGAAATCGGCGAGCCGGTTTAAATGCAGCACCGGCTTCTTGATCGGATTCAGGGATTCAAATACACTGCGGATATCCGCCTCGCTCAAACCGACCAGATGCAGGATGTCGCAATCCAGCTCGTTGAACTTTTCAAATTCCGCCACCGTATTGATCTCGACCTCGATTTTAAGACTTCGCCGCGTATCTCCCAGTTCACGAACAATCTGCTCCATCGTCTTCTCGGTACCACCGCTGTAACGCAGGTGATTTTGGGTAATGTAAATGGAATCCGTGAGACCGCGCCGTTTCCAGATACCGCCGCCGATTTGGAAGGCGATTTCATCCAGCAGCTCAAAGATCGGATTGACTGAAATTCCCTGGACAAGGGTTTTTCCATGTTGATCTAACACCGTTGCGGCTTGCTTGGTAGCCGTTGCCAGTCCGGACATGCGTCCGACTATCCAGTGAATCAGGCGCCGGTTTTTTAAAATATCGGCGCCATTGCCGTTGAATCCAAACAGCACCTCCCCATCATGGATCGGATCGCCATCGCGAGCCTGCCAGTCAAGTGTCAACTGCTTTCCGCTCTCTTCAAAGAGAAGTTCCAGCACTTCCCGACTGACGAAGATTCCATTGGAGCGGGCAATTACCGAACCGGACGAATGCAGAGCATAGGGCGTGATCAATTCGGTACATAAATCACCCTGACCCAGCTCAATACTCTGCATCCAGTTCAATAAGGTTCGGATTTGAGAAATATCCACAGTCGTACCGTTTGATCCGGGCTTTACTGTCCCGGCGGCATACAGTGACCATCCATCATACCGCATCCGGCGCCCCGTTTTCCGGGACGATTTCCCGTTTCACCGGTCCGGCATTGTTTAAGCCAGATCGCTTTTTGCTCGTCGGTCAGAATATTGGCAACCTCTATCCGATGTTTGATCCGTTTTTCGTACTGCTTCGATTTCAAATCATTCACTTTCTTAATCGCCGCATCCATTTTTTTGGAAATGTCACCGGTGCGAACCAGCTCTTCCAGCTCCAGCTTCGCCAGTCTGATATCCGCCTGCAGCGGAATCATCTCTTTCTGATGCGCCAGGCGCAGAGCGTCAATCTTCTGCTGCTGTTCTGCGGTCAGATTCAGTTCGGCACAGCTTTCCTTGCGCATTCCCGGCGCCGGTTTTTCTCCCATCATTTTCCGGGGACCGCCCAGCACCAGGGCTGGAATCGCAAACAAGATTACCAAGGCACTTAACTTTTTCATGGTTCTTTCCTTTCCTTTGGTTTATAGCCCTTATGATGACTATGTGGTTGGTAGATTGATCGCATCAACCGGTTACGAAAGCGGTTGTCGAATACAATAAACTTCAACTGTTGTTCTGCCGTAAGAACATCCCCAATTTCAACAACAAAAGCCTGTTTATGCGCGATGATTTCCCGCTCCAAATCAGCCAGTTCCTGAGTATATTTTTTTACATCCTCGTCTGTTACCGAATAGTTTTCATCGCATGTCAATTCATAAATCTTTTTCATGATACTTCGCTGTTTATCCTGATTGGCGTGGACAAAATCTTCAAATTCCTTTAAACGCGGAAAAAACATTCCGGACTGCTCTGGATTGAGATTTAAAAATTCCGTCATTTTCCAGATTCGTAACGCTTCCATCTGTTCCCGCCGATCGGGATCCAATGGTTTGATCATGTCATCCTGAGCAGTCGCAGTTGCGCCCAGAATTAATAAATACCCAACAATAATTAAAAACCACCTGTTCATTCCTCCTCCCGCTATAAAATTTCCCGTTTCATTTGATAGACCAGTTGTCGAAACTCGGCATCGTCCAGGCTGGCAGTTGCTATTACACAGCGTTCAACCTCCGGATATAACGGTTCTTTCTCCACAATCTGGTAAATGGCGTTTTTTACTATATCTTCGGTGGATAAATCTGTATCGGCAGGATCGTCCGCCGGCACAAATTCACCAAAGTAGCCGACGCTGCTGAAATTTACATAAATATGTTCCTGGTTAAACTGCTCAAACCACTGGTTATCGCCCGACTTGAAAAGGCTGACGGCGGTTATTATCAGAAACGCCGAAAGCGAAGCGAAAGCCGGAATCGCCCAGAGCGCCCTGCGCTGATTTTTACGCCGCTTTACCAAACGATTATTCAGTGCTATGACCAGCTCCGCCCCGTAGGATGCCGGTGGTTCAATCTCCGGCTCCTGTTGCATGGTATCAATGATGGCTGCCAGAGCGGAGTGATATTGGCGACAAACCTGGCAATGCTGTAAATGGGTTGTCATCCGGCGCCGTTCGTCATCTGACAAATCGCCCGAAACATATAAAGGAATTCTATTTTCAAATTCTTTACACGGTTTCATAGCTGACTCCCATCGCTTCGAACTTTTTGCGCATATTTTTCAATGCGTGAATATAGTTCACTTTAGCGGCATTTTCGGTAATATCCATGATTCGCCCGATATCCCTGAATGCCAGACCCTGATAGGTCCGCAGGATGATCACCATCTGCTGTTTTGAAGGCAGTTGCGCCAACACTTTTTTCAGTGCTTCATTTTTAAAATCGGCGATGTCCGGATTGCCCGTTTCGGCAGCAAGCTCTACTTTTTCAAAACCGATGGTTTGGCGGGCTTTGCGGCGGCGTAAAAAATTCAGTCCGGTATTGACGGCAATCCGGTAGATCCAGGTATAGGCGGAAGAATCGTGGCGAAATTTTGATAAGTTTTTATACACTTTAATAAAAGTCTCCTGGGTCAGATCATCGGCTTCATCGTGAGACGATACCATGCGGCGGAAAAGCGCATAGATTTTTTCCTGATTTTCAAGCACCAGGCGGTTAAAAGATTCTGCATCTGTTTGTCTCACTGTTTCTTTTTGCAACGTTTTCCTTTTTCACTCTTTTTTGACAAGCGGATTCCTGAAAGGTTAAATTTTTTTATCTGCATTATGATATGATCACCATTGAATCTAAATGTTTCAAAAAAATTAAAATAATTCAACAGAAATATCTACTCTCTGTACCTTTAATTAAATCTTGCCCTCTAAGCGACTACTGGAATAGACAGAAATGGAGATAAGCCTTTTTAAACACAGCCCGACAAAAGTGAGGTGAACGCAATGAAATACCGCGCCGCTATTCATCATTTTAATGCAACAAACTTAAAAGCCAAAATCCGCACGAGCCTGGAGTTTGTTGACTGGAAGAACAAAATCTATCCCGACAGCAATGTCTGGATCAAACCGAATCTGACCTTTCCGGAGTACCGACCGGGCGTGACGACCTCCCCCCACTTTATGGCGGCTCTCCTAGATGTACTCAGAGAGCGCACCAAACACCTGACAGTTTTCGAGTCTGACGGTGGTAACAACTCCTACCCGATTGAACGGGCGTTTGCGGCTCACAATCTTTATGAGATCTGCGAGAGCCGGGCTGTCCGCCTGCTAAATCTGTCCCGTGCGGAAACAGAAGTCATCAAAGTTCCCGGCGGCTGGCGCTCCTATCGTTTGGCATTAAACAGAGAGATGCTGGAAACCGCCGATATGACTATCAGCGTACCTGTCCCGAAAATGCATTTCGTGACCCGCTTCACCGGCGCCATTAAGAATCACTGGGGCACGGTACCGGACTCCATGCGCCTGAAAAACCACTTTTTCTTCAAGTATGCCATTAATGAAATCGTCCGGCGTCTGAAGTCCCAAATTACCGTCGTTGACGGCGAATATTTCCTGAATAATAACGGTCCGGTGGTCGGCGACCCCGTGAAGATGGACCTTGTCATGGCGGCTGACAATCCACTGACCGCCGACATGATCCTAATGGATCTGATGGGTGTCGAATCGGAAAAAATCGGTTATATCCGTCGAGCCTGGCAGCAGAACACCGGTCCACAATCACTCGCTGAAATCGAGCTGAATACCGACCTGGACGATTTCCGAACCTTTGAATTCAGTTACCAGCGCGATCCGGTGGATTACCTCGCCTGGCTGGGATTTCACAACTACCTGATCACCTGGCTGGTCTATCTGTCACCTCTGAACACTTTCGCCCACTGGTGGATCCGGATGCTGCGGGGCGGTTCCCGGCAGGTGGAAGACTATTACGACAGTTTCATCAAGGACAACGAACCGGGCTGATTCCTCATTTTCTAATGACAAAAGATAAAACCGAGCAGTGACCACGGGTGCGGCATTTTCTTTTCTCTTGAATTACCGTTTGCTGAGGAATATATTTCACAAAACCGAATTTGTGAGGGATTATGATCAAAAGAGTATTCAGATGGTATATTTCCAAGTCACTGCTGGCACGCCTTCTGGCTGGCTTTGGGATCGGATCGGCGGTTGGCATTGCGCTGTGGTTTATATCGGTACAGAGCGGTAATCCGGTCGCCGAGTCAGCGGCTCCCTATATTTCGCCATTCGGAACAATTCTGATCAGTATGCTGAAAATGATCGTCATCCCGGTCATCTTCTTCTCGCTGATCACAGGTGCAGCTTCACTGCCGATCAAGCGTTTTGGTAAAATCGGGATGAAAGTCATCGGCTGGTATCTGCTCTGTTCGCTGCTGGCGGCGATTCTGGGTACGCTGCTGGCGTTGCTGATCAATCCCGGCAGCCAGAGCAATCTGGCGGGCTGGCAAAAAATTATCGCCGTCCTGGGAAACCAGACGGAAAAGGTTGCCGACACCGCTGCGGAACAGGGCGGTTTTGGATTCATTCTGTTGAATTTATTTCAGAACCCTTTTGAGGCGCTGGCGAATAATAACTTTCTGGCAATTATCACCTTCTCCATTCTGCTCGGCATCGCAATACGGATTATTCTTGAGTCCCGTGATCATCCGGAAGAGCACGCCCTTAATCTGCTTGTCCGGCTGACGGAAGCCGCCCGGGACGCCATTTTCAAAATCGTGGAGTGGATTCTGGAATATTCGCCCATCGGTGTCCTGGCGCTCTCGATCACCAATTTCGGACTTTACGGTCCCAATATCGCCGGTCCCTATGTCAGTGTCACTCTCGGCGTAGTTGCCGGTATTCTGACCATGATGTTTATTATTTACCCGATCCTGCTGTTTCTCATCAGCCGGCAGAACCCCTATCGGATTTTAAAAAATATGGACGAAGCCATCATCACCGCCTTTATCACCCGCAGCAGCGCAGCAACCCTACCGGTCTCGCTGCACACGGTTCAGGAAAAGCTGCATGTCCGCAGTGAGCTGGCTGCTTTTTCCCTGCCACTGGGCGCCACCATCAATATGGACGGTGTCTGTGTTCACCTGCCGATGTTTGCCGTACTGGCAGCTAATATGTTCGGCATACAGCTGACGGTGAGCAGTCTGTTTATACTGGTAATGACGACGGTACTGGCGTCCATCGGCGCCGGCGGTGTGCCCGGCGGGAGTATTATGCTGCTGTTTATTATTCTCCAAACTATGGGGCTGGACAGCTCCCAGACTGCGATCATCGTGGCTTTGGCAATGGGCATTAACCCGATTCTCGACATGTTTGAAACCGCCAATAATGTAACCGGCGATATGGTCTGTACCTATACCGTCGCCCAGCATGAAAAGTTGATCAACGATTCTACTGTTTAATATATTCTAAAAGGTGTAGCCGGGTCCTCTTGATAATCTCGGCTGTAATATCCTGTTCGTGCAGCGTACCGTTACGGATAAAGTAGAGCCCGGTTTTAATCACATTCAATTTGGTATTCTGCTGCAGCATCAGGGCATAGAGATTCAGCTGGGCGTTGTACTTTGTCAGTGCTGCCTCATCGGGACGCTGACCGATATGGTCGGATTTAAAGTCTATGATTATGTATTTTCCGGTGTCCATTTTCAACAGCAGGTCAATTTTCCCCTCGATCAGCGTACCGCCAATCCAGGCATAAATATCCACTTCGCGGGAGATGTTCTCAGCTTTCCGAATATACTTCAGCAAAGGGTTTTCCGATTTAGTCAACCGTCCGCCCCAATCTTCAAACAGCGCCATTAATTTTTGAAATTCCGACGGAGACAGGGTGTAGGACTGCAGCAACTGTCCGGTAAAACGGGTCAGTTCGCTGACATCTGCAAAATCCCACCAGCTGAACGCCTGATGGATAATCGTGCCGATTTCCAGTGCCGACAGCGTTTCCGCCGATTCGAGCAGGTCTCTGGCGGCAAATTTTTTAAAAAGCGGTTCCTTCTCCGCCTGCGTGCCGAGCCAGCCTGCGAAGGCTGTCGGAGTCACCTTTTTGACTTTCGGCTGAACCGTCAACGGGGAAATCAACTGCTCCAGCTCGTTTTGTTGATCGCGGGAGAGGGTTCTGACCGGCAGCGGCGTTGCGGCTTGAAAATCCGCCAGCAGCCCGGGGACATCCGCGATGGAGATTTCCCGCAGATTCAGATCGCCGGCGCTGAAGACAGCCTTTATTTTTGACCATTGGGAATCGGCAGCAGCACTCTTTTTGTCAATTCCCGACAGCAGCAGGTAGGATTCCGCCCGGGTCGCCGCCACGTATAGAATCCGTTTCTCTTCCGCCCTGTCACGCTCCTTCTCATTTTGAACCAGATACTGATGGTAATAGCCGTGCCGGTCATCGAACAGGGTTTTCAGATTAAAAGCAATATGGTCGGTGTTATCACTCAGCAAGCGC
This sequence comes from Fidelibacterota bacterium, assembly GCA_011046365.1. GTDB lineage: Bacteria > Fidelibacterota > UBA2242 > UBA2242 > UBA2242 > B118-G9. Next base: position 8,595 of record DSAS01000074.1, read on the forward strand.
TGATAACCACCCTTATTCGGCGCCGCCAGCTCCGGGACAACCACAACCGGAAAGGCGAGTCCTTTGGCAGCGTGAATGGTCATGATGATAACGCTGTTTTCCAGCTCCGAGCTGAGATTCGCCTCGCCTTCCCGAATCTGCATGGTCTGGTAGAGCTGCACCCGCCGAATATAATCCACCAGACTAATATCCTGCGTGCCGCTCCATACCACTGCCAGGTCAATCAGTTTCAACACATTGGCAATACTCTGTTTCTCCTCCGGGAAAGCCGCCAGAACGGCTAAATAGTCAGTCTCGTCCAGAATCGCCTGGATCAACTCGGCGGTGGACAACGTCTTCATCTTTTCCCGGAGCCGATCAAGCAGATTCATAAATTCCCGAAAACGCTGAAGCGTGTCCGGGCTGATATTTTCCGAAAGGGGCTCTCCCTTCATTACCTTACTGACGCCGTGCATCAGTCCCTTTTCAGTGGCAATTTCCATCAGATTATCATCGCTCATACCAATCATAGGCGAGCGCAACAAACCAGCCAGCGCCATCTCATCGTAACCGTTAATCAGCACCCGCAGAAAGTTGGTGACGTCCAGCACTTCCCGCCGCTGATAAAAACCGACTCCCGAGGCGACATAATAGGGCACGCCTGCCAGATTGAGAATCCGTTCCAGCTGCTCCTGATGCGTCCGGGAACGCATTAAAATCGTAAAATCCCGCCATTCCGGCTGACGCATCTGTTCCGTTTTAGCATCCTTAACGATCGCCCGATAGCGCAACTCCTTCATACGGTGCACGATATGGACAAATTCTGCTTCAGTCTCCGAAAGCGCTGTCAGTGCCAGCTCCGGCTGGGCATCTTTGTTCAAAAGCAGCAGCTCCACCGGCAACCGGTCCAGCGCCAGATTGTCATCGGATTTCACCGGTTTATCATACCAGGTGTCATATTCGGCAACGCAATCGGTGCGACTCATCAGCTGGTCAAAAAAACGATTGAAAAATTCGTTCAGCGGTTTCACGCTACGGAAATTTTTATCCAGATACAGGAGCGGCATAGTGCGTTTATACCTGTTAAAAATTTCCACTTCGGCGCCGCGAAAGCGGTAAATAGACTGCTTTTCATCCCCCACGTAAAAGGTGATCAACGCTGGATTCAGAGCGGAAATGGCAGTCAGAATCCGGTTCTGGATAGGACTGACATCCTGAAACTCATCCACCAGCAGGTGTTTGAATTGCCGGGCAACCTGGCTGGCGGCGGTGCTACCGCTTTTGAAAAATCGTTCGGCATAAATTTCCAACCCGTTAAACTCAACGACAGCCTGGTCATTCAGAGTCGCCCGATACGTCTCGATCCAGCGCAGTGCCAATTGAGCAAAAGCGATTGTCAAACCGGCATTCCACTGCTCCAATTCCTCATCAAAGAGGAAAATCCGCGCTTTGATGCCATCCCAGATATTGCGCAGTTTGAGCTGATACTCCCGCATTGTCTCCAATTCACCACCCCAATTACCCTTTTGCCCTTTCTTCCGCCGATCGAACAACTGACCGGCAGAACCATTGGCTATTTCCGGCGGAATTTTTCCCGATTGAATTTTTGCAATCATACTGAGCAGCGCGGTCTTGGCTTGCTGCAAAGCATCGTCAGCTTTCCTCGCATGGTGGTTGCGCATAAACTGATAAACCGGCTCTAATTCAGGCGCATCGAAGGCATTCCGAAGCAGCTGCAGGGTATGCTTGTGATAGTGCTGCCGGTATTGAGCCAACAGTCGCACTTCAGTCTGTTTGGAAGCCTTGGCGAGCGGGAGATAGAGGTCCACCTGCTGCTGCCAGACAATGTCCAGCATTTCCCGAATCTGATACAACTCAAAATACTCAATTAAGCGCAAAATCGGCGATTGAGGGCGATTGAACTCATCATGCAGAAATGTGTCCAGACGCTCTTTGCGTAAAATTTTCTCCTCAATCTCATCTATAACCCGAAACTGGGGATCGAGGTTGAGCTCCTCAACATTCTCTTGGAGCACCCGTGCACAGAAGCTGTGAATCGTAGAAATCGGGGCGGCATTCAACTGGTCGAGCAGGCTGGCACTGCCCGGGGCAGCGGTCAGCGCCGAACCGCGCAGCGCCCGCCTAATGCGCTCTTTCATCTCATCGGCAGCCTTTTCGGTAAAGGTAATCGCCAGAATTTCATCAATCCGGGCGTCACCCTTTATCAGAATATTGAGATAGCGCTCCACCAGCACCCGGGTTTTGCCGGTCCCGGCGGAAGCAGACACCAGAAAGGACTGATCAATCCGTTCCCGGGCTGTCCGGTAATCGCTGAAATTTTTGGTCAGTGAACTCAATTTTGTTCCTTATTTCTTGAAAATAGCATCTGAATTATCTAAAATTACCCTCGTTAACATGGGGAGTGAGTGTGCCTGTACATCAACTGTTTCAAAATGAATGGATCAGTTTCGCCGTATTTTTAGTAGTCATTCTCGGATTTGTCGCACTTAGTGAGGTATTGCGAAAGAGTTTCAGGATCTCCGGCGAAAATACGCGTCAGTTTGTCCATATCGGCGTCGGTTTACTGGTGACAACCAGTCCTTTTCTTTTTCAATCACCTCTCCAGCCGGCAGTTTTAGCCGGTATCTTTATCCTGTTAAATGCCCTCGCCATCAAAAGCAACCAGATGAAAGGCATTCACACCACCAGCCGTTTTTCCCTGGGCACCGTTTTTTTTCCAGTCTCCTTTCTGATCCTGATTCTGTTTTACTGGAAATCCAATCCGGAAATTTTAATCATCGGCATGCTGATCATGACCCTTGCCGATCCCTTAGCCTCCATAGTTGGTAATCACTCGAAAAAACCGGAAACCTTTATTTTCTGGAAAGACCGTAAAACCGTCAACGGTTCCGTCACTGTTTTCAGCAGTACTTTCCTCATCGTCACAATCGGGCTGCCGATTCTCGCTCAACTGGGGGTGGGCGTACAACCGGCACCGGTCAATCTGCTGCTAATCGGATTCACCGTTTCGATCATCGCGGTCCTGGGTGAATCCATCTCCTTTGCCGGCTCCGACAACCTAACCGTTCCCCTGCTGAGCGCCCTGATCCTGCATATCATGCTGGAAGCCGATATCGCCCGGCAGTTAACCGTTGTTGGCTGGATCGGTTTCTCATTTTTACTGGCATTTCTGGCTTATCAGCTGAAAGCTCTCACGCTGGGCGGTACCGCCGGCGCCATGTTGCTGGGTTCGATCGTTTTCTCCATCGGCGGAATCTACTGGGTCATCCCCATGGCGACTTTCTTTATCTTATCCTCCATTCTCTCCAAAATCGGTAAAATGAAACGTACGATTTTAAAAGGCATGGTAGAAAAAGGCAGCCAGCGGGATATCATGCAGGTCTATGCCAACGGCGGCGTCGCCCTGATTATGGCGATTCTGTTTCACTTCACCGGAAACGACCTGTTCTATCTGATGTTTCTAGGTTCACTGGCTGCAGCCACGGCAGATACCTGGGGCACGGAAATCGGCATTTTTTCCAAAACCGAACCGCGTCATATCATCACTTTCAGCAGAGTTCCGGCTGGCACATCCGGCGGCGTAACGGTTCTCGGCACCTCGGGATTCCTGATGGGCGCCGGAATTTTAACGCTCAGTGGAATCTTCCCGGTAACCGGCTCCCTGATCCGGCTCTTCCTGATCATCGCCATCAGCGGCATCATCGGCGCACTGATTGATTCTCTCGTTGGTGCCACGCTCCAGGCACAATTCAAATGCTCCCAATGTCAAAAAACAACCGAAAAATTAGTTCATTGCGCAGGTCATCCGACAGAACTCATCGGCGGCATCCGCTGGCTCAACAATGATGTGGTTAACCTGATCTGCACCGGTTCCGGCGCGCTTTTTGTCCTGTTGTTTTATACGTTGCTGCAATAAATCAATCCTCTTCATCAGCCATAATTTCAATCTGCCGGGTGTCTATCCGGCACACATCAAAATATGGACATTTGCCCTGCTGGCAGCGTTTTTTTACATCGTGGGGATTGAGAAAAAAATCACCGGCAAAGATCCTCTTTAAATAGGTTGTCACCAGTTCGGCGGTATCGGTAATCAATTTTTCAATATTGTGATAATCCACGGTCTTCCAGCCGGTCAGGAGCGGCTGCGTAAAGAGTCCTTTTGCCACTCTGCCCTCATTGAAAATATAAGTGTAGATGCCCGCAAAGCGAACATTTGCACACAGCTCTTTGTAACCGTACAGATAGAAAGGAAGCTGGAAATAGACGCCCTCGTCCAGCCCTTTCCGGGGGTCCTGCACCGATTTCGCCGAACGTTTGTATTCCAGAATAACCAGACCGCCATCCTTGCTGCGATCAATCCGGTCAATTTTCAGCTGCAGCGGAACGGATAATTGGCAATCGTCAATCGCCAGGGGAATCTCAAATTTCAACCGGTATTCAAATTCTGCGGGAGTGCACTCACTCTCCAGCGCCTCAATTTCACGCTGGATAAAGAGTCGTAAACCGCGCCTTAAATCAGCCATTTTCTTATTCCACACCGCCTTGTCCAGATAGGCAAAAGCTGAGCGGTATTTTTTCTCAATATGATCCAATACCTCTTCAATCTCCCCTGACAAATCCGCCGTAATAAATTGTTTCCACTGGTCGAAATTTTGGGGGCTGGCTAATTTTAAAAAAGCCTCCAACAGTCCATGAATCAACAGCCCGTCAGAAAGCGCCGATACCTCCGCCAGCGGCTCATCCACCGCGTCAATTTTCCAGATATATTGACACAGGTACAGAAACGGACACAAAGCATACTGCTGCAGGCGGGTAACGGAAAGCGGTTGCGCAAAGCAAGTCCGGCGGTGGTTATTCGTTGTGAGACGACCGTTCCAGCGACAGGGGCTGTTTTGACGGCGCTGGTTTTCTATATCAATCCGCCTGCCGATCTCACGCAGCGCTTTGACGTCACTGATATTCCGCTCAATAAAATCCAGGGTCCCCCTATCCCATTGAAAATGCCACCGGTTCAAAAGAAGATCCCTGCGTGAAACCGTGCGCCGAATATGGGGAATGATCTCCGCCGGAGAGATGCTGCAATAGCGGATCGCCGCCTGCCATTCCGGCTGATTTGCCAGCATCAGCAGATCATCTAAAAAGGGTGACATCGCCACCGCCCGACCGTCGTTGTCAAACTGGGGAAAGGAGATCAGCATGCGCTCAGCAGCGTTGTGCAAAAGGCTGTAAAACAGAAATTTTTCCTCCTGAATATTGCTTCCCGACAGCTGTAAAAGTTCTCGTCCCAGTTCCTGGTTCAGTGCTCTTCGCCGGCGATTGTTCAACAACGGATTTTCACGCCGGCTGGCAGGGAATTCGCCGTCAGCCATTCCCAGCAGAACGATTCCGTCGAAATGTCCGCCGCGAACATCCATCACATCGGCAATCGTGATACCCGATTTTTGACGGGAAGCCTCTTCAGATACCACCGTATTTTGAACCAGATTGTTGAGCGCCATGCTGAAGTTCCGCAAAGACAGCCTTTCCCGCCGGGCAACCAGACTGTTCAGCTGCATAAAGACTTGCTGCACAGAATCAACCAATTCTGCGGAAGAGTCGTTCCGGTTATCGGCGAACCAGTACATCCGAAGCAGTTTTTTAACCATCTCAGTGTATTCGCACCAGTAGCTTTCCGGCGGCAGGCTAATGTCATCAATCAGCTGCTTGAGCACCGGCAGTAAGCTATCAATTTCCATCAGCTCCTGACGAAGTACACCGATTTCCTTTAATTCTTCTGTTTCACTTTGAATGAATGTCCGTAAATATTCCCGCCGCTGGGTCAACTGGCGCAGCCAGCTCTCTCGGTCAAATGACAGTCCCCAGGAAGCTGACTGATATTCAAATTTTTGAATCAGCTCCTCGCCATAATAGCGACGAACCGACTCGAAGCGGGTCAGATCTATCAGGCTCCCGCGGTTAAAATTGCGCTCATTAACATCGAAGATCTTACTGATAATCCGCAGTGGTACCGTCTCCGCCAGCAGCCGGCTATTGTTTTCAACCGGAATACCGCCAGCCGGAAAAACCAGCCGGATCAGCCGGCTGTACTTCGAGGCATCCCGATAAACAACAGCGATTCGGTCTGCCTGCATCCCGCCGGCGATCCATTTTTTAACAGTTTGTACGGCGGCATGCACCTCCTGCCGCCGGGTCGGGCAACGCAGCAATATCAGGGCGGTCTCAGACCAGTCGTTCAGAAATTCTCCGGGTTGCAGATCATCGGGTGAACTGGACGCTTTATTGTGGTACAGGTTGTCGGCTATCCGGGACAGAGTGTTGGCGGGTGGCACCGGGAGAACGGATTCGGTGTAATTTTTCGATTCCAGATTATCCACCACCGGTTTGATATATTGAAACACCGGATGTTCAGTCTGCTCCGGATAGAAGATTATCGCCTCTTCAGATCGTTTGATCAGATGATTGACCAGTTTCTGCTGAATCGGATTGAACTCATAAAAACCGGCAATGACAAGGTATTCACCGGTCAAGGCATACGATGTAGTGAGCAGATTTTCCAGAGCCAGCATTAACGCCATCGCCGGAGAAGCCAGATATTTTTCCCGGGCAATTTCAAGAAAATAGTTGACACAGTCCACATAGGGAGCGAGGTCGCCGCCCGATTGCAGCAGACGATTCAATTCGGCGCCGGTCCAACCGCTCTCCTGTAATTCGGTCACGATTTTCTGAATCTGCGTCAGCGCACCAGGCTTCAGCGATTTAAAAAGCGCATGGTTTTTGCGCAGAAAATCAAATAGCAGAATCCACTCTGCGCCGGGACCGAGAATCCGGTAAAAACGGTGCTCAGCCTCCAGTATCTTTTTCGCCCAGGCAAGGAAATTACCAAAAAAGAGCTGTCCTGGCATCACCGAACCGACCTGCGCTACCAATGTCTCCTTCAGTTGAAAAATATAACGAGCCGACGGCAGGAGAAAATTTACCTTTTTACCCTTTTGAATCTCGGCTGAGATCGTCGCGGTAATATCCCGACTCAAATCGGCGGAGACAGAATAGTATAGGATTTTTACAGCAGCCATGATCCTTAAATCTAAGCGAAAACCGGCTCAGAGCCAAGCATTTCGCAGTAACGGAAGCCCTTATTTATTATTTCAGCCGTAATATTCTGAAAAAATTATTTTTAAAAAAAACTTTTGCTATGTTCAACTTTTTATTATAAACTGTAGCGTTATTTGATTTGATAGAATATCCTGCCGATATTTTTATCAAAAGGAGTCGTTTAATCACAAAGCTACGTCTCTTCTCACGTGAATTCCAATGTTAAAATGTCACCGGTATAGTTGCAACCGCACTGGTCCGGGTAAATTAAACATTAAAGCACACTGGGAAGAACCGCAAGGAGATTTGCATGCAAGGCAGTAAACTGTACGTGGGGAATTTGAAATATTCCGTCACAAATGAGCAACTGGAAGAGCTGTTCAAAGACCATGGCGAGGTTAAAAACGTCAACATTATTCCCAATAAGGGCTTCGGTTTTGTCGAAATGGGCAGTGCCGGAGAGGCTGAAAAGGTCAAAGAAGAATTCGACGGTAAGGAATTCGAAGGACGGACACTCAGAATTGATGAAGCCCGTCCGCCAAAGCCACGGTTTTCCAAAGATTCCGACCGGCAATACTAAAGAACGGCGTATAATCTACTAAAATAATATTAAACCATTTTCGCCCCTCTTGCCCGTCACAAGAGGGGAAAATGGTTTATTTCACTCCGAATTCAACCAGTTTGTAGAGTGCATCGGAAGGTCGGATTACCGTCGGTAGCCGAAACGTCACGTGCGTTCCTTTGGGTGCTGTTTGCACCGGCTGTTCATCCACCCAGACCTCCTCAATAACGGCTTCCACCACACCGGTAGTAGGACCGGTAATCACCACCAGGTCGCCGGCGGACAGTTCATTGGCTTCGACAGTAAATTCGGCAATCTGCTGATTCTTAAAATAGTTAACCCCTTTACCGACATAGCATTTGCGGCGGGTAGCTTGCGACCCGTAGGTGCCGCTCCACTCGCCCAGGCGCTTCCCGAGATAATAGCCGTCCCAGAAACCGCGGTTGAACACCGTTGCCAATCGCTTTTGCCAATCCTTGACTTTTTCCGCTGTAAAGCTTCCGTCACCGATGGCGGACACCGCGGTGGAGTAGCATTCGCATACCGTTTTCACATATTCCGGAGAGCGGGCGCGCCCTTCGATTTTCAGGACCCGCACACCGGCATCCAGAATTTTATCCAGGAAGTGAATCGTCATCAGATCCTTGGGTGACATGATATATTCGTGATCCAGTTCCAGCTCGCCGCCGGTTTCCTTATCCCGGACAATGTACGCCCGCCGGCAAATTTGCAGGCACTCGCCCCGATTCGCCGATTGATTCGCCTGATGCAGCGACAGATAACATTTCCCGGAAATCGCCATACAGAGGGCGCCATGAATAAACAGCTCCAACCGGACCAAATCGCCAGAAGGACCGCGGATTTGCTCCCTCACAATTGCTCCCGCAATGTCACGAATCTGGTCCAAGGTCAGTTCTCGCGCCGGTACGATCACGTCGGCAAACCGCGTATAAAAGCGCAGCGCTTCAAGATTGCTGACATTTGCTTGAGTGGACAGATGTATTGGCAGACCCGCTCGGCGGATATAGGCAAGCGACGCCGGATCACTGGCGATAATGGCATTGACGCCACACTCCTTCGCCGTTTCTACGATTGTGCGCATTTGATCCAAATCGCGGTCGTAGAGAACCGTATTCAGCGCGAGATAGGTTTTCAGGTTTTCCGTTCGGGCAATCCGGACGATTTCTTCTAAATCCGCCAATTTAAAATTTCTGGAAGCGCGCGAGCGCATATTCAGGTTTTCAACACCGCAGTAAACCGCATCCGCACCGCCCTGAATTGCCGCCCGGAGCGCCGCCCGGGAACCCACCGGCGCCATGATTTCGATGTCGTTACGGCGATAATTATTCATGCCGGGAAGTTAGGTAAACATCGGCAATTTTTCAAAAGCAATTCAACTGTCGGAAATCTGTTTGTGAGCGCTTCGAAGCACTGCTGCGGAACAGGTTGAAATCATTCCGATAAATGTATTGCGCATCTGGATGCATTTTTTATCTTTAACAGTCAATTTTCACGAGGATTTATGAAACACACTATTTTACTATTTCTCCTCATCTTTCTGAGCACCTGTTCACAGAAAAAAGTCGAAGAGGAGCCGGGACAAATCAATTTTAAAGTCACCGAATTTGAAGAAGCCCGGATTGAAGCCCGGGACAGTGGTCGCTTGCTGCTGGCTTATTTCTACACCGACTGGTGAAGCTCCTGCAAACGCTTGGACCAGTTGGTCTTCACGCAAAAAGATGTCGCCGACTTTATCAACACCAATTATGTTGCCCTGAAAATGGATGGCGATACCGAGCTGGGTAACGCCCTGCGCAAACAGTTTAAAGTACCCGGCTATCCGACGATGATTCTGTTTGCCGCCGACGGGCAAGAGATTGACCGTATTGTCGGATTCAGCGGAAAAAAAGACGAATATTTTCAAATACTTAAAGACTATACCAACGGCATTAACACCCTCCACGACCTGCTGTCAAAAAACGGTAGCGATGCCAACAGTGCTCAACTGAATTTTGATATCGCCACGAAATATAGCGATCGCGGCAACGATGAGTTGGCTTTGCAGTATTTCGAAAATGTACTCGCCCTCGAACCGGATAAAAATTCCAAAATCTATCTCGAATCAGAATACAATGTCGCTGAATCAAAAACCTTCAGCCGGGATGATCCGCTCTATTTGCAGCAGTATGCTAAAAACTGCCGCAATGAATATCTGCAATACTATGCTTACAGCAGCCTGGTACGTTTTTTCCGGCTGAAAAAAGACCAGCCCAATGTCATCGCCACCTACGAGGAGGCATTGAGCAAACTGCCTGAAAATGCCTCCATGATGAACAGCTACGCCTGGTACATTTTCCAGAACCGGGTCAGCAACTACTATGAACGGGGCATTGCGGTAGCCCGGAAGGCTGTGGCGCTGGAGCCGGAAGCCGACTCCATCTGGGACACCCTGGGGCAACTGCTGTTTGCCGCCGGATACACGAAAGAAGCCATTATCGCCATGCAGAAAGCAGTGGAGCTGGCACCCGATGAAACATCCTATCAGGAGAATCTGGAACGTTACAAAGCTAGTCAGTCGTAGCCGGAATACTTCTCGTTTCCGGATTCAATTTATGAATTAATCTTGATTCATTCTTAACTCGTGCCCAGGTTTTGCTTGGGAAGGGAAAATTTATAAAGAATCGGGAACAAGAAAAAACGCCCGGCAACTGCCGGGCGTTTGGGTTCCAGAGCAACGTCTCGTAACCAGATTCGTTGGTTGCGGTTCTTAACGCCAGAAGGAAGCACGCTCGCTGACGTAACTGAGCATCTTTTTCTGACTGATATAGACTTTCGGGTCATCGGGATAGCGGATATAGTCCTGCGACCAGCTGGTCTTCGACCGTCCCAGGTAAATCGTCGCCAGTATGAATTCGCCCTTTTTCAGTTCGACCTTCAGACCCTTTTCAGCGGACACGTTATACTGATCATACTTCTCCGGATTCTTGGTGATGAAACCGGATTTCTTGGCTGCAACGACATTATCAAAGAAATTCTGGATACGGTTGTCTCTGACGACGCCGGTATCCGGTTCGGCAAACACCCAGCTCGTATCGCCTTTGACCAGCGTCACTGAAACCGTATCCTTACTAACCGTAAAAGCGGTGACATCTTCGATATTGACATCAAATACGTCCGTGATTTTCGGCTGATAGCGCCGATTTTTCAGCGAGACCACCAGCAATAACACCAGCGCAATTATCAGCAGAACAATATACTTCAACCAGGGATTTTGTTTTTTAGTCATAGAGCCCCTCCAGTAATTTCCGTTTCGTGATATTTCTACGCCAGCGGATCAGACCAAAAATGATCACCAGCAGCGCCGGCGTCACAATGTTAAACCATTTCCAGAAGCGTCGCGCCCCGACGGAAAGTTGATCCAGCGGACGCGTTGTTACCTTCCGGGAACGAATCTCTACCAGTTCCTGATCGCCGGACAGATAATCAACACTGTTCAGAATAAAGTCCAGATTCTCAGGAATACCGGCAGCCCGGTTGTCGTTGAAAAATTCATTGTCGGCAATCAGAAGTATTTCGGCATTTTCGCCGACTGAGAGAAATTTTTCCCTCTGATCATAATCCGAATTATCAGCAAAATAACTCTGCAACGGTCCGGTCACCAGACCGGCGATGGTTTTCGATTTCAATGGGAAGGAAGCCATCGTCGGGTTATGCATCTGGGAGCTGGGAATGTGCGGCGAGATATTATAGCCCTCAACCATGCTATACTGACCGTAAGGTGTTGTCTGCGGCACCATGCCCGGCGAAATTGCACCGGTTTTATCCGATGTCAGCATCAGCGGAATAAAATGAACCAGTGAATCGGCGGGCGCCACTTCATTGACGAAAAAGGGGCGCACCTGTTCGAGGTTCCTGACAATCAGATTTTCAGAATTGAAATTGTGAATCAGCGGAAAAAGGGGATAGTCAATTGCGCTGCTGAAGGCAAAAAAGCCACGGCGCTGCTGAATGCTGATCTGCCCGCATTTCTGATCCGTCAGCAGGTCCCGACCGATCTTCAGACCGTAGTATTCGAAAAAATCGAAAATGTTGGACTTGATCTCCTCGGCATAGCCCTCCTGCAGATGATCCACCTGGCGCGCCTGTCCGACAAACAGTTTGCCGCCGCGCATAAGATACTGATCCAGATTATATAGCTGATCCAGGGAAACCGAATCCCGGAGACCGTTCATCAGCAGAACATGGATATCCAGGGGAATTTCATTGTCCAGTGAAACAGTCCGGATATTATAGGTCTGCCGGAGCTGCTCCTGCAGTTGATTGGTGGAAATATTTTTATCACCCGACGTGACAATACCGACTTTCTTCATGTCTGTCGCCGCCAGTTTTTTTATCGCCGCAGTCAGCAGATACTCGAGACCCTCATCGGTCTGAATCGCCGAAATCGTCTCCTTTTTGTCGTTATACAACAGGACCAACCCCATGTAGATGTTCTTGATTTCCAACTTGTCATTTTCAATCACCTGCGCCTGGACCGGCGGAATACCATAGCCGCGGGCTTCGTTCTGAGCCTCCTCATTGTCGTCGGGAGCGATAAACTCAAAATGAAAACGCCCTTTGGAATAGGCTTCGTACTCCTCCAGCAGGTCCTGCAGATAGCGCCGGGAATTTGCCAGCTGCCCCGGAATATCCTTGGAAAAAAAGACTTTAGCGACCATCCGATCATCCAGCTTTTCAATTACCTGCTTGCTGGAATTTGAGAGCGAGTACATATTGTTTTCCGTCAAATCAAACCGGACAAACAGGGCGCGCGATACCACATTAAAGACCACGATGATCGCCGCCAGTAACACGATATAAAGAATAAACTGTTTTTTATTGGATATAATTGCCATTTTTACCTCCACTTTCTCATTTCCAGAACCCGAATGCTTACCAGCAGAAAAAATGCGATCATCGAACCAAAGTAGACAATATTGCGGGAATCAATGACGCCTCTGGAGATATTACTGAGATGATAATCAATACTGAGAAACTGAAATATGGACCCCAGAAAACCGGGCACAAAGATCAGAATTTTATCCAGAATAAAAAAGATAAAAATGATCAGAAAACTGATCAGAAAAGCGGTGATCTGATTGTCGGTCACCGCACTTCCGAATATCCCGATGGCGGTATACACACCACCCACCAGCAGCAACCCCAGATACCCGGAGATCAGCGCGCCGACATCAATATTATTACCGATAATCAGCAGCGTAAACAAATGCACCAGCGTAAAAGCCAGAGCTGTTCCGATAAGTGTCAATCCAGTCAGAAATTTCGCTACAATAATCTCTCCATCGGTAAAAGGCAGCGTGGTAATAAATTCCATGGTTCCCGAATTTTTTTCTCTGGCAATCAGTCCCATAGTGATTGCCGGCACAAAGAAGAGATAGACAATCGGTACGACGGAGAACAGAGTCCGCAGGTCCGATTCATTAATCAGGAAAAAGGTGCTCATGGTAAACCAGGCGCTGATTAGCAGAAATATCACCAGGGTGATATAGGCAACCGGACTGTTGAAAAAGGATTGCACCTCCTTGCGATATAGGATTTTGTAATTACTTTGCATCGTCGCCTCCTTCTATTGTCAGATTACGGAAGACCTCTTCGAGACTGGTTTTATGGCGGCTCATCTCCAGCAGCATCCATTTATTCTTGACAATCTGCCGGAAAATTTGCTCGCGGGGATCAATTTCGCTGGGATATTCCAAAACGGCTGATAGGATTCCATCTTTCGTCTGCAGCTGCGAGAGCAGAACACCCTCCTGTAGAGATTGCAGCTTTTTCACCGCCGCTTCGTCAGCGTTTTTCAATTCCAGCGTCAGACGGGTTTTACCCTTGAAATCGCTCATCAGTGCATCCACGGTACCATCGGCGACGATGCGCCCTCGGTTGATAATAATCATCCGGTCGGCGGTGGCTTGCATCTCCTGGAGAATGTGGCTGGAAATGATAACTGTTTTTTCTTTCCCCAAATTCTTGATCAGTCTCCGAATCTCCATGATCTGGTTGGGATCCAGACCCGAAGTCGGTTCGTCAAGAATCAGGATTTCGGGATCGTGAATAATCGCCTGCGCCAGCCCGACCCGCTGACAGTAGCCCTTACTGAGTTCATTAATGTTCTTATGCACGACCCCATTTAGCCCACATAATGCAATCACCTCATTCAGACGCGAGCGGAATTGGTTTTTGTTAATTTCCCTGACACGGGCAACAAATTCAAGGAAATCATAGACCTGCATATCGTGATACAGCGGATTCATTTCCGGCAGATAGCCTATCATTTTACGGATTTCCATCGAATCGTCCAGGACATTCAGGTCGTCTACAAACACATTGCCGGCAGTGGGTGACAGATAACCGGTGATGACCTTTAGAGTCGTCGTCTTACCGGCACCGTTGGGACCCAGAAAGCCCAGAATCTCACCGTTTTTAACCGTAAAGGAGATATCATCCACGGCTTTGACATCTCCGTAGTGTTTGACCAGGTTACGTACTTCAATCACGATGACCTCCTGTTTAGAAAGGGTTCACGTTTGGTTTTATCAATACAATTATAGGCTAAATCCCAATAGTTGAACATTTCTTCCGCCGCGGGTATAATTTTGGCAAATTTGACCAGGTCCAGTCCTTCAAATAGCTTTTTAAAATCCTTTTTGACCTCGGTAATTATATTCAATTCGCCAAAGGTTTCCAGAATCTCGCGGGTCGTCATCTCCAACGCCCTGATAAAATAGCGACGCTCCAGATACTCCCGGACGATTTCGGACAGGCGAAAATAGAACTGGCGGATTTCGGCTTCAGTTTGATACCGCCTGGACTTGATCTCATCCAATTTCCGAAAAGCCGCCAGATGAGGTGGTTCCAGATAATGTTCATCCAGAGGCTTGAGCGGTTGTTGCTGTTTCCAGCGCCGATAATAAATCCACCAGACGCCGCCAATCCCGAGGACTAACAATCCGAACAGAATATAAGACCAGTGTACGAGTTTGCGCAGCGCAAAGGGTGGTTTAATGTCCTTCGGTTCGGTGGTTCCCGGCGGCAAAACAGAAATAACATCAACGACAAACTCATCCGTTTTGAATATCAGCGACCGGGTTGAATCGGCGGAATCAATCGCCCGCAATTCAATCTCGGGGACAACAATCCGACCGGTATCAAAAACCGTCAGTTCCAGTCGAAGCTCCTGCTGAAAACCGCCGCGGATTTTTTTCGGTTCGCTGAGCCGCTGGTCCAGCAGACTCCACTTTCCCAATGTCTCGCCGAACTCCGGTAAAATAAATTGCGTACCGGCGGGATATTGCAGGGATACATTCAGATAAATCCGGTCGCCGATGGTCGCGATTGTGGTATCAATGGATGACCCGATCGTCACGGGAAGGGCTTCGGCGAAAGTGCCACTGGTAAACAGAATTACAAATAAAATTGGTATGCGAAGACTAAACCGGATATTTTCTGACAAAACCTATCGAAATCTCCTCTCCCGCATTTTGAAAAATTTTACCAGCGGCTCCACATAGGACTCGCCGGCATCAATATGGATCAAATCAAGGTTCATATTCTGGGCTTCCTTGACAAATTTCTGCCGCCTTTCAGCCATGTATTCCGAATATAATTTCGTAAAGTTGTGGTCCAGGGTATTGACCCAGATTTCCTCGCCGGTTTCGGCGTCCCGCATCTTAATCAGTCCCACGGGTGGCAACTCCTGTTCCCGTTTGTCGAACATCTGGATAGCGATTACGTCGTGTTTCTGATTTAATATCCGCAGCGGCTTCATGAAATCATCATCTTCGAAATCAGAAACGACAAACACGATGGAACGCCGTTTCAGCCCCTTTAACAGATACTCCAGCCCGCTGGCAATATTCGTTCGGGTGGATTGCGGCTGAAAATAGAGGATTTCCCGGATTACCCGCAGAACATGGCTACGCCCCTTGCGAGGCGGAATATATTTTTCAATCTGATCAGTAAAAATCAGCAGACCGACTTTATCATTATTTTTAATTGCAGAGAAAGCCAGCAGGGCACAGATTTCGGCGGCGATTTCGTTTTTAAATTTTTCCTTGGAACCGAAAGCACCGGATTGCGAGGCATCCACCGCCAACATGACATTCAGTTCGCGTTCTTCTTCGTGTACCTTGACAAAGGGGTGATGATAGCGCGCCGTTACGTTCCAGTCAATGGTACGAATATCGTCGCCGTACTGATATTCGCGGACCTCGGCAAATTCCATTCCCTGACCCTTGAATACCGAGTGATACTCACCGCTGAAAACATCGTTGACCAGATGTCTTGTATGTAATTCAATATAACGTACTTTTCTTAAAATTTCCTTGGGTATCATACCGGTATTTTCAGAAAAATCGCCTGCAATTCATTGTCAGAAATCATTGTCCAAGCCGGATTTTGACGTAATTAAACAGAACCTAGGGAACTTCCACCGTGTCTATAATCCGCCGAATAATCTGTTCCACGGTCACCTCTTCCGCCTCCGCCTCAAAGGTTAGAATAATGCGATGGCGTAAAATATCCCAGAGCACCTCGCGCACATCTTCCGGTGTAACATAGCCGCGCCCTTCGATAAACGCCTTGGCTTTTGACGCCATAGCCAGATAGATAGACGCTCTTGGAGATGCACCGATATGGATCAGTTCGTTCAAATCGTTCAGATTATAGGCTTCCGGTTCCCGGGTTGCAAAGACAATATCAACGATATATTTATGGATTTTTTCATCAATATAAATCTCGTCCACCACCTGCCGGGCACGGATAATGTCAGCCGGCTTAACCACGGTTTTCACCTCAATCTGAGTGTCGGGATGAGCCATGCGCTTGATGATCTCCAGCTCCTCATCTTTATTGGGATAGTTCAAAATGACTTTGAGCATAAACCGGTCAACCTGGGCTTCCGGCAACGGATAGGTGCCTTCCTGTTCGATGGGGTTCTGAGTCGCCAGAACCAGGAACGGATCATCCAGCCGGTGAGTGGTTTCGCCGATACTGACCTGCAGCTCCTGCATGGCTTCCAGCAGCGCCGCTTGCACTTTCGCCGGGGAACGGTTGATTTCATCGGCTAAAATAATATTGCTGAAGATCGGTCCCTTCTTCACTTCGAAACTGGCTTTTTGCTGATTATAGATCATCGTTCCGATCAGGTCCGCCGGTAGCAGGTCGGGGGTAAACTGAATCCGACGGAAAGAGGTGTGGATAATTTTCGCCAACGTGCTGACTGTCAGTGACTTGGCTAAACCTGGTACCCCTTCAAGGAGAATGTGCCCGTTACAAAGCAGACCGATCAGGAGTCTTTCGATCATCACCGCCTGTCCGACAATGACCTTAGCCATCTCCTTTTTCAAATCCTGGACAAAGACACTTTCCTTCTCGATTTTTTTATTCAATTCGGAAAGATTAAAACTCATATTCGCACTCCGGATTCTCTATTTGCCCTTGGTAATGGATTGCAACTGCGGTATCTCATCCAGCGATTTTCCCAGATTTTCAATTTCCCACTGCGCCGATGGTACCAGGCTGTGTTCCGGAAATGTCTTGATAAATTCTTCATAACTGGACCGCGCCTGATCATAATTATTCAAATCGTTGGCATAGACATAACCGATCATAAAGCTGGCATTCGGCGCCTTCGGATGGGACACATACTCTCTCAAAATGCGCTGGTATGATTGAATAGATTTGGTATAATCTTTCATATTATTCTTATAAATCTCGGCTACTGAAAACAGAGCCGGCACTGCCAGCGAATCTTGCGGAAAACGCTGTACCAACTTTTCATAATAAGAGATCGCTTCCTGATACTGTTTATTGTTAAAAGCCTCCCGGGCTAAATCCCAATACCCCTGTGCCGATTTTACCCGGTCTCCCGAACAACCAACCATCAGAATCATCAGAATCACCAGCCCCGCGGTCAATACCTTTTTCACCATTATAAAAACCTCCTTTAATATTCTTAAAACAAAATCGCCAACTGTCGTATAATTTATCCATTTTCAGCGTCTATCCAATAGAGAAAACCAAGTTCAAATTATACAATCAGACCGATTGATTGTTCCCTTTTCTTAACCCTTCTTAAATCCAATTGTTCCATCGGCAACAGTAATCCGGATTTTTTCGTCCGGTTCGAATTTGCCCGCCAGGATTTCAACCGCCAGGGGGTCCAGAATATGTTTTTGGATCATTCGTTTGACCGGTCGGGCACCGTACATGGGGTCCCAGCTGGTCCTGGCAATTTCCTCACGAGCTTCCTCGGATAAATTGACCCTATAACCCATATTCTTGATTCTTCGGGACAGCCGGTTAAACTGCAGCTGGACAATATCCTTAATCTGTTTGGGCAGGAGCGGTGCAAAGACAACCACTTCATCTACCCGGTTCATAAATTCTGGCTTCAGGTATTCCCGCAGCTGGCTCATCACCGTTTCCTGGATACTGGAATAGACCGTATCAATATTGTCCTCATTAACACTGGAAGCCTGGCTCATAATCGTCTGCGAACCCAGATTTGAGGTCATGATGATAATCGTATTTTTAAAATTGACTACTCTGCCTTTGTTATCGGTCAGACGACCATCTTCAAGAACCTGCAACAGGATATTGAAGACATCGTTGTGGGCTTTTTCGATCTCATCCAGCAGAATCACCGAATAGGGTTTGCGCCGAACCGCTTCCGTCAGTTGTCCGCCCTCTTCATAGCCAACATAGCCGGGGGGCGCGCCGATCAGTCGCGAGACGGAGTGCTTTTCCATATATTCGGACATATCAATCCGGATCAGGGCATTTTCGTCGTTAAAGAGAAACTCAGCTAGTGCCTTGGCTAGCTCGGTTTTGCCGACACCTGTGGAACCGGTAAAAATAAAAGCGGCAATAGGACGGTTTTCATCCTGAAGTCCCGCCCGAGAGCGGCGGACGGCATTGGCGACCGCCTTGATCGCGGCATCCTGACCAACGATCCGTTCGTGCAGTCGCTCTTCAATCCGCAACAATTTCTGACGCTCGCTCTCCACCAGCCGCGTGACGGGAATGTGGGTCCACTTCGACACGATTTCGGCAATATCCTCTTCGGTTACCTCCTCGCGCAATAGCGGTCGCTCGCCGTGTTGTTTTTCCAGTATTTGCTTCTCCTTTTCCAGCTCTTTTTCGAGAGCGGGAAGTTCGGCGTGTTTCAACTGCGCCGCTCGTTCCCAATTGCCGTCCCGCTCCGCCTTTTCAGCCAGGGACCGGGTTTCGTCAATCTGTTTTTTCAGATCATTGATACGCGTAATATGATTTTTTTCAGACTGCCAGCGGGCGCGTAACACAGCTGACTTGTCCTTTAATTCAGACAGCTCTTTTTGGATATCCGCCAATCTATCCTGCGAGGCTTTGATATCCTTTTCTTTCGCCAATGCCCGACTTTCAATCTCCAGCTGACTGATTTTACGCTCCACCTCGTCCAACTCAGCCGGGAGTGAATCAATTTCCATACGCAGACGACTGGCGGCTTCATCAATCAGGTCAATGGCTTTATCTGGTAAAAAGCGGTCGGTAATATAGCGATGCGACAACTCCACCGCCGCCACCAGCGCCGTATCCTTGATCCGGATGCCGTGATGAATCTCGTAGCGCTCCTTAATTCCCCGCAGCACCGAAATGGCATCCTCCACGGAGGGTTCGTCAATGAGAATCGGCTGAAAACGGCGTTCCAAGGCTTTATCCTTTTCGATATATTTCCGGTACTCATTCAGCGTTGTAGCCCCGATACTGCGCAACTCGCCCCGCGCCAGGGCTGGTTTCAACAAATTCGACGCATCCACCGACCCTTCGGCAGCACCGGCGCCGACCACGGTGTGAATTTCATCAATGAATAGAATAATCTGTCCGTCGGATTCCGTGATTTCACGGATAACCGACTTCAGCCGGTCTTCGAACTCACCGCGAAATTTTGCTCCGGCAATCAAAGCCCCCATATCCAGTGCCAATATCTGTTTATCCTGCATACCCTCGGGAACGTCCCTGGCAATAATCCTAAGAGCCAAGCCCTCGGCAATGGCGGTCTTGCCAACTCCCGGTTCTCCAATCAAAACCGGGTTGTTTTTAGTACGCCTTGCCAGGACCTGCAGGACGCGCCGGATTTCCTCTTCCCGCCCGATGACAGGGTCCAGTTTCCCTTTGCGCGCCAGATCGTTCAGATTGCGGCAATACCTCTTCAGAGCCTGGTACTTATCCTCGGGAGACTGATCCTTAACACTTTGGGAGCCGCGGATTTCTTTCAGGGCAGCCAGGAGCGTTTCGTTGGTAATGCCGTTGGATTTCAGGACCGCTTTCAGTTGCGACGAGGCGGTGTCCACAATCCCCAGCAGAATATGCTCGGCACTCAGATATTCATCCTGAAACTGACGGGCAAATTCCTCGGCTCTTTGAAACAGTTTATCTGAGTTTTTACTAAGGTATGTCTGACCGACGCTGCCGCTGATTTTCGGAAAGTTTTCGATCAGGTTTTCCACCGCCTGCTGAAATTGTTGCGGATTTCCGATAATTTTCTTGAGGACAATAATGCCCACATTGTCCGGGGTTGTCAAAATTGCATGCAGAAAGTGCTCCGGTTCGATCTGCTGATGTGAGCGCTGCTGAGCCAGATCGAAGGCGTTTTTTAAAACTTCCTGGGCTTTTATGGTAAAACGATCATAGGATAACATGGTCGCCACTCCTTTCTATTAAAATGCGTAAGGAATCGAAAATTGCCATGCATAGGGAGTCTTATCCTCTTTCCCAAGTTTTTTCGCAATATCAATCCTGATCGGTCCTAAAGGAGTAGCAATAGTCAAGCCAACACCGGTATCCCACCGATATGTCTTACTAAAAAATGACTCTTTGTCAGAGAGCATCCCGCCGTCAATAAAAATTTCACCGCCCAGAATCCAGAACAGCGGAAAGCGGATTTCGGCATTGGTTAATACTTTAATATTCGCCCCGTCTTCCAGTAATTTGTTATGTTTCCAACCACGCAGACTTGAGCCGCCACCCAGATAAAATTTGGCATAAATCGGAGTATCGCTTTGTCCAGCCAAAGGTGCCTGATAACCCGCTTTACCACGATAGGCGAAGACGACACTGCGCCAGAGAGGAATGTACTGACTAAAAGAAGTCTCGACCCAGTAATAGTCCTGTGATCCCTGAAGAATGGTACCCACAACCTTCCCATCAAAGGAAAACACCGTTCCCCGGGTAGGAAACAGAAAATTGTCCCTGTAATCCCGGCGTACCTGAAAGGTAAATGCCCGTTCATTATCTTCAGTGGTAGTATCAACGTTCTGTACACCAGTTCCGTCGGTCCAGAATACCTTTTGGATGATAACACCGAGGTTGGCATAAAGCCGCCGGTCAGGCTGATATATTAATGCTGTCTCACCACCATATTTGGTTTGTAATTTGTCGTTTTCATAACCATTTCTATAAAACAATCTGAATGAGGTAGAAGAGCGAAATCCGAATAGCCAGGGTTCAATATAGGTGATCGAGGCATTGGGAGTCGGCTTGTTGATTTTAGTCGTGTAAGTAACCGAACCTCCTATATTCAGGCTCAGCCGACTGCCTCTTCCTGCAATATTTCGATGTAACCATTCACCGTCCAATGATAAAGAGGTATATTCATCGCTTCCTTCGGTGATACCCTTTTCCTGACCCAATCCGACTTTACCGCCAAGATAGCGCATTTCCAGCTCCCGCACTTCGACCAGCAAATCCAGAGTATGTTTCTGGGTGTCAATATTAGCGGTGCGGATATTGACGCTGGAAAACAGACCGGTTTCATAAATATGCTTTTTGGAAAGATCAATCTTTTTCTGGGAGTACAAGTCCCCCGGATTAAACAGGAGCTCCCGTTCAATAGGTTCGTTTTTTACCAATTTATTATTTCTAATGGAAATGTCACCGATGTGCATCGTTGGATTTTCAATAATTCGAAGGTAAAGATTAATCCCGTAGTTGACGCTGACGGAATCCTGGATTTGTGCCAGAGGCTTGCCGTTGTTGGCATATTCAGCCTGAATCATTTTGATCCCGTCCCTGATTTTCAGCGGATTATAGGGTTTATCCAATTTGTGGTCGAGCAGCTGGAGAATCCGGTCGTCAGACAGGGTTGTATTCCCATCAATCCGGATCTGCCGCAGGAAATATTGCTGCCCCTCATTAATGAAATAGTAAAGATCCACTTTACCGTTTTCATTGACCACAAATGAATCCCGTACTGTGGCATTGAGATACCCATTCTTGACATAGATACTTTTTAACAGAATCCGGTCGAGTTCAATCAATCGGCGGGTAAAGGTTTTTGAACGGGTCAGCCGCTTCTCCTTTAAATTCATCTGACGCTTCAGTTTCCGGGTTTTATAAGCGGTATTACCCTCCAGATAAATCTTGCCGACGACATATTCGGTGGGTGTAAACCTGCTCTGAGCGTAGGAATCAATGCTGAATAACGACAGGATAAGCAGCGTAATTAATAGATATTTATTTCTCCTTATCAGCACAGACATCTTTAATAACGGTATTTATATAAATAGTTGATCCGGTATGAACCATCCTGTTCAACTTCACCGGCGATGGAAAAATTGCGGTTGAGCCGGTATTCGACCCCGAAGATTTGCGTTGGTTCGATCAGCGATAGCTGTCGTTCATATTTCAGATAGAGATTCGGTGCCAGTTTCTGTCCCAGACTGACACTCCACTGATCGGGTTGTTGATTGGAGAGTAAGTTACCCCTTGTGCGCAATTCAAATTCATCGAGTCCGCTGATCCGGCTGATGCTTTGCTCCAGCTGCCGCTCAAAATACATTCCGAATACATTCATGGCATCGGCAGAAATTCGGTCCTGGCTTAAGCCTTCTTCTCCGCCCGGCTGGGTTCGGGTTAGAAACATCAGGATATCGCTGTCATTGTATTTATTGTTCGAATCAAATGTCAGCGTCGGATTCTTAAGATCGCCAGACAGCAGGACAGTGACATAGTCCTCTTTATCGCCCACCGCTGTCTCGGTTGTCCTATAATCTGTGTAAGATGCCAGATCCACCCTGGCTTCGATATCCAGCGTTGGGTTAAATTCGGTCGGATCAAAGGCTAAAGTTCCCTGAACCACATCAAATTCCCATCCGTAATAAAAGAATTTGCCCTTCCGGATATTCAAAGTTCCCGAAAAGCGGAAGGGCTCCGGTCCGTCTCTAATGATCCACATCTCCCCCTCGAGCTCGCAATCCAACTGACTATTTCGGAAATAGAGATTGCCGGGAATTATCGTGTGTAAATTGATAGTGGTATAGACGCGCCCCGGCTTCGTGTCTTCTTGGATTAACTCCTGACCGCCGCCGAATTCATTGCGGATAATAAATTCGTTAATATCCACTTCCCCCTCGATGTTCATGGTGTCACCGCCGACAACTGTAAAGCTCCCGTCCAGAATCCCTTCCTGCTCAGCCAAAAGGGTCCGGATATAGATATTATCTCCGGTCATGCTGACATTAAATACCGGTCTGAAAAAGGTCGTGAAGTCAATTGCACCGGCTATACTGACATTCGGTTCATCAGATGATCTGGACTGGGGAAATAAAATGTCCACCGTGTATTTTTTTAGCGTTTGCTTGAACCGGTCAAAACGACTTGCGGATAGAGGTTTCACCAAATAGCCATCCAGCGATACAATTTCCAGCATATTTTTCTGGAGAATTGCGCTACCGGTCAGACCGGTGACAGGATTTTCCAGGGTGTTGACCCGGATAATGCCGTTTTTTACCGAGAAATTTCCGGAACGTACGGGATTGTTAGGCGTCCCGGAGAGATTCAAAGCGATATTGTAATCCCCTTCAATACTCTCCACGTTGCCAATATATTTCGATAAAAATTCAACCGACGATGTGTGCAAGGTTAAATTCATGTACATGGGTGCATCTCTCCGGAATTTCACCTGCAGCGGCTTGAATGCAATCGTATAGGGCAGGTAACCGGAGCCGTTCGCTGTTCCGAACCGATCAATCAGTTTGATTTTAGAAAATTCCAGCTTCTGATCGCGATAAATCCCTTCTGCACTCAATGTATTACCGGTGAGCCGATCAAATACCGGGTCTGCCAGGGTGAGCTGATAATTTAACTCGGGTGTTTCCAGCGTATTGGTAACTAATAGAGAGCCGGAAAGTTTGCCATCCTTGTTTAGCTGCGGAAGAATAAACGATCCCAGCATATTAAAATCGAAGTTGTCAAATTGCAACTGGACATTTAATAAATCCGATGGATTGAAAAATTTGAGACTATCCGTCTTAGGGAAATGACAGTTGATTTGACCAAAACCGGTTAAAAAACCCTTCTCTTTATCTTCCAGAAAAATATTTTCAAGAATTACCTGATCTTTTACCAGGCGCACCTCCAGTCGGATATTCTTAAAGGGTTTCCCCAGAACATTCGCACGTTCCACCCGCATACGACTATATACCAGCGGCGAGGCAGCTGTATCAGTATAGACGATCAGTCCGTCCAACAGACCGGCGACACCGCGCGCACCTTTCAGATAGGCATTTAACGGATCAATCTTTAATTTGCTGATATTCATCACCGCCGACCGGATACGCCGGTTAATAGACTCACCGGAAAGAATAACCATACCCTCATTAAGCGCAAAGCGTACTTCGGCGAGACTGATCGTGTCTTCTTTTAGTGAAATCTGGATCGGATCAATGTTCTTTAAAATATTGCCGTTATGATCAAAGTTGATCTCATTGAAGTACAGTTCTGAAAATCCAACCATCTTTCCCTGCATCTCCAGATTCATATCATCTCCGACAACCCGAAAAGAGCGCACGATTGAGGTGTCCTTTTCGAACCGGATAATCAATGAGGCTAAAGGTAATGACTCTTTCAGGAGCGGAGTCCTACCGTTGATTGCCTCAATATAAATATCGCCAAACCGGTTCTCTTGAATATTCTTCAATCCGAAACGGGCAATCGCCTCTTTAAACGTGAGATTCGCAACTCCAATCTCCATCCCCCGTAACCAACCTCTGAAATTGGGGCTACAAAGCTGACCGGATACCTCGAGATACCCCTGCAGGCTGCCTTGCAGATTGTTTAGTTTGGCGATATCTGATAAAACATCCAGACTATCAGAACCAAACTGTACAGTCGCACGGATACTATTGGA
>DSAS01000025.1 GCA_011046365.1 Fidelibacterota bacterium
CTTGCGCGTAAAGTCAGAACCACAATGTTCCTCTGCCAACTTGAGAACGTCGAATAAAAATTGTTTATTCATTTTTCTCGCTCACAGTTAACATTATTTTTATCCCCACAGAACATGTGATTCTGCTTATATTCCCCAACCATACCGAGTAAAGTGGTCAATCTTGAAAGTGGCGGTTTTCAAATCGGGATCAATGAGCATTTCCACCTCAGCCGGGAACCAATATCTGCCGTTGTCCTGACTGTAGTAAACTTTCAGGCTCTCGATCAAATTCTCCGCTTCCAAATCCAGGTGCGCCCATGAGAGAGTAACCTCAACCAATTCGTTGAAGTTTCCGCTGGGCAGAAATTCAACATAGAAAAATTTACGTTTACTCTGTTTTACTTCAACGGTCACATAGGTGTCTTCATTGACCGCGTTGGGTGGGAAATTGACGCTGTTGTTGTAAGTCTGAGGTCCGCCGACGACACCCCCCTCAGATGCGGTGATTAGTTTACCATCTACGACGAATTTTTTTAGAGCGGTAAACTTTTCGGCGAACTCGGGCTTGGCTGGAATCCACTGGATATCATCCACATGAATCCCGACAGCCTGGACCGGATCACCGGGACTGGAAATTGAGTTTTCACTGCAACCCGTCACCAGAAAGGCGGCAGCAAAAACCAGGAGACCAATCACTGCAACTTGTCTTTTCGTTTTCATAACATACCTCACGAGATTTTGTTTACCATTACCAATTCGCTTACACTTTTACAAAATACATACCAATATACATGAAAAATCTTGCAGAACGAAGTGATTAATATTAAATAGTTGTTTTATATAGACTAAATATCGAAAATTATGATATAGAGCACACTCTTCAGGAAAAACCGGATAAGTGGGAAAGTCATTTTTGGATTATTTGAACTTTTTCGGTTTGAAAAACGGGTCATATCAACCACGTGAGAAGCTAGGGCTTTATTTTGTATTTTTTCAAACGGTATTTCAAGGTTTCCCGGGAAATCTTCAGGAGTTTCGATGCCCTGGTTTTATTGTAGGAGGCTTTGTGAAGTGCCTGGATGATGAGGGAGCGTTCGATGTCATAGAGGGAAATACCCTGCTCGGGGATTGTGATTTGCGCCGGGTCTTTGGGTATTTGGGTGCTCGTCTCGGACAGACTGATATTTTTTCCGGTTAACAGCTCTCCCTCTTCGAAGAGGACTGCCCGCTCGATGATATTTTTCAATTCGCGGACATTGCCGGGCCAGCTGTGGCTGACTAATTTTTCCTGCAATGGTTCCGATATGTCGCGGATATTCTTTTTAAATTCGGCGTTATAAATTTTCAGAAAGTGTCTTGCCAGCAGCAGGACATCTTTTTTATGATCCCGCAAAGGGGGCAGAGTAATCGAAGCGACATTCAGGCGGTAATAGAGGTCTTCCCTGAAGCTGCCCTCCGCGATACACTGCTCGATGTTGCGGGAAGAGGCGCTGATGATTCGGGTGTCCACCATGATCTCTTTAGTTCCGCCGACCCGCCGGAAAGTCTGTTTTTCGAGAACCTTTAGAATTTTTGCCTGCAGTCCGGGTGCCATGTCACCGATTTCATCCAGAAAAAAGGAGCCGTGATGCGCCAGTTCCAGCAATCCCTTTTTACGGTGGCTGGCGTTGGTAAAGGCGCCGGGTTCGTAGCCGAAAAGCTCCGCTTCCAGCAGTGTTTCCTGAAAGGCGGAACAGTTAATTTCGATAAAGGGCTTGTTCCCGCGGTCGCTTTTAAAGTGAATCGCCCGGGCAACGAGCTCCTTACCGGTGCCGGTTTCGCCCCGAATCAGAACCGTTGTTTTGGGGGTCGCGGCAACCTGCTGAATGAACCGGAAAACCTCCTGCATCGGTTTGCTGTTGCCGATAATATCGCCGAATCCGAAAATCGCCTCTCTCTGTTTCTGAAAATATTCCAGCTGTTCATCCCGCTGCTTTTCCGATACAATTTTATCCACGATTATCAGCAGTTCGTCTATATTGAACGGCTTGCAGATGTAATCGGTGGCGCCCAGTTTCATCGCCTGGACGGAGGTGTCAACATTGGCGTGTCCGGTGATCACGACTACGGGGATATTAAATTTTCGCTGGCGCAGCGTTTTCAGAAAACAGAGACCGTCCATGCCGGGCAGTTTCAGATCGAGGAAAATAAGATCGGGTTCATCCTTTTGCAGATAGTTAAGGGCGTCCTCGGCGGTCATTAGGGCAACGACGTCGTGTCCAACGGGGATCAGCAGGTCTTCAAAACTGCTGCGGATATATTTATCATCATCAATAACTAAGATTGCCGCCATAAATCACTCCAAAACGATTGCCAACACCATAATATTGGTTCTTTTTGGCAAAAAAACAAAATAGTAGCTGAAATTTTAACCGCGCCCGGTCAAATGAACATAATCCAAAACAAGGTTTTTGATCTGGTCTACCTGAAATGGTTTGGCAATGACGTGCTCCACTCCACATTCGCTCAGGCGCTTTTGGTTCAGTTGCGTTCCCCAGCCGGTGATGAAGACGACAATGGATTCCGGGAAACGCGACTTGATGGCTTTGGACAGCTCCCAGCCCGACATATCCGGCATGCCGAGGTCAGAAAAGATGATCCGGATATCCGGCTCCTTTTCGAGAATCTCCAGAGCCGCCGCGCCGGATTCGGCGGTCAGCACCTGATATTGATACATTTCCAGAATATCTTTTAATAAAATCCGTGGGTCTTCTTCGTCATCCACCACCAGGATTTTAGCAGACAAACCCGTGGTGATTGTTCGGGGCCTTTTCCGGGATTCTTCCTGTACCCTTGGTTGCTTTTGGGAATAACGGGGCAGGCTGATTGACACCGTGGTACCCTCTCCGGGTTCGCTGCTGATATCAATTGTCCCGTTATGCCGGTGAATAATCCCGAAGCTGACGCTGAGTCCCAGCCCGGTGCCCTTGACACCTTTAGTCGTAAAGAAAGGATCGAAAATGCGTTTCAGGGTACGGCTGTCCATACCACATCCCGTATCCCTGATAATGACATGAACGGTTTCGTTCATTGTGACTGTTTGGCAGGTGATCAAGCCGCCCGCGGGCATGGCTTCGATGGCGTTGAGAATTATGTTGGTAAAGACTTCGCGCATTTCCGAGCCGTTTGCCAGGACTAGCGGTTCGGTTTGAAAATCTGTTTTAATACTGTATTTAATACCTCGTTCGTCGGCATCGCTTTTCCAGCGGGTTTGGGTATATTTGATGGAATCCCGGATTATTTCGTTAATACTGATAACGTTAAAATCCTGGTCTTTACGCAGGCGGGTAAATTCCTGAATGCGCCTGACAGTGGCGGCGCCGTCCATCGCCGCCTTTTCAATGATCTCCAGTCCGTGGATCATTTCCGGATCATTGACGTCCCGTTTCAACAGTTGAGCTCTACCCAGAATGGCACTCAGGACATTGTTGAAATCGTGGGCGACGCCGCCCGCCATTTCGCCGAGGGCGCGCAGCTTTTCGGACTGCTGAAACTGTTCTTCGATTTTGTGGCGCTCCTCTTCCAACTGTTTCAAATGCAGAATCTGGGAAATGTGATTGGCAAACAGTTCCAAAGGTCTGACAGTCTCATCGTTCGGTCGCAGTCCGCTTTTAGAATCATCCAGCGAAATCATGCCGATCAATTCGCCTGACTTGTTTTTCATGGCTACCAGCAGATTGTCTTCCCGGTGCCATCCGCCGGTTTGAGCTGAATATTCCCGTTTTCCGTAGTCCACGGCGTATTGACCGACCAGATGTTTCATAGTGTGCGGAATATAGCAGGACTGATTGCCGAGCCGACGTCCTTTCTCAAACAGGGTAAGATATTTTTCCCTGGGCGCATCGGCTTTTGAGATGCGGCTCAATGCCGCGGCGGACAGCCCGACATGTCCCAGAATAACCCGGTAGGGCGGCGTATCCTTGAAAGTGTAGAAGAGCACCCGGCTGAAATCGGAGATTTCCACAATGGCGTTGCTGATCCGTTGAAACAGCTCTTTTTCATCGGTAATAGTGATGATATCCGCCGATATTCGACTAAACTGTTCGATTTGTGCCGAGAGCGATTGGATTTGTTCCTGAAAAAATTTCTGCTGGCTGATGTCCCGGACAAAGACCTGTGCCAGATTATGTTCCTCTTCGCTTAGGAGTTTGGTACAGATTTCCACGTCAATCAGATGGCCGTTTTTATGACGGTTTTGTGCCTGAAATACGACAACCCCTTCCGCTTTCAGGCGGTCGGTCAAATTGGGTAATTTTGCCTTAAAATCTTCCGGAATCAGCTGGTGGATGGTCATGTTCAAAAACTCCGCCTGACTGTAGCCCAGCA
The DNA here is from genome assembly GCA_011046365.1 of Fidelibacterota bacterium. Classification (GTDB taxonomy): domain Bacteria; phylum Fidelibacterota; class UBA2242; order UBA2242; family UBA2242; genus B118-G9. The sequence goes on from DSAS01000025.1 coordinate 4,348, forward strand.
TTTCGGTGGCACGTTTGTTGACGGCGAAAATCTGACCGTCCAGTGACTCGATCAAGATGGCATCGAAGGCGTAGTCAAAGATGTTACGATAGCGATTTTCGCTTTTTTTCAATTTTTCCTGAGCCCGGTACTGGTTGGTAATATCGCGCTGAATGCCCCAGGCTTGGACGAGGCAGTCGTTTTCGAGAATTCCATACAGATTGAGAATGTATACCCTTTCCGGTCCGGTTTTCGAAGGATGGCGATATTCGATGTTGTTCAACCGGAAGCCGCCGCGGATAAAATTTTTCAAAATCATCCGGGTTTGTGGTTCGGAAGATGAGATGAAACTATGTAAAGGTGTCCCGATTAAATCATTTACTGAATTGTGCTGGTGCATTTTAGCGAAGGCGAGATTGCAATCCACCAGAATTCCTTTATCGAGGATGTTCCGGATAATTTTCGCTTCCGGTAGAGCAATCGGCAGCGGATGATCGGTTTCGAAACACCAGACGCCGTCGCTACTATTGTTGACAAAGGCGGTGTAACGCTGTTCGATTTTCAGCAGACGGTCAATTTCGGGGTTGGTATTTGGGGCTGCTGATTTGTTTCTTAGCTGCATAACCGCTGATTGGATATTCCAGAGATTTTTTCAAGGGACTGTTTTACCCGGGCTCTTGCACTGTAAAAGAGAATATTTTCCGGAGGAATCATTCCCCGGAGAACGGTTTATTTAACGAAAGTCATTTACGAACGTGAGACAGTACATTTTCCCCATGCGGGAATAATATAAACGAATCCAGCCTTTTTGGGAAGTATTTATCAAAAAATCTGTCCCGGAGCAGATTTTTCATGGAAAATTAGGGTGAAACGTATTAAACTGTCAGGTTATTTTAACAGTTCATTTTGGCTGGATTGAAATGCAGGAAGTATATGATGTGTTGCTGATTGGGGCGGGATCAGCGGGGCTGTTTGCCGCCGACCGTCTGGCGGATGCCGGGCTGAATGTTCTGGTGGTGGACCGCGGCAGCGAGCCCGAAAAGCGCCGGGATATGAATTATGGAATCGGTGGCGCCGGGACCTTTTCCGACGGGAAACTGAATCTGACGCATCGGATCGGCGGCGATCCCCAGAGTTTCGGACGGACCGCGTCTGAAGTGGGACGTTACATTGAAAGAATTGACGCAATTTTTACCGAGATCGGTGTTGAGGGTGGATATTCGGGTACCGACGGAAAGTCACTTCAGGACCTCATGCGAATGGCACATTCGGTGGGAGTGGATTTCATCTATGCCAAACAGCGCCATATCGGGACCGATCGCCTGCACGTGGTTACGGATCATTTTTATAAACGGTTACTGGCGCGGGGCATCAGGTTTAAGGTCAATTTCCAAATTCTCTCCATCGAACAGAAAGGTGAAACCTTCCGGTTAAAAGGCGATAACGAAACACTTGCAAGCCGCGCAGTGATCGCGGCACCCGGACGTGCCGGCGCCTACTGGCTCCGGGAGCAAGCCAAAAAGCTGAATATTGAAAACATGTACGGACCGATTGATGTGGGCATCCGGGTCGAATTTCCCGCCGATATTTATGCCGCAATCGCCAAAGTCATGTACGATGCCAAGTTTCGGCTCTATACAAAATCCTATGACGACCTGGTGCGGACTTTTTGCACTAATCCAAACGGCTACATTGTCAAGGAGGAATTTGATGATTTTGTGCTGGTAAACGGTCATGCCAGACGGGATTCCAAGACCGGGAACACCAATTTTGCGCTGCTGTCCCGGGTGACGCTCACCGATCCGGTGGAAGATACTACCAAATACGGGCGCGACATTGCCCGTTTGGCAACGACAATCGGGGGTGGCAAGCCGATATTGCAACGGCTGCGGGATTTTGTCAACGGGCGCCGTTCCACCTGGGACCGGATCGGGAAATCCGCGGTGACGCCGACCCTGACCGATGTGACTCCGGGTGATATTGCCATGGCGTTTCCCCAACGGATCGTCACCAACCTGATGGAGGGCTTGAGCGTTTTGAATCACATTATTTCCGGGCTGGAGTCTAACAGTACGCTGTTGTATGCGCCGGAAATCAAATTTTACGATACGAAATATAAAGTGACTCCCGATATGGAAACCAATATTAAAAATTTCTTTGTAGCGGGCGATGCCAGCGGGCACAGCCGGGGAATTATCTATTCGGCGGTAACGGGAATTCTGGCAGCTGAGGGCGTTTTAAAAAATTTGAAAACGTGAGGGAATTATGGCAGACTTACTAAAGGAGCAGAAATCGAAACGGCTGGTGGCGCTGGACGTTTTCAGGGGCGCTACGATAGCCCTGATGATTATGGTGAACAACCCGGGCAGCTGGTCGCACATCTATGCGCCCCTGAAACATGCCAGCTGGTTCGGATGCACGCCCACGGATCTGGTGTTTCCTTTTTTTCTGTTTATTGTCGGTGTCGCGATGTGGATTTCTTTCAGCAAATTTGATCACAAAATGACCGCCGCAGCCGGAAAAAAAATCCTGCGCCGGATGCTTCTGATCTTCGGCATCGGACTCGGGCTGAATATTCTTCGACCGGTGGACGGTTTTGCGGAAATAGTTACGGAGCTGAGGATCCCCGGCGTTCTGCAACGTATCGCTTTGTGTTACGGGATTGCATCCGTCATGGTTTTAACCCTGGAGAGGAAACAGGTGCTTCGAATTGCGGGTGGCATGCTGGTTTTTTATTGGCTGTTGCTGGCAGCGACCGGCGGTTATGCGATTGAAAGTACCTTAGCCCGGCGCTTCGATTTGTGGATTTTGGGTGAGAAGCATGTCTATCATGGATACGGTATGCCCTTTGACCCCGAAGGTATCCTCAGTACGATTCCGGCAATTGTCACCGTGATCTTCGGATATTTTACCGGGAGTATGATCCGGGCTGAAAGCGACCAGAAGATTTTGGTCAAAAAGATGCTGCTGCGGGGGATACTGTTTACCATCGCCGGTCTGTTCTGGGGGCTATTCTTTCCCATTGGCAAGCCCATCTGGACTAGTTCTTATGTCCTGTATACCGGCGGCTTGGCGATGATTGTTCTGGGGCTTGCGATTCTGTTTATTGATGTGCTGGGCTATAAGCAATGGACAAAACCGCTGGTGGTATTCGGAGCGAATCCACTGTTTATCTTTGTCTTTTCCGGATTGGTGGCGAAGGCGCTGGTTTACCTGGTCCGCTGGCACGACGCCGCGGGAAAAGTCATCACGCTGAAAAGCTGGCTGTTTGAGCGGGTCTTTGTACCCCTCTCCGGCGGCAGTTTGATTGATGGATCGCTGCTGTTTGCGATTACCCTGATCGTCATATACTGGCTCATTTGTGATATTTTATATCGCAAAAGGATTTTTATTAAGATATAGATTTTCATAGAAAGTATGGTAAATTCAAAAGATATAAAATGGTTCGGGGACATTCTTAAATCGGGGCGCTCCCGGGATGAAAAATTGCAGCAGATTTGTGATGAGCTGGTTGAAAGGGTATCTTATTACAACTGGGTTGGCTTTTACCTTGCGGATGATGAAGATGAGATTCTGCAACTCGGACCATATCGGGGGGCGCCGACGGAGCATGTGCGTATCGGGTTCGGACAGGGTGTCTGCGGGCAGGCGGCGCTGACGCACAAAACGCTCCTGGTTCAGGATGTTAGTCATGAATCGAATTACCTTGCCTGTAGTCTCGATGTCAAATCTGAGGTCGTGGTACCTATTTTGAAGAACGGACGCTTTGTCGCCGAACTGGACATTGATTCCCATACGAAAAATGCTTTTAACGAAGAGGACCGGCTTTTTTTGGAACGGCTCTGTGCCGGGATTGCGAGGCTGTTTTAGACCGATGTTCTGGAAACAAAATACAGCTTTTAATGTTAGACTAGAGGTAGACAGGATTGGATAATTGTAGAGAGATGATTGCAACCGTGAAACAAAAAAGGATAAAAGCGTGAATAAAAAACTGCACTGGGCGACGATTCCCGGTATTTCTGTAGTTGTTTTGGGAATTTTGATCTCCCTGTCACCCTTGGGCAGGAAGATCGCCGCTAATGGCAATGATCTGTACTTAAAACTCAAGGTACTAAACGATATTATCGGCATCGTAAATGATTATTATGTTGATGTTCCGGATTGGGACGAGGTAATGGAGGGCGCCTATTCGGGATTGATGGAAAAGCTGGATCCCCACTCGTTTTACATTGAAAAGAAAGATATCTCCGGAATCAATGAAGAGTTTTCGGGAAAATTTGAGGGCATCGGCATTGAGTTTGATGTTCTCGATGGATATATAACCGTCATTTCGCCGGTTGCGGGATCGCCGGCTGAGAAGGTCGGGCTGGAAGTTGGCGACAAAATCGTGAAAATTGACGGTGAGTCGGCTTACAAAATCAAGCGGGAGGACGTATCTAAAAAGCTGCGGGGACCCAAGGGGACCGCCGTTGAAGTCACCATCCGGCGTAAAGGGGTGGGAGATTTTAATGTGACGATTATCCGGGACGAGATTCCGCTTTACAGTGTCTCGGCGGCTTTTATGGCGGATGACAGCACGGCGTATGTATTCGTAAACCGCTTCAGCGGGACCACGTCCGATGAGGTCCGGAAAGCGCTGCAGCGTTTGAAATCTGAAGGGATGAAGTGGCTGGTACTGGATTTAAGGAACAACAGCGGCGGCTTGATGGATCAGGCGATTGAGGTAGCCGACCTGTTTATTGAGGGTCGCAAAATGATTGTTTATACCCGGGGACGTATCCGGGGCAGCAACGAGGAATTTTACTCCGGCAGAATAGATGGCTATGAAGATTTGCCGCTTGTTGTTCTATTGAACCGCGGCTCAGCCAGCGCGAGTGAAATTGTCGCCGGCGCTATCCAGGACCATGATCGCGGCTTGATCGTTGGCGAGACCAGCTTCGGCAAGGGGCTGGTGCAGCGGCAATACCCGCTGCGGGACGGATCGGCAATCCGCATGACGGTTGCCCGATATTACACACCCAGCGGGCGCTTGATTCAGCGACCCTATGATGGAACCCTGGAAGAGTATTATGAAGATTTGTATACGGAAAACCGGGATTCACTGCTCGCCCGGGAAGATTCGCTGCAGGCGCGACCTCAATATCAGACTGCAGCCGGTCGGATCGTCCATGGCGGCGGCGGAATTGCTCCGGATTATTATATAAAATATGAAAGGGAACTGTCCCGGGATACCTATAAACTGATGCGTCATCCATCGCGGATTCTTTTCGAATATACGACCCAGACGGCGGAGGAGTATAAACGTTTCAAAACTAAAAAAGACCGCTTTTTCAGCAAGTTTGAAATCAGCGATAAGGATTTTGAGAAATTTCTCGAGATGGCACGCGTAAAAGAGATCAGTGTGGATTATGAAAAAATCCGCAAGGATGCGGATTATATCAAGATGATGCTGAAAGCGGAACTGGCGCGGGAATTCTGGGGATACGACGAATACTACAAGGTTATACGCGTTCATGACAATCAGGTTGAAGCAGCCGTGCAGTACCTGAACGAGGCGCGCAATATGCTTGTCAGAGCGGCACGCTAAAACTTTTCTCGTCGTTAATAATGTTGACTTTTTGGAATTATAGGTGTAAAATTGTTAGCAATTTAACAAGGATTGAGTGAAACAGAATGGAGGATAATTTCTAATGTTAATTGATCTTTTTAATCAAGGTGGGATTTTCATGTGGCCGATTCTGGTCCTGTTTATTTTTGGTCTGATGATCTGTCTGGAAAGGGTATATACTCTCTCGAAGGCTGCCCTTACCACGAAGCGGTTTATTCCCAAATTGAAACAAGCCCTGGAAGAGGATGGAGTAGCCGCGGCACTGAAAGTGTGTGAAGAGACTCCCGGTCCAATTGCGGAAATCTTTCATGCCGGTTTATCCCGTGCCGACAAGGGGATCGAGGCTGTTGAAAAATCAATTGAAGCTGCCGGCTCCGTTGAAATGGCTTTTCTGGAAAAAGGTATGATCTGGCTCGCCACCGTGATTACCGTTGCGCCGATGCTTGGTTTTACGGGAACGGTTTCCGGCATGGTCAGTGCTTTCCAGGATATTGCTGCGGCTAATAATATCTCACCGGCGATTGTGGCAGGCGGTATTTCGGAAGCCCTGTTGACCACCCTGTTTGGTCTGATCGTGGCAATTATCATCCAGGTATTCTACAACCTGTTTACAGCCCGGGTGGACAGCATTGTTGTTGACATGGAAGAAAATTCCATCAATCTGATTGATACGCTGACAAGTATACAATTAAAAAAATAAGAGCTGCTGATTATGAGCTTATTAAAGAAAAAAGGCATGCGTGAAGCTGAGATGCCATCGGGTTCGTTGGCGGATATTGCCTTTTTACTGCTAATCTTTTTTCTGCTCTCCACCACTATTGATATGGACAAAGGTATCGGTATCGTCTTACCCGCCGAAGGGGGTGAAATCAAAATGTCCAGTCAGAACATTACCAACATTCTGATTGACGCCCGGGGCTCGATCCTGATGGATGACAAGGAAGTGGAGATGCACGAAATCAAAGGGATTGTGGAGAATTTGCAGATGCAGAATCCCAAGATGGTCTTTTCGGTAAAGGCGCATCCGCGGACCAAATATAAGGTATACGTTGAAGTACTGGACCAGCTGAAGCAAGCCAAGACCCGTGTAATTTCGATTGCCGAATAGAGAGGAAGATATGAAATTCAAGAAAAAAAATAAGATGAAAACCACTATTCCTACAACGGCGATGCCCGATATTGTCTTTATGCTAATTTTTTTCTTCATGGTTTCTTCGGTATTGAGAACCCATGAGGGTCTCAGTGTTGTCTTGCCGAAAGCCAAACAGATCGAGAAGCTGGAATCCCGGGTGCACGTGACCTATATCTGGGTTTCGAAAGACGGTATGATATCTATTGACGGACGTTTATATCAGCCTCAGAGTATTCGCAATATTATGTACGAAAAAAGAACTGCCGATCCCCAACTGATTGTATCCATTCGGGCGGACGAACTGGTAAATATGGAGTTGATGAGTAAAATCCACAAGGAGTTGCGTCTGGCGGATGCTTTGGCTGTCAATTATTCCACCAGAGCAATGTAAGGACAGAAGGACGATGATAATTAGACAAAACTATGACGTCAGTCTAAAATTAAAATATCCTCTAATATTACGGGTTAGTTTGGTCATTACCCTGTTAATAATGATCCTGCTGTTTTCGCTGATTCCCAAGCCCGGACAGGGCGAGCGCACCCAGAAAGAGATCCGGATTGAGATCGAAACAGTGGATATTCCGGTTATCGAACAGCAGATGGAAGCCGCCAAACCACCCTCCCGCCCCTCCATTCCGATCGAAGTCGAAAATGATGATCTTCTGGACGATGTTACCATTGAGATGAGTACTGATATTTCCGATTATCAAGCCTGGGAAGCCCCGCCACCGCCGCCCGAAGAGGACGAAAGTGGTCCCCGGGTACGCTTCATTCCTTATGACGAACCACCGGAGCCGTTGGGGGGATTCACGGCAATTCAACGGAATGTCAAATATCCCGAAATAGCCCAGGAAGCGGGCATTGAAGGTACTGTGGTAGTCCAGGCGTTTGTCAATGAATTCGGACGGGTGACCGAATGTGTCATTCTGAAGGGGGTACCCAATACCGGTTTGGACGAAGCCGCCATTGAAGCTATCAAAAAGACCAAATTCAAACCAGCGAAACAACGCGACCGGAATGTCGGTGTCTATATTTCAATCCCGGTGATATTTAAATTACAGGCAAATTAAGATTCGTTTTCACATAAAAATTGGCAAAATGCAGTAGACGGCTACTGCATTTTGTTTTTCTGCGAAAAAGATTAAAAACGATTCAGGGACGATAGCTGATCGTCAATATGTGCGGATTGTGCAATCCTTCCGGCATGAACAGGTAGGCATAATCAATGTTAAACCGCTCGATATTCAGACCGAAGCCGAGAGATTTACGATTGACGGAACCGATATGGATGAAACCGCCGCGCAGGCAGAGCAAATTCCGGAAATCAAGATCAATTCCGGCTGCCGCAAAGGCTTCCTGAGAATTCAGATTGGAGCCGAAGTTAACCCCGACTCTCGCATTCAGGTTTTGCCCTTCAAATAATTCGGGGCGGACGACGCCGATGGTGAGCATGGAAGGGAGGTTATTTGCTTCTGTGTCGGAATGCAGCATTCCGATATTTTTTACCATAACTGAGATGTCCAGCATGCTCGGAGCATCCCAGTAGACGGCAAAATCAAAAGCAAAACCGTAATCGGAATAGGTGTAAAGATGTTCGTGCAGATATTTCCCCGTTGCCCCAAACAGGAGGTTGGTCACCGGAGAAAAGGTATATCCCACGGCGGCAGCCATATATTGCGGCTCTACTTCCGCCAGCGGGTCGCTACTGGGCGTCTCCCGGATTTCAACACCCGGAATGCGGACATAATTTAATCCAAAACCCAGGGTTGCCTTTTGCAGGGGTATTGAAAAAGCCAGGGCGTCCAGGCTGATATTCGAAAACCAGAAATGGTGCGACAGAGCGAAGGTGACATTTTCGTTCCTGATGCCCACCGGATTTTCAAAGATAGCCAGTGGCGATTGCGCCGACTGGGCAAAGACGTTAGCCGAGGAGGCGGAAGCCGCCGAAGAAGATATTTGTAAAAAAGACATGCCGCTATTCGCCAGTTCGGCTTTCGCAAGGAAAACTGAGAAAACCAGAAAGGATGATAAAACAGAAAATTTACGCTTCATAAAACTACCTGAAAGAGGTTAAAATTTAAACTCCCACGAGAAGACATGCGTACTGCCTTCACCCACGAGCCCGATCAGGGCACTGTAATCAATCTGAGTCCGGATATTTTTTATAAATCCATACGCCAGACCGATGCCGAAGGTGGGATTCTCATTGTCAATACCTATCCGAAGAAATAGAATGTTGTTAATGAGGTACTCGCCGCCGAAATGTGCCCGGTAGTCATTTTGATCGGAAATTTCGAAATCGCCGATAAAACAAAAATTATCGTGATGGCGATAGGCGATTCCTATTTTTAATATTTGGGGAAATATGTCGGTGTAGTTACCGCCCCGATCACCAAACAGGTCCTGCGTATTCCAGGTATAGCTGGCGCCTAGGTCTTTTAATAAAATGCCCAGCGAGATTTTTTCAAAGGGTTTCAACAGGATACCGATATCAAAGCCCAGACCGCTGCCGGTTAGCCCCAGGAGGGTATGGTTTAAAATCTTAAAGTTGAGTCCTACCGCAATGCGGCGATGGAAGGCATTGGCGAAGGAGAGATAGATAACATTTTCGCCGGTTTCATAGACTTCATCGGGAATGCCCGTCGAGGTCCGCCCCTGAATGTCGGTGACGCCGGCATGCATCCAGGCTACCGATAATCCGGCGGACGGTTGCAGAGGTAACGCTAAACCGACGTAATGCAGTTGCCGATCCAGGCTAAGAAAATAATAGGTAAGTGACAGATGCCGGTCTTTTAAGTGAGCCAGACCGGCGGGGTTGTAATAAGCCGCAAAGCCGTTTTCACTGTCTGCCACTCCGGCGTTGCCCATTGCCAGTGAGCGCGCTCCCAGACCCATGCGTAAAAAAGAACCAGCATATCCGGCATTATCACCGGTTTCGGCTGCGGAAAATACTGTCAGGAAAATTAATAAAGTTGCTATTTTGGATTGAATTGACATATTGATCATTTAACGACGATTAGTTTTGTCCAGTGAAATTTCTCCGCATCGTTTTGTTTGATGGTGAGTTTACAGAAATAGGTACCGTTGGCGACGATGTTACCGGATTTATTGCGTCCGTTCCAGCTCTCACTGTAATCGCCGGTGTGGGCAATGTAATGGGGCACACTCTCGTAGACCCGGTCCATGGCAAAGTCGTAGACCTCCAGTTTGACGGTGGCGGGATTCTCGAGATAATACTGGATCCGAACATGCCCGTCACCATTGACATAATTATGAAAATTTGGTGCAAAGGGATTTGGATAGGCGTAGATGGCTGGTTGTCCTGGCAGGTTGGTGGAAAGATATTGGCGATAGGTGGTCCAGCTAATGCCATCATCGGCGGTTTTGGCAATCCCGTCGGATGAGCCAAGCCAGAGATAAGGCATTCCTTCACGCCGATCTACCAACGCCGCATAAACATCTTCGGAAAAAATGTATTCTCTCTTTTCGGCGTCATAAGGCGGAGCGTAGAGCGCCCAGTTTTCGCTATCCACAGATTTGAAAAGTCCGCGTTCGGTGCAGACATACACCGTCGGTCCGTCAAAGGCAAAATTGTAGACCCGTTCACCGATCAGGGTTCGGCTCCAGGTCAAGCCGCCGTTGGTGGTTTTATTAACCGCCTGAATCTGACCGCTCTCATCGGTGGTCAGGGCGCCCACCCAGATGGTTTCCTGACCGTTGGAGTATTGACGGGCGATGGCGATGATGAAATTTCCGGAGAGATTCGAATTGCGGACATTGAATTTTTGCCAGCGAATGCAGTCGTCCGATTCGATAATTCCCAAATTGACACCGTCGGCGGTGCCTACCCAGACGGTGTCACCGTAAGTGAGCACACTGAATCCCTTATGATTATGATTGCCGTACTGAGCGGGATCGCGGGGATTGATTGTAAAATCAATGGGATCACTGCAGAGCAGATAATCCAGGTTGTCGCTGGGAAGCGGCAGCCGTTGCCAGCTTTTACCGAAATCACAACTCCGCCGGATACCGCCCGCCCAACTGGTGATATAGACCCAGACGGAATCGTCGGCGATTCGGTTGAGAGCGATGTCCCAGGTAGTATTGCTAACCTTGGTGGTGATAGGAAGATATTTAATCGTATCGCCGTTCCAGACACCGGTGCTGTCGCCGGGTCTATCCACGGGTTGACTGATATATGTCCAGCTTCTGCCATAATTCTTTGAATAAGCCAGACCGCCGCCGGTCTGCATTGAACCTTCAATAGTTGTGGAATCAAACACAGCGGCGACAACAATAATCGAATCGAGCACGGCAATCGCAGAAATACCGCCCTTGGGTAAGTTGCTTTCGCCTGAATAATAGGTATAAAAAGTTGTGCCGAAGTCGCCTGTTCTGCTCAAGCCGCCGCCGGTTGCATACCAGATCAGCGAATCGCCCTGCGGAACAATCTGGGTTACTCCGTTACTGCCGAGCCCTTCGTAGACCACGGAATCGTCGTTTAAGAAGGGTTTTGACAGCCGGAATGCCTGGGCAAAAAGTCCGCCGGACAGAATGAGGACGATGGCTAAAAGGCGTCGGTTTATCATGGTGATATGCTGAAATTATTGTCGCTGACATCGTAACGACGGGGATTGGAGGGATCGAAGATTTTAATTTTGCATTCTGACGAGCGGATAGCCGGCACAGTCCACTCGTAGGCGCCCAGCGCCGCCGCGGTGGTCGTGATGGTCGTGTATTCCGGTGTCGCCGCATTGGCGTTGGTGGTGTATTGAACCGTAACCTGATTGACATAGGCGCTTTCCCAGCGGATGATATACTTTTGATTGAAAGTCAGAGCAACGGCGTCGCTGGGTGCCAGAAGATGTACGCCGGGATTGGTCAGGACTCTTCTCAGGGTATCGCTGACCGCACCGTACAGATCTTCGGCATAGAAGTAAAAGACGAAGTCACCCTGTAACTCACTGTTGGCTTTTGTCGGAATGGTAGTGGTAAAAATGCCGTCGCCGGCGATTTCGTCACCCCAGCCGCCGGACGCCGGTCCCGCATCGGAAAGAAAGAAGCTGGGATCAGTCATATAGGTGCCGTTGGGTTGTAAAACGGTGAAAAGAACCGCAGCGATGTCCTGGTAACCCTGGGGATCGGTGACACGGATTTTGAAAATAACGAATTCACCTTTCTCAAAAGACCGCGGAATTTCCAGCGGGTAGAGTACCGGCGGGCTGTTGGGGAACACGAGCGCTTCCTGTTCCTCGATGGAACTGCTGTTGCCGTCTTCGTCAAACGCCTGGACTCTGACCCGGTAATAGCCTTCGTTATTTGCCAGCTGGGTGGAATCAATCAGGTAGGAGAAAACGCCGTCCAAGCTGATAATATCCGGCGGCGGTCCGATATCATAGAGTTTGCCGGTGCGGAACAGATCCTCGCTGGCGGATTGAATGGAATCCCTTCGAAAAAGGTAATATACCACCGAATCAATGGTTTCAATGCCCTGCGGGTCAAACACTTCGGCGGCGATGAAAAGCGATTTGTTCAGTTGAGAATAATTCAGAGTTACGGTTTCAATGACCGGATCAGTGCGCAGATCCTCGTGCGTCGTTTTGACACAGGCAACCGTAGTGAGAAGGATTCCGATTAATAAAAGGACGTGTTTCATTTTTTCTCTGTCAGCAGTGCCACCCATTCATCCCGAAACATCTCTTCTTTGACAATCAGGTCGTAATTTAGCACAGCGGACTTAAACATGTTATATTCATCTTTTAAAATGCCGGTGAAAATACAGGGCGGAATGTGACCGTACTTTGCATGATTAGATAAAAGTGCCAGATTAGGTTTCCTTTCGATATTGCTGAGAATTAGGTTGTATTTATTGGAAGAATGTTGCGTGACATCTCCAATGACGAGACTGAAACGGTCGTGAATACCGTTAAGTTCCAGTTGCTGATGGAAATTTTCCTGAATGTCGGGATCAATATCCCAGGCTTCCACGAAACCGGCGCCCAGTTTAAGTGCCGCAATGCTCAGTATTCCGCTGCCACAGCCGGCGTCCAGTACGGTCATGCCGGGACGGATTGTTTTTTCCAGTAATGTTAACGCCATTTGCGTGGTGGCGTGCGTCCCGGTACCGAATGCCATCCCGGGCTGAATGGCGATCTGGACGGCTTCGTTGCCTGTGTAGGTTTCCCAAGCGGGATAAATGACGATACCAGAGCTGACCCGAATCTGTTTGAAATATTTTTGCCAGCTGAGGTGCCAGTCCCGATTTTTTAGACGTTTTCTCTTATAGACAATGCTCTTTTCTGGAAAAAATTTCAACATCTGCCGAATCTGACGATCGAGCCGCCCGGCATTCTCCGTATTAAAATAGACGTCAATGGAACTTTCCTTTTCGATAATCCCGAGGCACGGCAGATCGGTTAATAGAGCAAAGAGAATATCCTGATCGTATTCTCCCTTCCGGAATTCGTAGTGCAGCCAGTATTTATCGGTTGCGGTCATTGCTTCGTAATTTCCCTGGAGTAGATATAATCATAAAGCACCTGTCCGACGATTTGCAGGCTGCGGGGGCTGCATTTATCCGGGGTGTCCATGGTGGTGTGCCAGAAGTTTTGATAGCGGTTGGGATAGTCGAAATCAATAATGTCCACCGAGGGAATCCCGGCATGTTCAATCAGCATGACATGATCGTCGTAGATATAGCTGCCGAATTTATGCTGAAATTCGGTGAATCCTCTTTTCCGGGCGATTTCCCAGAGGGTTTTAACCAGCCGGGGGTGGCTTTGGTAGGAGTAGCGTTCCATGGGTATCTCCAGCTCCCGGTCGCCGATCATGTCAATAATAATCGCCTCGGCGGGTCTGATGATCGGCAGGTTTTTGGCAAAATATTCTGATCCCATACAATAATATTCCAGAGTGCCGGAATATCCGTAATCTTCACCGTCAAAGAATACCAGAAATATTGCCCGTTCCGGTTTATTTGTGTGGATCAATTCAGCCAGATGCATCAGGACGGCAACGCCACTGGCGCCGTCATTGGCACCGAGGATCGGGCTGGAACGTTTTTGCGGATTTGGGTCGTGATCAGCCCGGGGGCGGGTATCCCAGTGAGCGCCGATCAGGAGTGGATTTGGTCTGTTGATATTAAATCCGGCAATAATGTTGGTCAGTTTAAAAGAGACATCCTCTTCCGGAATGGATTGGGTAAAGGATTGCAAAATCAGGGTGTCTGCCAGATCGCTGAAGAAATTCCGGTAATATTGCAGCGCTTTTTGGTGTCCCGCTGAGCCAGGGTAGCGATAGCCGATGGCGCACTGTTCCTCGAGATAGACAAATGCACGCTCCCCGTCGAACACCGTGTTCTGACCAGTACAGCTGATAAACGCCAGAAGAAATCCCAATATAACCATTCTGTTCATATTAACCTCGGATTGCGATATTTACATCAAAGCCGCCGTTACGGGTAATCCGCTTGCCGGTCCGGGCATTTTTACTTTCGCTGTAGGAATAGAAAATACCCCCGGTAACTTTCTGAGTGAAGGAATAACTGATCCGCGGCTCAATTTTCCAGGTCGTGTTACTGTTGGTCAATTTGAAATCGCTGACCGCATCGTTGCGTTGTTCGGTTTTTGAGGAGCTGTAGTCGAAAGCCATAGTGAAGTTAATATTATTTTCAAGGCGTTTGTTTTTCAGAAACGGGAGCAGAATACTGATACCACCTTTTTTCTGATAATTCACGGAGGCGTTGATACTCTGGTCGGTGACGAGGGAGGCGCCACCGTTTGCTTGATTGGTGACGGTTTTACCGGCGGACATGCGCAGATTGGAGCTCATATTGTTTTTGAATCGCATGGACAGTCCCAGCAACGGCTGAAAGTAGAGTTTGTAGCTGGAGTTTTGGACCTCGCCGTTGCGATGTACAATGGATTCCTTTCCGGTAAAGCCGTGATCCAGAGAGAGTTTGGTAAAAACTTTAGAAAGAAGTTTAATTTTTTCCAGCTGTGAAATGTTTAAAGACCAGCTGGGGAAAGGGAGTCCCTCCTTTCCGGAATTATCAAAAGTAATATAGTCACGGGTAAGATTGCGGTTGATGTTACCCTGGGATTCGGACCAGGACATGTTTTGGCTATAGGCAAGGGATGTATTGATATTGTTGGTAATCTTGATGCCGCTACGCAGGCTGGCGTCGGAATTTATGGAGATGCTGTTGGGATATACGCCGGCTTCCGCCGCGATTGTATCCAGACCTGGGTCTGACGCCAGACCCATCCGGTAGAGCAGACCGGGCTCGCCGATGCGTCCCTTATTGTTATTGCTGCGGCTGGTGGAATAGCTGAACTGAATGGGTTGGACCCGCTTGAGGGTAGTGTACAGGTATTCCAGCAGTGGAGTTTCACTGGGTGCTTTCTCTTTATCCTCTTTTATTTCGTCCTTTTTCTCCGATTCGCCTGTCTGATGTCTTCCTCCCCTGGTGCCGGAGGGTCTGGTTGCAGGCTTGGTCGCCGATTTAGGTGAGTAAAATGTCTTCATAATAGCACTCGGGTCGAGACTGAAGGAGGTGGAAATCCGGTTTTGATTGCTGAGATTGTCAACACTGCGGGTGCCGCTGGTAACCGGTTCGCCCCAGGTGTAGGCGGCGCTATAGGATATGCTGGGCGTAAGCCAAGTGAAAATTTTCGGATTGAAATTCGCCGAGTAACTTTCGTTTACATTCACCTGCTTGCCGGGATTCAGTTCCCGAATCGCTTTCAGTTTATTATCCCGAAAATCCACCAGGCTGTTTTTGGCTTTCCAGGAATAGTTCAAATTAAGATTGTCGAAGACTTTATAGCCGGCGGTTATGGAGCGGTTCAATCCCAGGTCATAGGGTTGGGTAATTTCTCCGATCCGGGGGATATTGGTAGATTTGCTCTCGGCGGCATCAATCGAGAAATCCAGGTTGCTGGGCGTATAATACCAGCGCAGGTCGCTGAGCCGGTTGCCGAGAACCGGGATGTTCTGTGTCCATTTAAAGGGTTGCAAAAAGTTATTGCGTCCGAAAGGAACCTTGTACGAAATGCTGCCCCGATAGGATTCGGCTTCATTTTTACGGACGGTGACCGAGGAGCTGTTTGACCACTGGGCGCTGGCGGAGACCCGCAGCTGATCAATGGTGTATTTGGTTAGCCAGAAATCGGAGGTTCGTTTGCTGTAAGAGACATTAACACCATAGGATTCCGACAGACTCAGCACACTGTCCGGCGGAGCATCGCCGGCAAGAATATCGGAGTTGGGTAGAAACTTTGGTGCGCTGTAGCGATTGGTATAGGAGCCGGATACCGGCAGGCTCAGACCCCAGTTCGCCGGCGTCAGTTTATCCAGATTGAGATTGCCCCGAACGGACAGGTTCCGGGTGTTGTTCAATCCTGTGGTCTGCAAGTTGGGGCGCTGTTCGACGGTGTGAAAATCGGCATCCCGCTGATCAATATTAACGTTGACTTTGCCCAGATCGGCAATGGTTAGTGCAACCGAACCGCGATAGGCGATACCGGGATCGCGGCGCACATCGGAGAGGCGCAGCTCATCAAGCCAGACCTCGCCGAAGACGGTATTGTCATAGCGGGGGAGTGGCGAAGATTGGTTGAAATCCTCCAGAGCATATTTTTGGTTAATGACCCCCATATCAATCCGTTTTACCCTTGATATAGTCGGATTTCCAACGATGATGATCTCTTTACCGGTGAACTTCCCCTCCTTGATCTCTTTCCAGTGGCGTTTCAAAACGCCACCTTCACCATCGTGTGTGATCGCAAACTGTTTTAAACCGGTGTTGTTGGGATATTGGTCCTCGAAATCCTTCTCGGTAGCGTAGCCTTTCAGTCTGGTGAGGAAATCAAAATCAATTTCCAGGTTGTTTTTTTCATCCCAGTCCGGGTAGATGGGTTGCCGGTATTCGTAGTAGTTGTAAATTTTATTTTCATCGTTAATGACGCCGAATTTGATAAAAAACTGGAGTGGCGTCTTTTCGCCTTTCTGGAAAAATTTTGTGCGGGTGCGCAATTCATGTCCGGCGATAAACAGCTTCATTTTTTTATAGGTAATAAAGCTGGCGTCTTCAAACAGGACTTTTTTCGCGGCGGCGGCTTCGCCCGGACGGAGACCCCGGCTGCCGTTAAAGGACATCACCAGCGACTGTTCTTTGAGCTGAATCTCGTTGACGGCGTCGTATTCACCCCTGACGCCCTTTGGCGGCGTATAATCCGGATTATCTTCGGTGTTTAAAACGCTGATACTGAAGGCTTCGTCGTTTTTTAAGTAATTCCCGTCAGATCCGTCGCCAACACCCAGCTCTTCCCACTCGTTACCGACCATCTCGAATTTGGCGATCATGACGGTGTCTTCACTGGAGACTTCGTCAATCCAAATGCGGCAGAATTCGATCGTCTGCCAGCTGACGTCACCATTGGGTTTGGCTTTTTGAAATTCGCTCAGCGGAATACGATAGAGCTTCCAGCCCGTCGGACTCCCGTTATCAAAACGGGTTCGACCTGCGACATATTTATCATCTTTCCAGTCATCCAGTACGAAGTCAACGGTAAAATAATCGTTTAAAAGGTTGACTTCAAAGTCACCATTAAGATCTTCCGAATCGGGGATATAACCCAAAGCATCGCCCTTGGCGCTATTTTCGGTGCCGTTGATGTGGCGGTAGTCGCGGGAACCCTCCGACCATTTCCAGTTATCACTATGCGGGTCGGTTTTACTCCGATTGTAATGCAGCAGCCGGTCATCTCCATAGCGGAGTGTATCCTGCCCATTATTCACAACGATGAATTCATCCTCGTCAAAGACGCCATCAATTCCCGTATCTTCGCCGTCGTCCAGCAGACCGTTGCCCAGGGTGAAGCCGGCTTCCGGTTGATCCTCGGTGTCCAATGTTTTATTGGGAATATAATCTTCGCTGATATAGCCCAGATCAATATGCATCTTACCCGATCGTCCGCGTACCCAGACCTCCAGGAATTTGGTTTTGGACTGGTCATAATAACTGGTGGGAAAAGCGTAGGTAATACCGCCCCAGGCTTCTTCGGGCTGTGATTTGCCATCAACCACCTCAATAGACCAGTATGGATCGAGCGCCATGACCAGGATTTCCGTAAGGTTGTTCTGCGCCTGGGTACTGACCTCTTTATTGGGCCAGATACTTTTGGTAGATACCCCCCCATAGGGATTATACCAGAAAAAGAAACCGCGCTGTTTATCTCGCTTTGAGAGTGGCGCCGCGGCGTGCGACCAGTAGCGATAAATAATCGGCAGCGAGGTGATCCGTTTTGATCCCTCGAAATCGTCAATGAAACCGACACCGTTTGGGTCGCCGGTATCTTCATTGCTCAGGGTATTGGGATTGGGGCGGACCTGAGCAATTTCGCCCTCGATTGTTAGGGACGAAGGCTTGTCTGTTTCAATCAGTGGCAGCCAGTTGACCGCTCGGGTCAGGAAGTTCAGATTCTGGTTCAAACGACCATTAAGGTCCCAGACGAAATTCCGCATCGGTTCGTAGCCGACGTCTACTTTTTCATCAACCACTGACTGGCTGAAATAGAGTGCAGTACCGCCGATAAATGAATTGTTTCCGAAATCGTACTGAGCCCTTGTCCCCAGGATGGTTTTCTTGTCCAGTTGAAAAAACTGATTGCGTTCGTATTTAATGTCCAGTTCTGCGTTGGGCTTAGTGGCTTCGGGATTGATCAGGGTCAGGGTGCCGGTAAAATAATCAATGGTATAATCCACGCCGCGGGTTAGGGTTTGACCGCTCAGCATAACGGATTCACTGCCCTCGATTACCATGGCACCGAGACTGATTACGGAGCTGCGGTTCTCATATTTACAGATAATCTTGAATTTAGAATCCTGGTTGATTGCCGTGATGTTGGTTCGGTTGCTGTCATAAATGGCGGCGCAATTATAATTGCTGCTCAGATTCTCATTGCCGACGCCGGAGCCGGTGGAATCGGATTGAAAGGGGCGCAGAAAAGGGATCCAGAGCTCGCCTGACTGAAGGCTGAGAATATTCGGATTGCCGGTGTCCACAATACCGTCGGGCGTGAGAGCGCCGGATTCATCTTTGAGATCCAGTCCGAATTTCTGGATAAAAGGCATACCGTCCACGGGGTCTCGCTCGACATCGCCGGTATTTCCGTAAATATAAACAATGTTCAGTTCAAATCCCTCACTGTTGATGCCGGTTGTTCCCAGATAGTAGACGTTTTTAAACTCCAGGTCCCAACAGGGGTGACTGGGCTTGTTCTGACGGGGCTTGATCAGTTTCAGTTGGATATCGCTGGTATCCTTGGCGCGCCAGTCTCCGTACTCTTCGATCTGCTGTTTGCCGGGGTCGAGAACACGATAAACGACCGCGATGATTTCCGATTCCTGTGCCGATGAACGCAGCCGGATAAAACCCAGGTCCAGGTTGGCGGTATAATCCTGATCTACGATCAGACGTTGAAAAATACGCCGCTCGGTGTATGAGGTATCCTGATCGGGGAAATTGGGGTCCACGTGGGCATAGCCGTACATACTGCCGGCGACTTCCGAGCTAATGGATTTGTAAACCTCCAGATCGGTGACGGTCCGACCGCTCAGTTTAAAGACGCCGCCGGACTCCAGAAAACCGTCATAGAAAGACTGGCGGAACTCTTTATCCAGGAAGAAGTATTGTCGTTTCACATAGTCGTGATCTTTGATTGCCAGCGAGGTTTTCTGAGCCCCACCGTCAACACTGAGTTTCTCTTTTTTACCTTTTTCCACACTGGCAATTGTCGTAATGTCAATCGCACCCAGCTTCATCAGGGCTTTGAATCCGAACAGACCATTGTTCGTGCCGGAGAAGGTGACAAACTGGGTTCCTGGCAGCGACAGCGAGATATTGCCGGCTTCGACTTTCTGGACGATATCGTCTTCTTCACCGGTGTAGATGATTTTCAGATTATTCTCAAAATCAAAATCTCTTTCGCTGTCCTGATCAACGAGGATACTGATCCGGTCGCCGATTTTGCCCTCGATATTGAGCTGCTGCTTTTGATCTACAATAAAGGTTGTCGAAGACCCGGCGTTGTAGCCGGTGCGAACCTGGGACTGTTTTTGGTTTTGCAGGCGACCGTTGATATTGACATTGCCTGAGACCCGCAACGCAACTCTCTGACCGGCGATGTCGGCGCCGATTAGCTCCAGCTTTTCGGTTCTGACGGCGCTTTTTGGTTCGGCAAAGGATTTCCGGCAGATTTCGTGCAGCTCGCTGCGCAACAGATGTGCGGACTTTTGTTGAAAATAGGAATCCAGCGAGATACCGCGGGGCGGTCGCGTCGGTAGACCTTTATACTCTTCAATGAAAATGAGATTCTGTCCCGTATCATCCAGGCGGATCTCGGTTTTTAATTGGCGTGGATCGTATACATACAGGATTGAACGGTTGGTCTGGGGAGCGTAGGGTGAAAGCAGAGACAGACCACGGGGTGTTTCCATTTTCAGGGAGGCAAAGCGATTGGAGAGCCAGTCCACTTGTATAGTAAACGTAACTCCCTCCGTGCCGCCGCCGGACTCCTGTCCCGCCGCTTGCGACATCAGAAAACCTGATAAAATCAGGAAGTATATAATATATTGCCTGGTACGATACAGTGTCGTCACTCCGAAAATGGTTAATATAGGATTGATTACTTAAGCAAGTCGTAGCAAATTTATTGACGACACCTCAGTTAAATATTGATTAATGATGGGAATTCTTTTTGAAGCAATTGATACAGACGGCTGAAAGCCTGTCCGCGATGACTGATGGCGTTTTTCTCGGCGGCGCTCATTTCAGCCAGGGTCTTATTTCGGATAGGAACGAAAAAAATCGGATCGTAGCCGAAGCCGTTGCTGCCGCTTCGTTCGCTTAAAATATATCCTTCGATGGTGCCCTCGGCGCGGAGAATTAATTCCGGATGATAAAAAACAGCGACCGTCCGAAACCGGGCTGTCCGCCGGTTCTCCGGCACTTTCTGAATTTCGCGAATTAGCTTCTCGATATTGTCGTTGTAACTGGCATTTTCACCGGCATATCGGGCTGAGTAGACCCCGGGATGCCCCCCGAGACTGTCCACTTCCAGACCGGTGTCATCGGCGATGGTCGGCAATCCTGAAAATTCACACAGCATAGATGCCTTCTTTAATGCATTTTCATAAAGGGTGTTCCCGTCCTCCACAACGTCCGGCGCCCCAGGAAAATCCGCCAGAGTCAGCAATTCCACGCCGGGCAATTGAAAGATGGATTTAATTTCCTTTATCTTATCTTGATTATTTGATGAAATCAGTAGTTTCATATTCTGGTATTTTAATTAAAAAGAGTATTCATATAAAAACGCCAAAAATGTTATTGAAAAATCCCGCCAATGTCAAGCGAATTGACGGGGATTTGGAAAGGATTGAATGAAAAGTGAAAAAATTACCGGCAGTTAAAATATAATTTTCTGCCAATACTTTCAGCGCTGCCGCACAGATACCGCCCCGGCTGTAGCAATATCTTGTATAGCTACCTCTCCGTAATACACGATAGACGCTGCGCCGTGGGCGCTTCCGCTCAATTCACCACCAGTCATATTTAAAACGATCCGGCTGGCGCCGTTTACATCTATTTTGGCATTAAACACTTCGGATTCTTTGAAATTGGCATCGGCGGCACCATCGCAACGCAGTGAAAGGTTTGTGATTTGCAGATTTTCGGCGTCAATTTTCGCTGCTCCGGTTACGTGAACATCCAAATCGTCGCAGGAGAAGTCCCCAACAAGTATTGAGGCACCCTCCTTGGTCCTCAGTCCCTTCAAATTCGGCATGGTGACAACCGCTCGGAAGGGTGAACGCTGACGGGTCCACCGGACGTCGTTTTCAAACCGGAGACAGCCATCCCAAACCTGCACATCAATTGCGTTCGCAGCAGATTGGGGAAACTCAACAGAGACAGAATAGTCATCGCCCCGGTATATTTCCAGTTGCCAGGTTCCGTCGGTTTCAATTTTATCAAAATCCCCGCAAGCGAGGTTCCGGCTGATAATTTCCGTATCGGAATAGTAAGACGCCCGGTCTGAAATGCCGGTCACCATAAAACGGCTGGCAATTATCAATCCTGTGATAAAAACGAGGATAATAAGAATACTGATGGCTAAGATTTTATCGCTGTTTTTCATGGATCACTCCTATTGCTGTTTGGCGTGGATCGTTTTTAAATCGTCAAAGCTGATATTTAACAGGTCCATCATTTTGAATAAATAGGGAAGTTGTGTATTGATAAATTCCTCTTTTTTCAGATTACGGGTCTGCTCTAATGCACCCGGCGCGACGAAATAGCCGATTCCCCGCTGGTTTTGAATAATGCCTTTGTCCTGTAGCCAGGTGTAACTGCGCATGACGGTGTTTGGGTTCACTTCGGTGGTCATCGCCAGTTCACGAACCGACGGAATGCGCTCCTCTTCCGCCCATTCACCAGAAAGGATGTTTTCACAAATCAGATCGGCGATTTGCAGATAGATTGCCTGGTCTTTTTGAAATTCCATCTCAGACCTCCTTCTCTCCCAGTCGGATATAGGACAACATCCAGAAGAAAGGTGCCAGAGCCAGCCAGAACAGATATTTGGCAATGGAAAACAGCGTTTTGCTGAAATCTTCCAGATAGATAAAATCATGTGCCAGATAATTGTCCATGACTTGCATGTGATAGAAAAAATCGTGATAGACGATGCGGAATATGATAGCAGAAAATAGTGCTGTCGCAACGGCAAATCCGAAGAGCGCCAAACCGGTTTTCATGAACGCATGGGATTTGAAATAGATACCACCGAACAGAAACAGGGACTGAGCCACCAAATAGACGGCAATGGTGAGCAGCATTTCTCTGGAAAAGGGATTAAAAAGGGAAAATTGTGCGGTGCTGAACAGCGCCGCGATCAAAAATGAGAGCAGATTGAGTAGAAAGTAAAAGATTATGCCGATGACAACAAACCCGATGGTGGTTAGCAACAGGCGGCTAGCTAATTTTTCGAGGCGGGTAGCCGGCAACATGAAGAAAGCGGTGTTTTTCTGCGAATGATGAATTTCGCTGAAGGCAGCGGCGCTGAGCAGAAAACCGCAGATATAGAGCGCCGCCGGAAAAAAGCCGCTGTGAAAATCAGAATCAACACTTCGCTGGGAAAATATCAGCGGTGCGAGAGTTGCGATAAAATAGATTGCGGCGACAGTGCCGGCGCCGATGAGCAAGGTACGGTAGTTGCAAAATAAATCATTGCGCAGCAGCAGTAAAAAGCGTTTGACGTTAAACCTGTTTGTGGTTTCCATTTAAACCTCCTGCGCAAAGATAGCGCTCATGCGTTGCTGATTGTTGATAACGGCGTTGAAAAGCAACTCTATGTCGAGGTTACTGTCCGCCGCGCGGCGATTTTCATTGATTACGACGTAGCCACCGAGAGTTTTTTCTGAATACAGTACATTCTTCTCATCGGGTGCGGTTTTTTCGAGGGAGACAGAGAGCTTTTGCGAAATTGATTCGACAGTTTGATTAAAAATGATCTGACCTTCATCCAGAATTACGATGGGGTCAATTAAATTGCCGATATCGCGCACCTGGTGAGTTGAAATAATGACGGTCCGATTCTGGTCAATGGCTCCGGCGAGCAGCTTGCGAAACTGGCTTTTACTGGGAATATCAAGACCGTTGGTGGGTTCGTCAAGGATCAGCAGGCGGCTGTTGGTTGCCAGTCCGAAGGCGATCAGAAATTTCTTTTTCTGCCCGTAGGACAATGCAGTCAGGGTCTCATTTTCAGGCAGCTCAAAGGTGGTGATATAGCTATTGAATGCCCGCTGGTCGAAACGGGGATAAAAGGGCGCATAGAGATGCAGGTATTCCTTGATTGTGAGGGCGGGGGTATAGAACTCTTCGGCGATAAAGTAGATTTCCTGCAACATTCGGACGGCTCTTTTTTCCGGTCTGAAGCCGAAGATGGTACAGTCCCCCTGCTGGGGAAAGAGCAATCCGCAGATGATTTTTAAAAGGGTGGTTTTCCCGGCGCCGTTTTTGCCCAGCAGTCCATAGATGTTGCCATCGGACATGGTGAGATTCAGCTGCCCAAAGAGGGGCGGCTTGTTTTTGTAAGCGAAACTCAGGTTTTGCAGTGTAATCATAATGTTCTCCGTTTTAGTGTACTATATAACTAATACACTGTTAATGTAATCAGCCGGATCGAGATTGTCAAGAGTTTTTTTCAGGAAATTAGAATATTGCTAATCCGCAGCAGGTACTCCTGTTTTTTCTGATTATCTGCCAGCAGCGAGTCTTTAATGACAGGCAAGAACCGGATTATGACCAGCGGAATCAGTGTGGACTTTGATCTGATTTCCTTTGTTGATAGGTTGCTGAATGACAATCGAACAAACCGGATTTAACCCTTAAAGCGGATCGAACTGGTCCTTGCCGACATAACAGACCGGGCAGACCCAGTCGTCTGGAAGCTGGTCAAAGCTTGTTCCGGCAGGGATTCCATTTTCCGGATCGCCGGTCTCTGGATCGTAGATATAGCCGCAGTTGGTGCAGATATATTTCGTCATAATGGGCTCCATTATTCGAGCGTAAAGTACTTCGCCTGGGGATGGTGGACAATAAAGGCGGTGGTCGTCTGTTCCGGGATCATCTGATGGCTTTCTGTAGTGGACACACCGATTTTTTCGGCGTCGAGAAGCCGTAATATTTTATCGTTTTCCGCCAGGTCGGGACAAGCCGGATAGCCGAAGGAGTAGCGCGTACCGCGGTATTTCTGGACAACAAAGTCCGCTATGCTGACACCGTCCTCATCGGCAATGTGTAATTCTTTGCGAATCTGCTGGTGCCAGTACTCCGCCAACGCTTCAGCGGACTCCACGCTCAGCCCGTGAAACAGCAGATAGTCCTTATAGCAATCTGCATTAAACAGGCGCTGAGCTTCGGTCTGGGCGTGCGGACCGACAGTAGCGACCTGCAGGGCGATGAGGTCCCGCTTTCCCCATTCACCCGGCAGGAAAAAATCGGCGATAGAACGATACGGCGCCTTTTTCTGGCGCGGAAAATGCAGGCGCTCAATCTCCGTGGTTGTATTATTTTCATAGATAATTACTTCTTCGTTATCGCTGTTGCATTGAAAATAGCCGTATGCGATTTGTGGTTGCAGCAGTTTTTCCGTTTTGCAGCGCTTTTTGAGTTGCTCAAATTCCGGACGGACCTGCTTTTCGATTAATTCAGCATACGCCTCTTGGGACAGTTTTCCCCGCCGATAGCCCCAGCGTCCGCGGAACAGCACCGCTTCGTTTAGAAAGGAAAAAACGGTGTCCAGATCAATATTGTCGACATACCGCACTTGCCAGAAAGGCGGGGTAGGGATATCAATATCCCGGCGGATTTTTTCCTGTGAAGCAGCTGATTTGGGGCGGATCGGTTGCGTGGATTTCTGGGGGATTGACAGATGTGGGGAGTCGCTGGTTTTCAATCCGTGAGCCTTGATCCGGTTCATCGCTTCCAGTCCGGCAAAGGCATCGGGGCAATAGATTACCGGACCGTCATAAATCGGAGTACAGGTGTCTGCGACGAAATTTGCTGTCAGAGCGGCACCGCCCAGCAGTACCGGCGTGGTGATGTTGCGCTGCCGCATCAGTTCGAGATTTTCTTTCATGATCGTTGTGGATTTGACCAGCAGTCCGCTCATTCCGATGGCGTCGGCTTTAGCCTGCAATGCCTTTTGCAGCACCGTTTCGATTTCGCATTTTATGCCCAGATTATAGACTTTGTAGCCGTTGTTGGTCAGGATAATGTCCACCAGGTTTTTCCCAATATCGTGAACATCACCGCGGACTGTCGCCAGGACGATACTGGTCTGGGCATCGTCAGTCCGTTTCTCCAAATAGGACTCCAGCCGGCTTACGGCGGATTTCATTACCTCGGCTGATTGCAGCACGAAAGGCAGTTGCATTTTTCCGGCGCCGAAGAGATCGCCCACGGTTTTCATCGCCGGAATCAGCCAATGATTGATAATGTCAATTGCCGGCATGGTTTTTAAAGCTTCGTTCAGGAGTGAATCCAGCCCGACCTGGTTGCCCTGAATGACCTGCTGCCGGATTTTTTCGCTCAGCGGAACATTTTCCGTCGCCGGCTCGGTTTTCTTTGCCTCGGATTGTTTTTCAAAATGGCGGATAAAGGTTAGCAACGGAGCGTTGCCGCGATTGTAGATTAAATTGCGGCAAATATCAATATCCTCCGGTTCGATTTTATACAGCGGGAGAATTTTTTGGACATTTACAATAGCAAGGTCCAGACCGGCTTTGACGGCTTCATCCAGGAAAACGGAGTTGAGAATTTCCCGGGATCCGGGATACAGCCCGAAGGAGATGTTCGAAATCCCCAGAATTGTAAAGACACCGGGGAGTTCATTGTGAATGGCTTTGATACCGGCGATGGTGTTGGCGCCGGCGTCTTTCAGGGATTCGTCGCCGCTGCCGAGGGTGAAAGTCAGGGTATCGAAAATA
>DSAS01000077.1 GCA_011046365.1 Fidelibacterota bacterium
CCATCCGGAACTGCGCACCTAGCTCCCGGGCGGTTTCCTGAATCAGCCGCCGGTATTGAAACAGTACCTTGAGCATGCCGAAAACAGCCAGCAGCTCGCCCGCGAAAAAGAGAAACCAGTTAAAATCCTCCGGTACATAATTGTAAACGATATGCAAAAATTCACTGTTTTCCGCCAGAATGAAAAACTGCGGCAGAAATCCGCTCCGGATAATCAGCGCCGTATAATTCCAGATAAAACTGATAAAAATCAAGCCGCAGCCCGCAATCAGCAGCAACCACTTGTCGGCTTTCAGCGCCAGCGGACCGTCCAATTCATCCAGGAGAATCAGATTGATCCCAATCCAGATCATGGAGAGCGAAACCAGAACCGGCGCAATTACCGGACCGAGCCAGGGCAATGGTATTAAAAACAAAACGTCCCAGGTCAGCAACGAATCGGGCCAGCCCAGAAAGAGTTTCAGCGCCACATAATAAAAAATATCCCAGACACCAAAACTGATCAGAAAATAAGCCAGTCGCTGAAGCCCCTTCTTGCCCGCTAGAAACCCGATGGAAACCAGCATGACCAGTGTTGCCACTTCGCGGACCAGCTCCACAAGGTACATTTGCGGAGAGACGGGGCTCATGGGAAACAGAAAGCCGCCGGGGTAGTAGATTTTCCGCAGATACACCACCACAATCGCTTCCAGAAAACCCATGGCAATGCTGAAAACTCCGACCCAGAGAAGTTTCGCCATTACCGCTTTTGATTCTATCTGTATCTGACTGATTTGCATCTATTTCTCACCTGTAATTCAGTGTATATTTTGAAAAGTTAAAAATTTCTACACCGGATTGGGGATATCAATAAACGTTACGTCAAGTTGAAATGTTTCCGCCAGATGATCCCCCAGCGCCTGAATGCCGAATCGTTCGGTGGCATAATGCCCGGCAGCCACAAAATGAATCCGCTCCTCTTGGGCGAGATGCATGACAAATTCCGAGGCTTCGCCGGTAATATACATATCCAGACCCGCCAGAACCGCCTGATTCGTCTCCTTCTGACCACCGCCGGAAATAATCCCGATCCGCTCTATCCGCTCCGGTCCGTAGGGAAAAAACAGTGCGTCCCGGTTGATCTCACTTCGGATCCTTTGCTCCATTTCCGCATGGGTAATCCCCCCGGCATACGCCTGAACCCCCAGGAAATTACCCTTGTGTTCCCCAAACGGCTCCCGGTTTCTCAACCCCAGCCGCACCGCAATCTGAGCGGCATTGCCAAATTGCAGGTGGGCGTCCAGCGGCAGGTGATAGGCAATCAGATTCAGGTTGTTTTCCAGCAATAGCTTGACCCGCTGTTTATAGCCGCCCTGGTACAGCGGGCGTTCATGATTCCAGATAATTCCATGATGAACCAAAATGGTATTGGCATGCATTCCAATCGCCTTTTCGAACAGCTCGACCGAGGCGCTCACGGCGGTGACCACTTTTTTGACAGCGAGACACCCTTCAACCTGTAAGCCGTTGGGACCGTAATCGGAAAAGCCGGCGGTTTCCAATAATTCATCCAAATATTTTACCAGCTCATCGCATTGCATAAACATTCTCCCAAAATGCCAAAACTATTCTAAATTCAATATACAAAAGCGAATAAAAAATGAAAAGCTTTCCATTATCACCGCTCTTCTGTTTTCGGTCTGTTTTCTAATGTTTAAATTAATTACATTAATTATGGTGGATATCAACGACCATAGCCCATCAATAACATTTTTGACCAACCAGACTCAGGGAGCCGCTGTTTTATGGACGAAAAGCCAAACATTGAATCAACTACCAACCGGGATGAAGAAATCCTGGGCAGAATCCGTCGCCAGATGCAGGAAGCGGAAACACTGATTGAAGCGATGAAATCCAAATTACCCAACAACTCTCAACCAAATGAATAATCTCCAGGAAAAAGACCCGGCTAAGTCAGCCAACATATTTAAAATCGTGGATAGTCTCGACGATTTGATAAAGGTATTTATCGTCCGTGGTATCGTTTTCATCGCCGAACAAAAAGTACCCTACCGGATCGAAATGGACGAACACGAACTCAGCGCTCTGCATATTCTGGGTGAAAGGGACGGTGAGCCGATCGCTGCCGGGCGATTGCGGTTTCTGGGAGACTGGGCAAAACTGGAACGGATTGCCGTTCGTAAAGAGTATCGCAACCGGGGCTACGGTCATGCCATTGTGGATTACATGCTGAATGTCGCCCGCACAAAAAGGTACCACAAATTTAAAATGCACGCCCAGGCGTATTTGTGCGATTTCTACGCCCGGCACGGTTTTCAGATTCGGGGCGAGCTGTTCAAAGAGGCAGATATTGACCATTATCTGATGGTTTGGGATGAGGAGAGCCACTGACAACGAAAACAGCCGGCTGAATATCTTATCCAAAGAACACAATCAAATGAACGCTACCGACAATCATAAAAACCTTCGTTTTTCCGGGATCTGCTGAACCGGCGCTTTCCCCAGATACTGTTTATCTATCTGGGAGTCTGCTGGACGATTCTGGAATTTGTCAGCTGGATTGTGGAGCATTACAAAATCTCGCCTCATCTGACCGATCTGAGCTTTATCACGCTGATCTCTCTGCTGCCGACGGTGGGTATGCTCGCCTATTTTCACGGACGACCGGGGCGCGACCAGTGGACCAAAACCGAAAAGATCGGAATACCGATCAATCTGCTAATAACAGGGGGGTTGCTCTTTTTCCTATTGAGCGGCAAAGAGTTGGGCTCGGCAACCACGGCTGTTGACGTCGTGGATGAAACCGGACAGACTGTCCGTCGGGAAATCCCGAAACAGAATTTGACCAAACGTCTGGCTATTTTCTTTTTTGAAAACGAAGATCGCAATCCCGAGCTGGATTGGCTCCAATTTGCCTTTATGACCGGTTGCCATTACGATCTCAATCAGGACCCGATTTTCTCCGTCTACTCCGGCTATGATAATGTCATTTATCAGAAAATCTCTAGCGCCGGCTTTAGTAACGTCATCGGCGTACCCATGGCGCTGGAGCAGAAAATCGCCCGTGAAGTGGAACGCGAATACTTTCTGGGCGGCAGCTACCGCCAGCGGAATGACACCCTGTTTGTCCAAACCTTTCTCTACGAGACTGCCCGGGGTAAACTGATCGCTGAAAATTCCTTTCAGGATACCGATATTTTCACAATCATTGATCAGATCAATGACGGGTTGAAGCGGGACCTGAATATTCCCGCCTGGCACTTTGAAACCGTACCCGATCTGCCCGCCGCCGAAATCATGACCGCGTCAACGGAGGCTTATCGCCAGTATATTCTCGGTTCCAACCGGCTGAACCTGGAAAACGATCCTCAGACCGCCCGGCAGCATTTTGAGAAAGCGGTGCACGCCGACCCGACTTTCGCCCTGGCTTATTGGGCGCTATACCAGTTGTACATCAATCTGAATTCCTATGACCAGGCGATCGAAGCGCTCAATACAACCATGCGCTATATTTACAAATTCCCGGAGGCGGTCCAGTTCGCCATTAAGGAGGAATTTTATCTAGTCTCCGAAGACCCCGAAAAACGAATGGCGGTGCTGGATATGTGGGTTCAGCTCTATCCCGATGACATTCGGGGACACTTCCGCCGGGCGCAGGAATATTTCAAACAGTTCAAAATTGACGCCGCCATTGCGGAATTCAACCAAATCCTGTTGCTGGACCCCGCCCGCCGGTACTACTACCGCTATATCGGCAATGCCTACCTATCCAAGGGCGATTTTGAGAATGCCCTGAAATACTTCAACCAGTACCAACAGGCTTTTCCCAAAGATTACCGTTCCTTCCTATCCCTGGGCGACCTGTTTCTAGCTATGGGCAAATATGCCAAAGCCCGGGATTTTTATATAGACGCCCAGCTGCTGGAACCCAATGAAATTTCCATTTTAATCAACCTGGCAAACGTAGAGCGGCGGCAAGGCAATTTTTCGGCTGCATATAATCAATTGCAAAACGCCGCAGCACTGGCAAAAACTCCGGCGGACCGTGCCGCTCTCTTCAATGCTTACGGCGAGTACCACTATCAGCGGGGGGAAATTCGTCAGGCTTTGGATTTCAGCATCCGGCAATATCAAGAATCGGCAAAATTCCTGAAACCTCTGGATGCAATGATGAACCGGATGAGCAATTCTCACTTCGAACTTTACGTTATGCTGAACCAGGAAAATCAGGCTCTTGAACAGCTGAACCACTATCGCAAGACCATCCCAAAACCCTGGTCCCGCTGGATATCGCTGGGAGAATTACAAATCGCCTGCGAAAAGGAAAATACAGCCGCCATACGGGAAAACATCGATCGGGTGGCGGAAACACTGAAAATATTTGGTGAGCTTGCCCGATCCGATATAATTCACAGCGCCCGGGGCAAGCTATTCGAAATCGGCGGTGATTATTTGAATGCTATTCTTGAATATCAGCAGGCATACCAGTATTCACCACTTGACGTCACGATTCTGACAAAAATCGCCCGCTGCTACCGACAAATCGGTAATCATACCAATTCTCAAATATTGCTGGAAAATGTCCTGAGCGTTTTACCAATGCACGCCGAAACCCACTTGGAAATGGCGAAAATTTACCAACTGGAAGAAAATCCCGACAAAACCCGGGAGCATCTAGCCATTGTATTCCAAGTCTGGGAAAACGCCGACCCCGAATTCCCGCCCTGCCGGGAAGCCCGCCGGCTCCTGAATCCGGTCTCCTGACCCGATAAAAAACGCCCCCTGAAACTCCAGGGGACATTTTTCAAGATTGCCCGCTAATACCTACTTTACAATATTGGGTCTCTCCAGACCGTAATTCTTTTTCTTATCTTCTGCCTTGAGCATAAACGCCAGAATAATTGCCAGCACACTGCAGGCGATGAAGATCAACCAAGTGGTGGCATACTGGTACTTCACATTCTCACCGGCATACTTGGCAGCCGCGACGCCGGGATTGGTTTTATCCAGCACAACGCCCAGTAAAAAGGGAATGCCCATCAGACCCCAGTTCTGCACCCAGAAAATTACCGCGTAGGCAGTTCCCAGGCGCTGCTCGGGAATAATCTTGGGAACTGAGGGCCACATCGCCGAAGGCACCAGTGAAAAGGCGATTCCCAGAATGATGACCATCACCACCGCCAGTGCCACGCTGGTCAACCCCGGAACCCACAGAATCACATGTACGACCAGCAGCATCAGAGAGCCAAGAATCATGATACTGGCGCCCTTGCCGATGTGATCATAGATACCTCCGAAAAGCGGCGTCAGAAACAGCGTTCCGAAGGGCACTAAGCTGGGAATCAAGCCGGCATGCTCTTCGCTGATTCCAAATTTATTTACCATCAAATCCGGTCCGTACTTATAAAAGGGGAACACCGCCGAGTAAAACAGCACACACAACAACGCAATATACCAGAAGCCACGGTTGGTAATAATCTTGCCGATATCCCGGACCCTGAACGGCTCTTCTTCCAGATCAAGCTCTATTTGGTGATCCAGCTTCCGGTCCATAAAATTATAAATGATAAAAGTAATCAGACCTATGCACAGCAGCACCACTCCCAACAGAACCGGTGCGGCGACATTAAAAGCCTTGGCAATATAGGGACAAAAAGCCAGGGCGCCAAAACTCCCCAGACGCGCCAGTGCTACCTGAAGTCCCATTGCCAGCGCAATCTCTTTGCCTTTGAACCATTTTACAATTACCTTCGACACCGTGATACCGGCGGTTTCAACCCCCACGCCGAAAATGGCAAATCCCACTGCCGCCATCCACATGGATGACCGGATACCCAAACTGGTCGCATACGCAATCCCGCAATACTTCAGCAGGGCGCCGACCACCATTACCAGTGCCGACCCGATAGCCGTAAAGCGGATGCCCATCTTGTCCAGTACAAGTCCGCCGAAAATCAGCATCAGCAGGAAGACATTAAACCAGCCGTAAGCGCTGGTAACCGTTCCGTAAGCCGTGCTGTCCCACCCCAGCTGCGCCTCCAGCATCGGCTTCAGGGGCGAGATGACCTCTGTGAAAAAATAGCCGAACATCATCGTGAAGGAGACGATTAGCAGCGCCATCCAGCGCATCGCCTTGCTCTCTCTCAACGTCTCCTGAATCTCTGCTACCATAAAATTCCTTTTGTGTTAAAATCAGCTACGAATATTTTGACGTAATCTACAGAATTCGGGTCAAATATTAAAAACTATTGTCGCTCCGCTATTGTCTATCCTGCAGATTATTCATAAATTCGGGCGATTTTTGTCATTTAAACGAAAAGGAGAATAGAACAATGGCTCACAAAATTACAGAAGAGTGCGTCTTGTGTGGTGCCTGTATAACTGAATGTCCGGAAGACGCTATCAGCGAAGGCGATGATATCTATGTAATTGATCCGGATATGTGCACCGATTGCGGCAGCTGTGTCGATGTTTGCCCAAGCGCAGCCATTGTGCCTGCGTGAAAGTCACAGCCCGATCCGGCAGGTATTTCCGGTCGGGCTATTCTTTTTTCATTTTTAAGAAAATCCAATGAAGAAAATCATTTATCCCTTATTGTCAACTTTTGCACTGCTGTCAATCCTCCTTTCCGCCTGCCGGTCGCCCTCTGAAAGACATCCCGTCAAAACCGGACTTGACATAGTACGGGAAAATCAATTTAAGCAGTTTTCCGGTAAGCGGATCGGCGTTATCTGCAATCATACCGCTTGCGACAGCGATGGTCGGCATATTATTGATCTGATATCCGAAAATCGAACCTGTCAGCTGGTGGCGGTTTTCGCTCCGGAGCACGGCTTCCGGGGCATGCACGCAGATGGCAGCATTATCGAAAATAAGACCGAACCAAAAACCGGCGCCATAATTTATAGCCTCTACGGAAGCGTCCGCCAGCCAACATCCGATATGTTGAAAGACGTGGACGTATTAATCTACGACATTCAGGACGTAGGAGCCCGTTTTTATACCTACATCACCACCCTTTCACTGGCGATGGAAAGCGCCGCGAATTACGGTATCCCATTCGTGGTACTCGATCGCCCGAATCCTATCCGGGGAGATGTTACTGAGGGACCTGTTCTCGACATGAATTTTCAGTCCTTCGTCGGTCCCCATCCGATCCCGATTCGATATGGTCTGACTATCGGCGAACTGGCTGGCTGGATCAACGGCGAAATTTTCAGCAAGCGGAATTTCCATGTCGATCTTACCGTTATCCAGGCGAAAGGGTGGCGGCGCTCGCTCTGGTATGACCAGACCGGTCTGCCCTGGATTGCACCATCGCCCAATATGCCAACCCTTGAAACGGCAATTGTCTATCCCGGCTTCTGCCTGCTGGAAGGAACCAGCCTCTCGGAAGGTCGGGGAACAGATGCCCCTTTTTTAAAATTCGGCGCACCCTGGATAGATCCCGAATATTACGCCAAAGAATTAAACAATCTAAGGCTGCCGGGATTACGGTTTGAGCCTATCAGTTTTACTCCCGCTTCAATTCCCAATGTCGCCCTCAGTCCAAAATACGAAAACCAACCATGTAGCGGTGTGCGGACTATCATCACCGACCGCAACCGCCTCCGCTCTGTGGGGGCGATGCTGATGATCCTGGAAAAAACCCGGGACCTCTATCCGGACGACTTCAGCCCCCGCAGCACCCTCAACCGCCTCTACGGCAGCGACCGTCTGCAACAGGCGCTAAATGAACATATTCCCATCCAACAACTCATTTCCGATTGGCAAGAAAATCTGGAGCAATTTACAAACCGATCAAAAAATTATTATCTCTATGAATAATGCTCCGCTGAAGATTTTATCGTAAATTTTTTCCGTGTTACCCTTAATCAAAGAAATTCCCCGTTTAAAGCGACAGCTGTCCCAGAAGCGCACCAGCTGTCTGTTGTTCAATCTTGATGAGATAAAAAAAATTCAAGTCGGTCTGCCAGGCTTTCTCGATCAACTCAGGAGTATTAGCCGACCACCAGTCATTTACACCGGAATCATCAGTCGCAATTCTCAAACCATTCTGTTACCCGAACTACCGAACACTATCATAATCGCGGGCAGTAATGGTTTTGAGATTGATGGTCCCTGCTTCTCTTGGAAATTTCCGCAGCTGGGAATGATTTATCATCAGCTGGAACACTTCCAAAACATTCTAGCCCTGGAAATCGGACCCGGCTGGGCGAAAACCAATGTTTGTCTGAATGGAGTAGAATTGACCATCACCATACAGACTGGGGATGAGTACCGGCAAGAAGCCCTGATGTCCATTATCCGCCGGGAACTCAGTGATACCCATCTGCAGGCAGAGCGATTGCCGGAAATGATCCGGATTTATCCCGCCAAACAGTGGGATAAGCGACTCTTCATAAGCAAAATAGTCAGCCTGTTACCGCACTCCGAAGGTTTCGGTCCAATCATGTTTTACTTCGGCGCCGATTTCAGCGACGAAGCTGCATTTCGTGAGGTTAATCTTCATGGCTACTCAGTGCTGTTGCGCGAAAATATTGGTCGCAAAACCGGAGCTCAATATTATCTGAGGAACAATCAGGAATTAAACCGTCTTCTGATTTGGTTTAATTCTCTGTAATCTGGTAAGTATATTTTTCCGATTGAATACAATAATCCCGCAATTTTCAGAACAAAGTGGGTTGACCCTGTTGGTTGAATTGCGGGACTTTGAATTAATTTAAGACATTGACGATTTTCTTGTCGCGCCCTTTGCGCTCAAAGGAAACCACGCCGTCCGCTTTCGCAAACAGGGTGTCGTCATTGCCTCGTCCAACATTATTGCCGGGATGGATTCGGGTTCCCCGTTGACGAACTATAATCGAACCGGCGCTGACATATTCGCCGCCATATCGCTTGACGCCCAGCCGTTTAGATTGGCTGTCACGACCATTTTTCGAACTACCTACGCCCTTTTTATGTGCCACTGTGTACTCCTATTCTTTTTCTGCCGTATTTTTGGTCTTCTTTTTTGCTGGGGCAGCAGCTTTCTTGGTGTCAGCTTTCGGTTTAGCCGCGGTCTTCTTCTCCGCTTTTACGCCTTTGACCTCCAGGAATGTATAGGGTTGGCGGTGACCTTTTTTCACCTTATAGCCCTTGCGACGTTTTTTCTTAAATACGATCACTTTGGGTAAACGCTTCTGAGCCACTACAACCGTCGAGACCTGGACACCTTTAACCGTCGGATTGCCGATTTTAACATCATCACCATTGCGATAATAGAGGATCGAATCAACAATATATTCCTGCCCCTCTTCGAGGTCCAGCTTGGGTACGGCAACCCTTTTCCCCGATTCGAGTACTACCTGATCACCGGCGACTTCACCAATAGCATACATTTCACTCTTCATACATCTCTCAAAATTTGAATCTCAATAAGGTCAGCAAATTTAGATAATCCATGAAGATTTGTCAAGTTTAATATTGATCGGTGATATCTTCGCCGGTCTTGGCTAGATAGACCCTAAAATCATCCACCGGCACACTTGCATCCTCAACAATCTTGATTCTTAAAAAATTGTGCCACTGAATTTTACGCATCACATTGTTGGTAGAATTTTGAATATATTCATACATAACCGGATGCAGATGAATAGCGAGGCGCTTGGATTTTGAACTGACTTTAAATCTCCGGAACCACCCCTCAATTTTTGTCACCACCGACTCTTTCGAAGAGATTCTGCCCGAGCCATGACAGAGCGGACATTCTTCACTGACACTGTAAAGCAGGTTGACGCGGGTCCGCTGGCGGGTCATTTCCAGCAGCCCAAAGTTGGAAATCGGTGACAGTGCCACCTTCGCGCGATCCTGATAAAGTGCCCTTTTGAGTTCATGATACACTTTCTGCCGGTTTTCGTCATCCTCCATATCAATATAATCAATAACAATCAATCCCCCAATATCCCGCAGCCGCAGCTGACGCGCAATCTCCTTGCTCGCTTCCAGATTGATTTTCAAAGAATTTCTTTCGTGGTCCTTTTTCCCGATAAACTTACCACTGTTAACGTCAATCGTAGTCATGGCTTCGGTATGTTCGATGACAATAAAACCGCCGCTTTTTAACCAGACCTTCTTATTCAGCGATTTTTCGAACTCCTTTTCCACCTTATACTCGTAAAACAGCGGATTACGCGAGCTGTGATAACTGATTTTTTTGACAAACTGGGGGGAGACACTTTTTATATAGGCGTAAAGCTTTTTATACAGCGACTTGGAATCTACGATGATCTGATCAATATCCGGTGTCAGTAAATCGCGAATCACCATAGAAGTAATTTCCATATCCCGATAGGCGCAGACCGGCGCCGGTTCATTTTTGACCCGGGCTTCCAGCTGATTCCATTTCTGGAGTAAATCATTCAAGTCGTTTTTAATAACCTTCTCGTCCTGACCTTCTGCAACGGTGCGGATTATCAGCCCGAAATTTTTCGGTTTTAAATCGTAAACAACCTGCCGCAGTCGTTTTTTCTCATCCCGGCGGGAAATTTTTTTGGAAATGCCCACATATTCCTGATTGGGAACCAAAACCAGAAACCGCCCCGGAATTGATAAATCTGTTGTCACCCGCGGTCCCTTTTGAGCAAAGGGCTCCTTGATCACCTGCACCAGAATCTCCTGATCCTTTTTCAGTCCGATACTATTGTTCGGGTGTGGCTTTTTTCGACGGGTTCGGGTGGTGGTCTCATCCTCGCCATCGCGCACAATACTCTCGATCATGGCGCTGACACTGGCTGGATCATCCATTTCCGAAAAGGGCAGAAAGGCGTTGTAATGGTAACCGATATCAACGAAGGCTGCCTGGATGGCGTCAATCACATTTTCAACTTTCCCCTTATAAATGTTGCCGACCATCCGGTAGTGTTCCGGTTTTTCGACAAAAAATTCCACCAATTCCCCATCTTCCAAGATGGCAATCCGGGTTTCCTTACTGGTTTCACTGATTAAAATTTGTTTTTTCATGAAATCATTACCTGTTCTTTATTTTCTAAATGGGTTTTTAGCCGGCAGATAACCGGTCTTTCGTTTATAGACAAATCTTTTAATAATTCTTCCGGTCTGACCGTCTGTCCATTAATCACCCGGGTGGCTATTTGCAGCCGGTGCGCATCGGTTTTAACAATGGTACTGATAAAGGGTCGGACGTTGATTCGCCGGATTTCCCGCCGGCGAATTTTCTCAATCATTATTTCCGCTCGTCCCAACAGCTGCTGAATCACCTGATCAATTGACGGCGGCAGTGTTTCTGAAAAGGATAGTTCATACTCAAAACCGGTGGTGCCGGAAAATATCGAGGGTCCCTTGGAAATTTCGGAAACCGATTTAATTCCAAACCCTTCCGGTAACGCCCGGTTGATGCGATCCATAGAAAGCCCGGCTTTTTCCTGAACCGTGACATCCAGATACTCGTCTCGGGAGGCATAACCCAGCGGTAACGGAAATCCGCTCGACATCTTGGGACGCCGGTGGTATCCTTCGGTAAAGGACATTTTCAGTCCCACTTGCCGAAAGACCTGCCGGAAGAGCCGCATCGTATCCAGGTGTGAGATAAATCTTGCTGGACCTTCTTTAAAATAGTTCAGCCGAAAACGTACTGTTCTCAGGTCTCTCGGCAACTTTTCCGCGACGGGCAAACTCGCCACCGATCGGGACGATTCACTTGTCACAATGTCCATGGACAGGTTCTCAAAATCACAGACGCCACAACCGATACACCCACGCCGGCAGTCCGGAGATATTGCTCCCCGATAAGCTTTGGTTCGCTCATCTGCCAGAAACTCTTTGGTTACCCGGGCGTCAATGACATCCCACGGCAACGGTTCAGTAACCGACCGGCATTCCGCTAAATCTTGTATTTTCAAACCATGTTCGGCAAAAGCCTGCTCCCAAACAGCCGGTTTAAACAACTCGCGCCAGGAATCGAATTTCGCACCGCCCTTCCAGGCACTGTAAATAACTTTTGATATCCGGCTGTCACCCCGGGAAATGGCGCCCTCCAGCTGGGAATAGAGAGGATCCCGCGCCATGATCTTAATTTTCTTGTAGGGCGACAGCCCCTGTTTGATCCGATCAATTTTTCGTTGTATCTCGGCGGAACTATCCTGCCCCTCCCACTGAAAGGGGGTGAACGGTTTGGGAATAAACGTTGACAGGGTAATATTAATGGACAGACGCCGATTCCCGCGGGCG
The DNA here is from genome assembly GCA_011046365.1 of Fidelibacterota bacterium. Taxonomy (GTDB): domain Bacteria; phylum Fidelibacterota; class UBA2242; order UBA2242; family UBA2242; genus B118-G9. The sequence continues at coordinate 12,228 of DSAS01000077.1, forward strand.
TAAACCGCTTTTGTCAACCGGATAATCTCATCAAGATCAGCATCCTTCTCCAGCGGCAATCCCAGCATGAAATAGAGCTTTACCAGCCGCCAGCCATACTTGATCGCCAGATCTACCGATTGCATCAAATCATTTTCAGAAATATTTTTGTTGATCACCTGACGCAAATACTCCGATCCGGCTTCCGGGGCAAAGGTCAGCCCCGACTTGCGCGTCATTTGAGCAATCATTGCCAACGATTCTGAAAAACTGTCCAGGCGCAAAGAGGGCAGTGACAGGGCAATGCGCTCCCTTTCCAGCACGTCGGATAAACCGGCAATGAGGTCTCCGATCCCGCAGTAATCAGATGAGGACAATGAGAGCAGGGAGACATTATCATAGCCGGTCTTTTGTAGCGACTCTTCAATCTGCTGTCTCAACTCCTGTGGATTTCGCTCCCGGACCGGACGATAGATCATACCTGCCTGACAAAAGCGACAACCTTGCGTACACCCCCGCATGATCTCGGCTACCAGCCGATCCTGAGCAATTTCTACAACCGGAATCAGCGGTTGCAGGGGAAATTTTTCAGCCTCCAACTTTGAAATCCGTCGAGCTGTCACCTTTTGCGGGACGCCCGTTTCCTGCGTAACGGGAACTAGAAAGCCATTATTACCAATCGGTTCTCGACGATAAGCCCCGGGAAAATACAGACCGGTAAATTTCTGAACAGCCCTTTTTAGAATTTCTGTTCTGGATATATGCTTGCTTCGTTGTCCGTTGATAAAACGGACCAGTGGAACGATAATATCTTCGGCATCACCAATTACAAAAAGATCGAAAAAGGCAACCAGCGGTTCGGGATTATAGGCGCCGCTGCCCCCGGCAATGACAATCGGGTTATCATCCGATCGCGCGCCGGATTGAACGGGGATACCTGCCAAATCAAGGATGTTTAGGATATTCGTGTAGGTTAATTCATAAGGCAGGGTAAATCCCAGCATATCAAAATTCTTCAGCGGCGTTTTGGTTTCCAAGCCATATAAGAACAGACTGTTTTCTCGCAGTTTTTCCTCAAAATCCACCCAGGGGGCGTAAGCCCGGTCGGCAATAATGTCATCTTCCCGGTTCAGAAGATGATAGAGAATCTGAAAACCGTAATATGACATTCCCACATCGTACAGGTCGGGATAAATCAAGGCAACAGATGCCTTTTCCCGGACAAACTCTTTACGATAGGCGTTGATTTCGCCGCCGGTATACCGTCCCGGTTTTTCAACCGCTGGCAGAATTTCACGCTCAACAAATGAGTAGCAGTTCTCAGCCTGCTTTTCGAAAACCAGTTCTTCTCCTTACTAGAGAAAAATTTATGATCACCCGCTCTACATTCTCACTGTTACTCAGAGCAGGGTATTACCTGCCTAATATTAGTCAAAAAATTTGAGTTTATCAAATTGAATATCCTACCCCTGCGGTTCGCCCTCTAGTCCAATATCAGCAGCGACCATCCTAAGCGCATCAATAACCCGCTGAATATGTTCGGTTTCATCAACACCCAGCTCGGCGATTCCCTGCGCGATTTCTTCGCGATTCACCTTGGCGGCAAAGGCGTGGGTTTTAAATTTCTTCTTCACCGACTTTGGTTTCACATCATGAATGCTTCTTGACGGTCGCACCAGGGCGACCGCCATAATAAAACCAGCCAGCTCGTCCACTGCAAAAAGAGTTTTTGCCAAAAGCGTGTCCCGGGGCACTCCGGTGTAGCTGGCATGCCCCATGATCGCCCGCCGCATCTCTTCTGGGAATCCTTCCTTCTTCAGGATTTCGCTGCCGCGATAGGGGTGATTCCGCTCATCCGGATAGGCTTCGTATTCGAAGTCGTGCAAAAGTCCAGTGATTCCCCAGTACTCCTCATCTTTACCAAAATGTCTCGCATAGTGGCGCATCCCCGCTTCGACAGCCAGAGCATGGTGTATTAAACTTTCCGACTTGGTGTAGCGTGTTAACAATTCCCAGGCTTTTTCCCGATTCACAGCTTTATAACCTTCCTTTCAAACATATTGAATATTACGCTTTTTTAAATAATTCAGAATAAATGCCACATGGGCAGCATTTTCTCCGATATACTCCGGCGGACAGATACCGGTCCGCTCGATTTTACCATCAAGCATTAAATTGGCGACAGCCGTGCAGGTATAACCGGTAGTGCGTGCCATGGATGATTGTTTTGTCACCGGGTCATAGCGGTCCAGCAAATTATATATCACCGTTTTCTCTTTGCCCTGCGAACGACCCCTGATGATAATACGCATAATGGTCTGCTCAGCCTCGCCCGGTTTCAGTTGCCACTCCCGGAAAAGCAACTGCGCCGTCAACTCCAGCGGCACAACTTTTTGATCACCGACGTTAATCTTCCCGGTATCAAAAAAGCCGATTTTCTTCAGAAGGCGGATTTTGTCAATATGCCCGGGATATCGAAGCGTTTTCTCCAGCATATTGGGTATTTTCATCGTCCGCAGCAGACTGCGTAAGCCGTCTGTGTTGAATGCTTCCAGAGTCCCGATTCCATCGAATTCGATCAGCTCCGGATCAGAAAGCGCCTCTTTAACAACGGTCCGCCCGTCCTTGACAAACCGCGCTGGTCGCAAATACTCCTCAATCACATCGGCGGGTGAGAAGGGCGCCTTATATTCAAAGGGCCAGCGCCGCTCCACCGGCAAACCACCGACATAACAAGTAAAATCGCTTATCTCCATCTGGCAGTTGTGATAACCCAGCAGGAGGTTGCTCATACCAGGAGCAACGCCGCAATCAACAACCGCAGTCACCTTCTTCTCACGGGCAAATTGATCCAGTCCAAAGGCATCTTCCGGGAAAAAGGCAATATCCACTACATTTTTCCCGGCACTGATAATCCGTTTTAATGTTTCAAATCCCATGGAGCCGGGCACAGCGGAAATGACCAGGTCTGCATCACAAATCACCCGGCGCAGACGATCTTGGTCGGTTATGTTCAGCACCTTTGTAACGATGTTCTGCCTGTTCTCAAGTGCCGCCAGCCGGTGGCGATTCAGATCAACCGCCACAACGCCTGCCCGCTGACTCATATCCAGCGCAATCGCCTGCCCAACCAACCCTGTCCCCAAAACAACAACCCGTTTCATTTTACCGTTTTCCAACTATGTTGACCTTTTCAGGAAATCTCATATTAACAATTGTACCGTTTGCCGACAAACCATCCCGAATGACGACGTTTAAACAAATTTGAACAGGATGTTTGCAATGAAAAAGAGATACAGCAATAATAAAACTATACCTTCAGGTCGGGATAAACGCCGACCGATGAACAGGAAGACCGCCAATACGACCGTGACAAACAGCATCAAAATATTTTCAAACCGGATGATTCCGGCATCTATCATCAGAGGTCGAATCATCGGTACAATGCCCAGCACAAAAGCGGTATTGAACAGATTGCTCCCGATAATATTACCAATGGAGATTTCATCTTCCTTCTTGATAATAGCAACCAAACTGGTGAACAACTCCGGCAACGATGTCCCGATGGCGACCACAGTCAATCCGATCACCACTTCGGAAATACCGAAAGTCCGGGCAAGACCCGTCGCACCGCGGACGGTCAGCTGTCCGCCGATCACAAGTCCAATGATTCCCAATACCGACAAAACACTGTTTTTCAGTAAATGACCATTTTCCATGGGAATCAATTCAATGTCTGCCCCTTCACGGACTTTCCGGTTGGCAATAATGTAGACCATGTAGACAATGAACACCAGAAGCATTATACCACCTTCGAAGCCGTTTAACAATCCGTTTTGGCAGAATAATACGAAAAGTATGGTAATGACCAGGAGAACCGGCAATTCAAGTAAAAATATCCGGCGTTTGGCGGCTATCGGTCGGACGACCGACGCCAGACCGAGTACCAGAAGAATATTCGCCAGGTTGCTGCCCACGATATTACCGACACTGACACCGTCAATATTCTCAATCGCAGCGAACAGGCTGACAACAAACTCCGGCATTGATGTACCCAGGGCAACCAGCGTCAATCCGACGACAATTTTCTTTACCCCGAAGGAGACTGCAATAGCGGAGCTGCCGCGGACCAGGAAATCGGCACCGTAGTATAAGAGAACAAAGCCGGCTAAAAAATAAAGAATGTACATACTATTTCAATTGTTCCAACTACCCGTTTCCGCTATTTGAAACGTGACGGCTATTCAGTTCGGACGCGAGTATACCAATCTTCTCCCCTACAGACCGAACGTCCGGATGTTTCGCCGGGAGGCTTCTTCTAAGTACGGCAAGAGACCGTTTGTAGTAAAACAGCGCCCGTTGACAGTTACCCAAAGACCTGTAAAAATCCGCCATATTGGCGAAAGCGCGTCCCAGATTGGGATGATCCGTGGGCATTGTCCGCTCGGTAAAAGCAATACATTTTTGATACAGCTGCTCCGCTTCGAAATTTTTCACCTGCTGCGCCTTAATTTCCGCCAGCTGGGTCAGGTATACCGCCTCCCGAAAACAGAGGGGCTCCGGCTTATGGCGCACAATATCAATCATTTTGTGCAACAGGATTTCCGACTTATCATACTCGCCACCGGAGAGATAGAGAGTGGTAAGATTTTCCAATGTCGTAATTAATTCAAGGCTATGCTCCCCGAAAACGGCAGCTTTGATATCAACAGATCGCGAATACAATCTCTCTGCGGTTTTATGCTGACCAAGCAGATCGTAAACCCAAGCCAGATTGTTCAAAGTCTTGGCGGTCTCGATATGCTGATCGCCGAAAGTATTCCGGGAGTACTCATAGGATTCTTCCGCCACCCAGCGGGCAGTCTCATACTCGCCTGCCTCAACAAGTTGCAAAACTTTGCGATCATACCCAAGCAACAGATTGTCTGATTTTTGCTTTTCCCGTATCACAACATAAATCTACCGAAACCCGAGACACTTTGCAATTACCAAAGTAGTACATAATTAAAAATATGTCAATAAAACCGTTCAAATTTACCTTTTACTGTTGTATTTTCAGGCATGCGGAATGCAGGAGATCGGAACAGCAAACACCTGAATCAAAACGAAATAGCCGCCATTTTACCTGGCGCTCTGTCTACAGAACGTGAGCGTCTCCTTTTCCAACACTGGAAAAACTGTCCGGAATGTCGGAGGCGGCTCGGTGAGGCTATCCTGGAAACCGGTACTTTCGTCTCAGGTCAAACAGCGGAAAATGTCCGGCTTTACACAATTGCTTCAAATCCCACCTTTCATGTCGCCTGTACGGATAAAGCCGTGGTTGCCGCCGCCTTCTCAATGACAGCGCTGCGCAACATACTGCGCCACACAGTGTTTATCGAGGCAGCTTCATGTGAAAATCCCCTCCCCACAGAGTTGGCATCACGAATAAAAAATTACTTCGCCTTTGGGACGCCGCTTGGTCGCATTCCCGTTCATCTAATCACCCAGACCAGTACATTCATGACTCAGGTTCTGTTTTGGACCCGGCTTATCCCGCATGGAGTAACCGTCAGCTACGGAGACATTGCCCGCTGGCTTACGCGCCCCGGGGCAGTCCGGGCGGTCGGTCAGGCACTCCACCGGAATCCGGTTCCGGTTATCATTCCCTGTCATCGGGTGCTGGGCAGGAGCGGCAATCTGGTTGGATATAGTGCCGGTATTTTGCAGAAAAGGCATTTTCTGATGATTGAAGGTCATGCCCTAACATCGTAAATTCTCCTTTTGATGTTTTTCAGAAATTAGTGTAAGTTTATCTTAATGAAATTTCACCAAATAATCTTCTGTATAATTCTACTTTCAGTGACCGGCATTGCCGATATTCCCCTGGACGGCGAATGGCGCTTTAATATCGGTAATGACGCCAATTGGGCGGATAGCGAATATAACGATTCGGCATGGTACACAATTAATGTTCCCGGCTCATGGGAAGAGCAGGGTTTTGCAAATTATGACGGTGTCGCCTGGTATCGGAAAACCTTTCATTTCGGCGACAGCAGCTGGATTGGCGATACCATTTATCTCCAGCTGGATAACATCCGTGATTCTTTAACCGTTTTTATCAACGGTGGCTTGATTGCCGCCAGCGCTCCGAAGGAGCGATTATATCTCAAAATACCGCGTCCAGGTTTAACACAGGCGAATCTGCTAGCCATAAAAATTGACAACGTCGGCGGAAACGGAGGGCTTCTATCTGCGCCAGTCCTGCTTACAGATTATAAGACACCCGGAAAAAATGATTCGAATAGACTCAAAGCCCACCGGTCATGGTACATTCTACCCTTCAGCAACGGTATTTCTGTTGCCACATACAATGTCGCTGAGCGCTGCTTTGTAAATTTTACACCGCATCTGTTTTCCCAGTATGATCACCGGGAAAAGACCCCCGTCGTGGTATCGTCGGCACGCACTACCCTTTTTAAAAATCGCCGGGAGATTGACCTGTCGGAGATGGAGACCCTTTCAGCCGGATATATTGAGGGCACCGGAATCGTTCGCCATCAGCTCCGTAACAGCGAATGTACTCTCGATCAGTACGCCTTTTCACCCTTCTCATCAAAGGGTGCCTTATGGGCTTTCTTTGCGGTGCTGAGCGCCGAGTCGGTTGACGAATATGCTTTCAACTTTGAATTCAACGATGTTGCTCCAGGGGTCAATATCGGCAAATGGTCCTTCCGCGAAGGTAATAAGCTCTGGCTGTTCGTTGTCTGCAATTACGACCGTAATCTCAACCCGAAAGCCTACGGCATTATTAGAAAGTATAAAAATGAAAACCCCGGTTTTTCCGCCCTGGTCAAAGAAATCAACTGGTGGAAAAACTGGCAGCAAATTACAGTCATTCCAGAGGATATATCGGACATTGAGAAGTCGGTCTATTTACAATCGCTGGCGCTTTTAAAAATGGCACAGTCGCGGGAGCGTTTTCCCGCCCGGGGACAGATAGTCCACACTTTCCCGCCGGATAAAATGGCAGTTGCCTCCGTCGCCGGAATGGGGTTCGCCATTGATGCCTTCCTGAAATCCGGTCATTACGAAGAGGCGCTGGCGGCTTTGCAATTTATTATGAACGGTTCTTGCAGCTCGCTAAAACATTATTATTGGTCTGGTGAAAACCGCGGTCTGGGTCAAAATTATGCCGTCTCCCTTAATTATTATCACGGCAACGGAACTGAAGCAACCGACACAGGAGAGTTTGGTCCAATCTTCTATCTCGGTAATTTCGGCATGTTGTTATGGAACCTGAGAAAATATATCGAGACCTCCGGCGATTATCATTTTCTGGATTACTACTGGCCGAAAATATCCTCCGAAATCGCCGACGTCATTATTAACAATATTGAACCCGGCGGTCTATTAAAAGCCGACAACGGCTTCTATAACCGCGGGGCGCCGAAGCACTATTTTTTCACCTCTGCCACTGCCTATCGGGGCTTGGTTAATGCCGTCTGGCTGGCTCGCATGGTGAACGATGAGTTCCGCGCCAATCAGTATGAGCTGATTGCCAATGCGCTACGAAAATCTATCGAAGAGACCTTTATAGATGGTGACAATCAAGTAATTTTTTGTCTGGAATGCGATGACAAAACTTTCGATGCGGTCAACGTGCTGGGATTACTATGGGTATTTACACCTCAGGATGTCTGCAGCAAAGAAACCCTGGTTGCCATGGAAAAACAACTAAAGATCAACCACGGGTTCCTGCGTTTTCCACCGGGCAAACGGTTCGCCGACAACGAGTGGGTGCCTGCCGACTTATTTATCGCTAACCTAAACCATTTTATGACCAATTTCAGCAAAGCCAGAGCGCTGAAAAATTGGGTAAGTTCCCAGTCTTTTTATAATTACGGTCTGATTCCGGAATATTATACCACTGATCAAGCCGATTATACCGGAATTGTTCCACTCTGCGGACTTGGCGCCGGCGTCTATGTTTCATCCTTCTGGGGAGAATAAAATTTTTACCCGATTCGTCTCCATGATATTGATCGTTCTGTTTGTAACATGCCTTTTTTACAGCTGTTCTGAAACACCTTTCAACGAAATTGAAGGACGAATCCTACGGACTCAGAATCGCCGGCAAATACCCGGTTTTCTAAGGAAGATTGACGATCTACCCGGTCCTCGGGACCGCTTACGGCTCTGTCTGGTAATCGGCAATTCCCAGGATACAACGCTTGTCTCCGACCTGGAGTCCTTCCTGACGGACGATTCTCCGTCGGTACAGAATGCGGCGACTTTTGCTCTCGGCTTATTGCCCTGTCGGCAATCGCAGGGGCTGTTAATTCGCCTGTTGGAGTTGTCGCAAGACCGCGAAATTATTCGCCAGGCGGCTCTTTCACTGGGACGAATTGGTGATCGCAACCATATTCAGACTATCCGGAGTCGGCTAGGCAACGGATTGTCAGAGAGCGATTTCTGTAAAGCCGCAGTCTCCTTTCTTCGGCGTGGTATTCAAGAAGATTCTCTGTTGTTAACCCTTTGTCAGCTCCTGTCATCACCGGACCAGTCTGCCCGACAAACGGCGGCAATTGCCCTGCGAAGAATCCGGCATGGAAAAGAGATTGCGCCCTATACGGGTCTATTGTTGTCGGCAGACGATAGTCCGGACCCGGTGGTGCGCACTACAACGGCTTATTTACTCCGCAATATATCTTTTCGTGGGAAAAGCGACCTTTATCGCCGTTTTCTGAGAGACCCTGACTGGCGCGTCCGTTACGAGGCGGCTCTGGCGCTACCTTTTTTAAAAAACAGCACCAGCCCGTGGGTTGAACTGCTTGATGACTCCTCCGCACATGTGCTTGCCGCAGCCCAGCAGAATCCACCACCGGACCTGTTACTGAATAGTGCCGTCCTTTCCAAAATCCTCCATAATCTAAATTCTCCCTTTATGTCGGTGCGCGGATCTGCAATCACCTTTATCTATTCCCGGGAGGATTCTTTGCTCCGGAAAATCCAGGACTCCCTCGTCGTGGAGTCCCTTTTCCTGCCAGACATGGTCGCCGGTTTTCGTTCCCGTCCACCATCTCAGAAAATTTACCAAACCGTCTTCCCCCTGATTAACCACCGCCAAAAATCTGTCTCATCCGCCGCCTATGGTTTTCTGGTCAGACAGCTTGATCCATTGCTAAAAAATCAGTTGCTTTTAAACAGTACGGGCGATCAATTGATTATCAGCGGTCTGACCAGTGCAGACCCCGTAAAAATTTACCTGGCGGCACAGTACATCTCATCCACCAGTCCCGACAGTATATTTTTACCACACCTGTACAACTGTCTGGAAAAACGTAACCGTTATCGCTATACCGAATCTCTGCTGATGGTGATCCGGGCGATTGAATCCATTCACCCGCCGGATGCAAACGAATACCTTTTTCCATTACTACATTGTAAAAACCGGGCTCTCCGGCAGGAGGCGAGCCGGGTATTGCGGGAATCTTATGGACTTTCCGCCCTCAAATCCAATCGCTACCACGACCCCCACCTGTATTACAGCCTTTCAAAACTGCAAAGATACGGTTTAAATCCGCTGGTCAAGCTTACAACGAACCGGGGAGAAATTGTAATCCGGTGCAACGGATATTATGCCCCTTTTACTCTGGATGCTTTCCTCAGTCAAGTCGAATCGGGATTCTATAACGGAATGGCTTTTCACCGGGTTGTCCCGAATTTCGTCATTCAAAGCGGCGATCCACGTGGCGATGGCTGGGGCGGTCCCGAATACTACCTGCGCACCGAACGTTCCCCTCTCAGCTTCGAAACCGGTGCCGTGGGAATGGCAAACGCCGGTCCCGATACGGAGGGCTCGCAATTTTTTATCACCTCCGCTCCTCAATACCATCTCGACACCAATTATACCCTCTTCGGCTTCGTTATAGAGGGTTTGCCCGTCGTCGGGATAATCGAGAAAGGTGATAAAATAATCTCTGCTAAAGTAATAAAAGACATCAAATTAATTTTGCCGCAATAAAGCCCACGGCAAAACCGATTAAAAAAATGACCGTTACCATCCGGTAACTGACCACATCGCGCCCGTAGCCCTTTTTTATGGCAATAACCGATACTAAATATCCCAAAGCATTAAAAAGCCAGAAAATCGGTAGCGAGAAAACCTTGACCAGTAGCGGACCGACAAAGGGAACCATGGCAATAACCCCGGCAAGTCCGGCAAAGGCATTGGCAATTATTCCGAAAATAACCACTGCAACGGCAATGATCTCTTTATCAATATGAAATACAATACCCAGCACAATCGCCAGAATGATAATCGTCCAGGTTATAATGATACGACGATTGCGATACAGGAAAAAATAGATGCTGCGGCTAAACATAGGTCTATTTTTCTAAATCCGGTATATCCTCCGCGGGCAGCGAGCCCAAATCCGCCGCAGTGCAATTATCATTAACCTGCCGGGCTGTCTTTGCGCCCGGAATTGCCACATGACAGGCTGGATGCGACAGGCAAAACCGCAAGGCGATTTGTGCCCGGCTCTGCCCCGGGTATTTTTCATACAAAGGAGTGTGTTTTTCAAGCTGTTTCAGATATGAGTCCAGCTTTTCCGGCGATAGATTCATGCTGCGATGGTCATCTTCATTGAAGCGTGATTGGCGATTAAATTTGCCTGTCAGCAATCCAAAAAGGAGGGGAATTCTGACAATCACCCCAAGATTATATTGCATCGCCTTGGGAAAGAGCACCTTCTCTGCGGCCCGCTCCAGAAGATTATAACGCACCTGAATGGTGTCAATTACATGATGATAGCGATCCAGCAAAAAGGCATGCGCTGTCTCCTGAAAGGACTGCACACTCCAGCCGGCATAGCGAATTTTTCCGTCTTTCTTCAGCTTTTCCAGCGCTTCCCATGGATCGTCCCGGTCGAGCTTTTCAATATCGCCCGAGTGTAACTGAAGGATATCCAGGGCATCAACCTGCAAGCGTTTCAGACTCTGTTCCGCCGCAAAAATAATATAATCCTTTGTATAGGTCTGGCGGATTGCTCCGTAGCCCTTGTCATCGCTTCCATCGGCATTATAAAAATCATTGCCCGCTTTTGTGGCAACCACAACCTTGCCCTTGTCGCCGCGCTCAGCCAGGACTTCGGCAATCAGTGCCTCCGAATGCCCAAAACCGTATACATCGGCGGTATCAATAAAGTTAACACCGAGATCCAGGGCGGTATGTAACGCCTTTTTGGACACCTCATCGTCTGTGGGTCCCCAATTCATGCCGCCAATAGCCCAGGCGCCAAAACCGATGGTCGAAACCGTCAGCCCGGTCTTGCCAAGTTGGGTATATTGCATCACCGCCTCCTATTGATTCATTATATAAATCTGCCGGAGTCCGTCCAGAGTCAGATTTATATCAAACCGGTCCACACATCCAGTATGGCGTGTAATTTCTTCAGAATAACCACCGGTGCTAATCACCTGAACGTTTTCTTCGTCCAGTTCGGACTTGATTCGGTCCACAATGCCCTCAATCATAGCAATATGACCAATGAAAATACCACTTTGCATGTGCTCTCTGGTAGTCTTTCCGATAATTTTTAACGGATATTGTAGATCAATGTCGTGCAGCTGGGCGGCTCGCCGGATCAGTTCCAGGGATCCCGTTACCAAACCCGGCGAGATGGCTCCGCCCATATAATTTCCCCGACTGTTTATGACATCGAAAGTGGTGGCGGTACCTAAGTCTACCACAATCAGAGGACATTTATAACGCATTTTTGCGGCGACTATATTACACAACCGGTCAGCACCGATTTGGCGCGGCTCGCGGACCTGCAAGTCAAGCCCTAACTTCAGCTCACTGCTCACAATCAAGGGATCAAGGTCGAAGTGAATGCGGCTCATTTTCGTAAAGCTGTCGGTCAGTTCCGGCACTACCGAGCTGATGGCAATACCGTCAATCTGCTCCGTCGGGATATCGGCAGAAACACAAAGCTGCCTGACCATAATCCAATACTCATCCGCCGTGCGGGTATGGGAACTGACCAAGCGCCAGCTCTCCAGCAGCTGTGCATCGCGATATATTCCAACGACGGTATTCGTATTACCAATATCAATTGCCAGCAACATTCCCTACTCCTTTACTACCGTTACATCACCGGCATAAAATATGTGTGTTCCCGAACCTGTATTCAATTGTAATGCCCCATCTTCCGCAATCCCGGTAAAAATCCCTTCCACTATTTTTCGCCCGTCGTCAATGGCAATTTTCCGCCCCATAGAATCACACGCTCGCTGCCACATTTGAATAATAGAACATTCTCCGGAATCCTGCAATATATTTAAGAGGAGGTCCATTTCCTCCAAAACCCGTTTTAATATCTCAAAGCGATTCCAAAGTTTGCCGGTCTCCTGAAAAACGGAAGTAGCATTTTTCAAATCTTTTCGGAAAAATTCCGGCGGCTGATTGACGTTCAGCCCAATTCCAACGACCAACTTTTCACACTTCGAACCTTTCATCCGGCTCTGCGCCAAAATACCGCACACCTTTTTACCATTCAGCAACAGATCGTTGGGCCATTTTACGGTAAGCCGGGTGCTTTCCGGCAAAACACTGTTAAGCCCGTTGAATACCGCCACGGCAGACAGGAGGGGATAAACCGACAGACTGAAATCACAAAATTTCTCTTTCAACACTATTGAAAACAGCAGCGCATCCCCCGGGGAACTTTGCCATATCCGCCCAAAACGCCCCCGTCCGGCGCTCTGGTAATCTGCCAGCACCACAGTACCGCCGGAATAATCATTTTCATCGAGCAGAAAGCGGTTGGTCGAATCAATTTCGCTGAAGTGTAACAGCGCTCTCTGGAGATTTCGCATATCCATCGCAAGATCAACTATCGTATATCCGGTATCCATATTTTTAAAAAGGTTCTAAAATCCCCGCTCTTTGCGAATTTGCTGATAAGCGTCATTGATCGCCTTAAATTTCTCTTCCGCCAGCTCCTGAATTTCTGGACCCAGATTGGAAACTTTATCGGGATGGTATTTAACCGCCAGCTCGCGATAAGCTTTTTTAATCGTCTCAATATCGTCCCGGGGCGATACATTTAAAATGGCATAAGCCTGATCGTTGGTTTTAACAAAAATGGATTTGATGGAATTCTGGTCACCGGGTGAAATTCCAAGCCCGGAACAAATCTCCTGAATAGCATCCAGTTCTACCTTCTTAAATACACCGTCGGCGCCGGCAATCCCGTAAAGGATATGTGCCAGCTCCAGGCGGGAATAGTAATCCATGTGCTGGCTGATTTGGCGGGAAATACCATGAATGTCGTAATTTTTTTTCAGAATTTCGCGGTACAGATACATCAGGTCGCGGGCATTCTGGGTACCGAACTTTTTAATAAGATAATCCTTAACATACTGAACCTCAGACGAACGCACTGTCTGGTCCGATTTGCTAACATAGGCAAAGAGTGACAGCAGCGCCACCGCAAAATCGCCGGCGCGGGTATCGCCATAAGGAGAACCGTTCCCGTAAAGCGACTGCCGCGGGATAGCACCACTACGAACCCGGTTTTCCGTAACCATATTACCAATGTAGGCGCCCAGCAAAGCACCCAGTGGACCGAATAGCGCCCAGCCGATCCCGCCACCGATGATTGTTCCCGTCCATTTGTCCATACTAAATTCTTCTCCTCGCTTAAAATTTGGATTAAAATTAACTAATTAATTCCTGAATCGGAAAAAATAATAAAGGGGGATACCCGAAAATGTTCCCCATATATAATATTTACAATATATTAATTATCTCAAAGCAAATCCAACCCCAATAGCTGCGGAGTTGTATTCTCCCATCGCATATTCGGCATTGATCTGCAGAACAAGAAGTTTGATATTAAGACCGACGGTGGTTCTCAATTTATTATCGCCCTTAATTGTAAAATCCTGCTTCTCGCCATCGCCCATTTTGTACGATGCGGTGAAAGATGTATTATCCACGCCAATTCCCATGTAAGGCGTGAACATTAACAGCTTTTTGCTGGCGTGAATGTTGAAATTCATATTATTAGCCGACAGAATATCGCCCATCTTAAAGTTCTGATAATAAACCTGGGCGGCAATGTCAACCGGGAAGAGCGGAATCGGAATAAACTGATCCACATCAATTTTTAAACCTGCCCCAAAGGCGGAGATTTCACCCAGCGCGTCACCCAGATCACCCGGTATGGAAATCGCCGGAATCAGGCGAATAGACGGCTCAATACCCATGGGCAATCCAACACTTGCCTGCAAAATCGGAAACGGGAAAATCAGATTTTCCAGATCTTTAAGTGCACTGATTGATTTTAATCCCGGAATGGAAGAAACGTTAATATTATCAACCGCGTTTGAAATATCACTGCTCATTCCACTAATAATTCCATTTACCTGATCGTCAGACAGGCTCTGCTCATTTTTAATGGCATCAAAAAGCGTTTGCTCGATGTAGCTCTGATCTACTTCAAACGGTTCTGCATTCCCACCAAGAATTGTCGGTGTCTCTGTGTTGGAAAATAAATTTGCGGGCACTAAATCAAGCGTGTATTCACCAACTGTTACCGGAATATTATCCAAAACCGAAACATCAAAATCATAGGTAGACTGCTCACCAGTCGGCACGATTCCCAAGCCCATTTTTATACCGATATCAAATCCGAGTAATTTATGCGTTTTTGCCGTATTGTACAATCCCGTATTCATCGCTGCACCGTAGCCAGTAACCAATGGCTGTAAGTAGCTTTTGCCGTTGGTTTCTACCAACTCTTTCACTTGTTCCATCGAAAATTCCTGAGCAGAAACAGAAACCATCAAGGACAAAATCACTATCGCGATAATAAGACCATTCTTCATTTCTTTAATCCTCCCTTAGAAATTAGTCTTTAGATAATAACATGGTATGAATGTTACATAGGGAGATTCACAAAATCAAGAGTATTTTACAATTCCCTCACCGCCCTAGCACAACAGTTGTGACGTATCCAACAGTTTTATCGCTGGTCCGGTCGGTAGCCGAGCAGCGGACGACATACATCCCGATCCGCGCCCGGTTGCCATACTGACTACTACCGTCCCAGTATATCACCCCACGGGATGATGAGATCAGGTTACGGGCGGGTTCACAGATCAGGCGCCCCAGCATATCATAGACCTGCACCGACACATTTGCACTGGGAAACGGCAACTGGTAAATGATCGCTACCTCATCATCAATTCCGTCGCCATTGGGAGTAAATGGATTCGGTTCAACTCTGATACCCGGTTTCGCCAATTCCTCGTCAATCGCAACGGAATTTTTATACCCCGGTGTACCACCCGCCAGTGCTGTCGAAAGCCGCCAGTTGCTGAGTGTGTTTGGATTTTCGAATCGGATTCTTTCCAGGGAGATATTCCGAAGAATTTCCCATTGCGCCGTATAGGTCAGGCTGTCAATTGTCCGACCAATGACATCCTTGATGTAGATTTCATCGGCGCTGTTGTTGAGTGTCGGAAATTTTTCCAGAACGGATGTGTTCTCCGGACTTACACCAGGATAGTTGAAAATCGTCGAGTCGGCGGCGAGAACAAAATAGCCGCCCGGAGGGATCGTCTTCGCTTCTCGAATCTCGGCTAAAATCGCCGTATTCTCATCGCAAACCGACCAGCCCTTAAGCGGTATTTTGCCCGTGGGATTATATATTTCAATATATTCACAACGGGGACTGTTTGCAGCAATCACATCGTTGGGATACGCCATGAATTCCGACAGAAGCAGCGATCCAGGCTGAAAGGCGGTTCTGATCTCAGTCCGGAGGGTATCGTTGGCATGATTCAGGTCTTCTGCCCAGTTTATAAAGACATCCAGGCGGTGAATTCCTGATGCAAAGGGACCAACCTCCAACTCAAGAAAGTCCTGTTGACCGACAACGATATCGCTGATCGTCTCTGAAGCGATCAATTGGTCATTCGAACGCACCCAAATTTCGGCAGCGGGACAATCGCGCTGTCCGCAATTTGATAACCAGCACAGTAGTTTGGCTTTTGATTCAATTTCATTGTCGTAATTGGAAATTTTAACGGAGTCCATTTTCAAATCGTACACACGCGGCGTAATCGAGTTGATATAGCCGGGAGTTGCACTCTGTTTGTCGGTGGACAAGGACCAATTTTCAACAGTCTCGCTGGCATGGTGTGGCAGCCGTTTTTCATGTGAAATACCGGGCTTTATGTTCCACTGGTCGTTATATTCAAGCGAATCAATCGTCTGTCCGGTCAGGTCCTTGATCACAATCTTATCGCCGTTATTGCTCAGTCCCGGCCATTTCGACGGAACGATCACTACCGAACTATCCCCGATGACAAATTGATCAAACAAAAGACTGTCCGCCGTAATGACAAGGTAGGCACCGGCTTCAATAATTAGATCACCGGAAATTTGTCCGGCGCTGCGGTTGTCATACAGATACCAACCATCAAGATTGATGTCCATTTCACTCCGATTAACCAGTTCGACGAATTCCGTCTGGGCAGCATTCGGATAGGCGAGAAACTCGTTCAGAACCAGAGATTTTTCAGGAAAAGAGACCAGCAGGTCAGCACTGGCAAAATTATCAACCAAGTCTTCATCACGGTCCATTTTCAGAAACGCGATGTAGCGGTTCCGCCCGGGCATTTCAGCAAAGATTTCACCCGTGATCACTTTGCCGGAATCGGGCTGAAGCGCCGGAATGGCAGCGCTGCTCCAAACCTGTTCCGCCGGAGCTGGCGTTCCGTCCCGGTTTCGGTCGTGATACAATTCAATCCAAGCCTGATCCGCTGGTTCAGTTCCCCGATTAACTATCGTTAATTTAAAAACCGTCTTTTCGCCCGGTGCCAACACCGATTCGCTGAATTGAAAGCTGCCATCCATTATGGCAAGATCATAGCGGTATTTCAGGATAGAATTCCGAAAGCCCGGCGTGGCACCCCAGGCGTGTTCCGAGCTTCCCCAGTTCAGCCCATCGAGCGCCGGCGAATTCGGGTCTCTCCTTTCGATACTGATCCCGGAACTGCCGCCCCATTCATGATTGAAAAATACTTTTTCGACCATACGGTTCGTACCGTCAGCCAGAAAAAGCGAGTCAGAGGAATTATTCAGTATTGGAAATTTCTCAGGAACAAGCAGCTTGCCCATGAATTCCGGATAGGATTGCAGAAAATCCTGCCGTGCAGCAATAATAAGAAAACTGAAAGATTCGAGAACAGTCGTCTGATCGGTAATCGTCAGCCATCCGCCGCCGGCGTCGCGCAAAGACCAGCGATTCAGATTCACGTCGAAATCGGACGGATTATAGATTTCAAACCACTCGGGCTCGCCGGATTCGGGAATATTCATTACCTCATTAATGATCAGACATTCCGGCAGATAACCGACGATAAGGGTACAGCCGCCCCAGTCGTTTTCCGGCTGCTCGTCGCCCTGGAGAAAAGTTTCGCAATAGATGTTATAGACACCGCCCGGAATCGAATCCGCCACCAGCGATTGTGTCTCTGTTGAATCGGTCTGTAAGAAGGTCGCGTAGTAGAGAATGGTGTCCATCAGAAAGGCTTCTCCGTCAAAATCCGCCGGCAACGAAATTTTTATATAAATAGAATACGATTCAACAGTTGCCAGTCCCCTGTTGCTAACCCGATATTCGATTTCAAACGGAGCATTATGCAACGGTTTTTCCGTTGCGACATAGATTGTATCGAGCGCCAGATCGTCAGTTTTGATCATTTGGCTGTTCATATCACCCGGCGTACCTCCCCTGGAGTCGGTTGACAAACACCAGTTGTGCGCCGTATTGCTGTCTGTAAAGGGATTGATTCGCTCCAGTGATACTCCCTGCCGGTAGCCCCAGCTGCTGGAGTATTTC
>DSAS01000106.1 GCA_011046365.1 Fidelibacterota bacterium
TAAAAAAACCGGATGAAATCGCCCGCAAACTGTATGTGGCTTCCCAGGGCATGCCCAAGAACCGGCGCCTGCGGAAGTTGCTGGAAGATTCCGGTTATCAACGCCTATTACAGCAGGGCGAGCGGGAATTTCTGTTGCTGACCAATGCGAAAACCGGTCAGTCAATCAGCCAGGACGAGTTTTTCGAAGATTTGTACTATTACGTTGAGGAGAAGCAGCACAATATCACCCTGACTCCCAAAGGGGAGGAAAAATTAGCCGCCCTGCTGGGTGTCAAAGTGGACGAGCTGGTAATTCCCGATATTGCCGAGGAGTTTGTAAAAATTGATGAAGATGAGTCACTGAGCGATGCGGAAAAAGAGCGGAAAAAGATGGAACTGGATCAGAAACATTCGGAGATATCGGACCGCTTCCACAATATTTCGCAACTGTTACGGGCGTATACATTATATGAAAAGGATGTGGAGTACGTCGTCCAGGACGGCAAGGTGCTGATCGTTGATGAATTTACCGGTCGCATTCTGCCGGGCAGGCGCTATAGTGACGGTTTGCATCAGGCGATCGAGGCGAAGGAGAAGGTCCAGGTCGAGGCGGAAACCCAGACCTTTGCCACCATTACGATTCAAAATTACTTTCGCATGTACGATAAACTCGCCGGTATGACCGGTACGGCTCTGACCGAGGCGGCTGAATTTGAGGATATTTATAAACTGGGTGTGGTGGCTATTCCCACCAATAAACCATGTATCCGGAAGGATTACGAGGATCAGGTCTATAAGACCCGACGGGAAAAGTACAATGCCATTCTGGATGAGATCGAAGAGTCTTACCATCGCGGTCAGCCGGTGCTGGTGGGAACCATCAGCGTGGAGGTTTCGGAAACCATTAGCCGGATGCTGAAGCGCCGGGGCATTCCCCACAATGTCCTGAATGCCAAGCAGCATCAGCGGGAAGCCGAGATCGTCGCCCGCGCCGGCGAGCGGTCGGCGGTAACCATTGCGACGAATATGGCGGGGCGCGGTACGGATATCAAATTAGGTGAAGGCGTCAAAGCGGTCGGTGGCTTGTATATTGTCGGCACCGAACGGCATGAATCCCGGCGGATTGACCTGCAGTTGCGTGGACGCAGCGGTCGTCAGGGCGATCCCGGCGCATCGCGGTTTTTCCTTTCGCTGGAAGACGATCTGATGCGGCTGTTCAATTCCGAGCGGATTGCCGCCATTATGGACAGAATGGGGATTGAAGAGGGGCAGGTCATTACGCATCCTATGGTCACCCGTTCTATTGAACGGGCACAGAAAAAGGTCGAGGCGCGGAATTTCAGTATTCGTAAACATCTGCTGGAATATGATGACGTCATGAATCAACAGCGTGAGATTATTTATGACCGGCGCAATTATGCTCTCAAGGAGGAGAATATCAAAGACGAAATATTTGACATTCTTCAAGACTGGACGGATGAGATAGTCAATGAATTTGCCGATCCCAAACTGCTCCCCGAGGAATGGGATTGGGACAATCTCCGGATGGAATTGAAAGGGACCCTGGGCATTGATTTGTCACCGGATGAACTTTCCAATGCCCATGAAACAAACGTGGCAGCGGAAATTATCCGGCGTGCCCGTGATTATTACGAGCGCAAGGAGCAGTACATGGGTACTGAGCAGCTGCGTTATCTGGAAAAATTTGTCACTCTGCGCACCATTGACGAAAAATGGCGCGATCATCTCTATTCCATGGATCAACTAAAAGAGGGTATCAACTGGCGCGCTTACGGACAGAAAGACCCGCTGCTGGAATATAAAGGCGAAGCCTACAAAGCCTTTGTGGAGATTATTAACGATATCAATAAACAGACGCTGCGGATGTGCTTCCGGGCGCAGTTCGGCGGCCCGCAACCGGAGCAGCAGCTGCGTCGTCCGCAACGGTTTCGCCTGGAGCACCAGGACTCAACCGGTCTGGGACTGGCAGCCGGTGCGAGTGAACAGCAACAGGAACTCCAGTCCGTGCAGGCAGGCAACCGACCTGCCAAACAGATGCCGGTTCATGTGGGTCAAAAGGTAGGACGCAACGATCCCTGCCCCTGCGGCAGCGGGAAAAAATACAAATATTGTCATGGCAGAAATGTCTGAATCCAGAATCATCCGGTTTTTGATTGTTGCCCTTTGCGGCGTATTGGCGGGCTTTTTGCCCAGCTTTGGAATGCAACTGGAATGTGGGTCGGTATTCGCCAATCCTGGTGATACAGTGGCGGTGACTCTGTATTTGACCGGCTCCGAAAATGTTGGCGGTTTTCAGTTTCTTACTCCTGAAACAGGGGCGGATTTTCAGGTGGTGGATGTTCGGATCAATGATCAGACTCTGCGGGCAGATGTCTGGCGGATTGCGACCGGATGTTTGGTTAACGGCACAATAAAAGTGATCGGTTATGATGAACATTTAGCCGGTTTGGGGGGCGGGAGCTACAAGCTGCTCGACCTGCTCGTGGCTGTGGACGCCGATGTAATGCCCGGCGTTTACCCGATAGCACTTGGCGGAGTGGTTATCTGTGATCCCTTCGGAGAAATAGTGCACACAGAGACGGCATACGGTTACCTGATGATCCGGGAGTGTGATGTTCAGTTTAGTGTTCAAAATGATACACTGAACCTGGCTGACCAGACACAGAGGGTCAGCATATTAATGTATACCTGGTCTCCGGTCGCGGGATTTCAATTTGATATACTTGATTCCGCCGATATTTTCAAGGTTTTTTCGTGTCAAAATCCCTTTGGGGAACATTGGGATATCAGCTGTGTGGAAATGGAAAACGGTGCTGCCAGGGTCCTGGCACTGGCTACCGATGGTGTTCCGCTTCCCGACAGTGCGGAATACGCGCTGGATATGGAAATAGAAATCAATCCTGAGGTTCAGCCGGGTCCATATCCGGTCTCCATTGAGAATCTTGTTGTGTCCGACGAGAATGCCGGAAGTATGTGCGGAGAGGCGCAGGGGGGCGTGGTTTTCATTGACTCGACATTTGTTTTTACACAAGAGCGACCGATTCTGGAACCTACCGAATATAGATTGTATTCCAATTATCCCAATCCTTTTAATGCTCAAACCACGATCCGCTTTGATCTGCCGAAAACGGCGGAGGTAACGCTGACCGTATGCAATCTGCTCGGACAGGAGGTCATCCGACTGGCGGATGACCGGTATCCGGCGGGAGAATACCGGCTGCGCTGGGAGGGACAGAACCGTTTCGGTCAGCCGGTGGAGTCCGGGATATATTTTGTGATATTGCAAGCTGGGGATAATTTTCAGATGCGCAAGATGATCCTTCTGAAATAGGGCGATTTGAAAAGACTGTCGGGGACTGATGAATCCTTTGAAATTTGAACGGATTCTGTAAATTACAATGCTCTTTGGATTATGGGAGGCGGACGGATAAGCCGTCGCGAGAGCATATGCCAGAGTGGTGAAATTGGTATACACGCCAGGCTTAGGACCTGGTTCCGCTCACGCGGATTGTGGGTTCGAGTCCCACCTCTGGTACTGGACTTTGGCAGGGCGGCAGAAATTGTCTAATTGAAAACAGGTAAGGAACAGGATGAAGGTCACGGTTACAGAAATCAGCAATGTCGAGCAGAAAATCCGGGTTGATTTCGATTGGAATGAAGTAGAAACACACTATAACGATACCTTAAATAAATTGCGTAAAGGATTAAAGGTTGACGGTTTTCGACCCGGAAAGGTGCCCCCGGAGATAGCCAGGCGACTGCTGGAGCCGCGGTTAAGTTACGACTTTACCAATGCGGTGGTTGAGTCGAGCTATACAAAGGTACTCAAGGAACAGGGAATTAACGCGTATATTGACCTGAAAGTGCGCGCCGTGGACTTTGACTTTGGGGAAAATTTCTATTATGAGATCACCATAGAAACCGATCCTGAAATTGATCTGCCGGATTATAAGAGTGGATTTACAGTCAAGAAACCGGTTTATGTGGTTGACAAAGAGGATGTGGATTTATACCTTGAGGATATTCGGGAACATTTTGCCGAGGTTCACAATATAGACGACGGAGCCAGGGAGGGGCATTATATCCTTTGTGATCTGCAGGAAGTTGATTCTGGTGGCATTCCGCTGGTGGGGAGAAAGGTCAGCGACCGGCTGATAAAAGTCGGTGAAGGGATATTCGGCGAACCCGGCAGCGAGGGTTTGATCGGTGCCAAAACCGGTGATGAGCTGCGGATTAAATTAAAACCCAAAAAAGGCAAATCGGTGGATTATCTGGTTACGGTCAAGCGTGTAGAAGAGCGTCGCCTGCCGGAACTGAATGACGATTTTGTTAAGCAACATTATCAGACAATGGATAATATTAAAGAACTACGAGCTCAGGTGGAAAAAATGTTGCAGGCTGAGTGGGACAGCCGCAGCGTCAAAGAATTCCAGCGGGCTGTCTCGGACTATTTTCTGGATAATGTCAAGACAGCGGTGCCGAAGTCCCGAATTGACCGATTACTCGAAAATATTATAGCGGATATTAAGGAGAAAAACGATAGCGATGAAATTGAGGAGACAAAGCTGCGGGAGCAGTATCGCCCCCTTGCCGAAAGGGAAGTTCGCTGGTTTTTGATTGAACAGGCGATCGCCGGCGCTGAGAATATTGAGGTTGCCAAAGAAGAATTGGAACAGAAAGTACAGGAATTGGTAGAGAGTTACGCCGAGGACAAGCAACCAATGGTCCGCAATTATTTCAGCGGTGCGAAAAACCGGACTCGTCTGGAGAACGATCTGTTTGAGAAAAAAATCTTTGATCATCTGGAAAAATATGCCAGGGTTAAAAAGGAAAAAATTTCCACCAAGGAATTCCGTAAAAGGAATATGTGATGAAAAGAAGAAGCATTACGGATCAAATGTACATTCCCATGGTCGTTGAACAGACCGGGCGGGGTGAGCGGGCGTACGATATATATTCGCGTCTTCTGAAAGAGCGAATTATCTTTCTGGGATCGGCGATTGATGATCATGTGGCGAGCCTGGTGATTGCCCAGCTGCTGTTTTTACAGGCGGAGGATGCCGAAAAAGACATTTCAATTTATCTTAATAGTCCCGGGGGAACCGTTACTGCCGGGCTGGCAATTTACGACACGATTGAGTTTGTCAAGCCCGATGTATCCACGATTTGTATCGGTCAGGCGTCCAGTATGGCGGCGATATTGTTGGCAGCGGGGACGCGGGGCAAGCGCTATGCCTTGCCGAATGCCCGGATTATGATTCATCAGCCGCTGGGCGGAGTCGAGGGTCAAGCCAGCGATATTCAGATTCATGCAACGGAAATTATCAGGATCAAACAAAAATTGAACGAGATTTTGGCAGGTCTGACAAAGCAGCCTTATGAAAAAATCGAGAAGGATACAGACCGCAATTTTTTCATGTCATCAGCGGAGGCGGTTGCCTATGGCATTATAGATGATGTTCTCTCCAAACGCTTAAAAAATTTAAGTGCTTCATCTTAAAAAAAGCTTGACAAAGGAAAAGTAAAATCTTTAGATTAATGAGTAATGTGGGTTTGTAAGGTTGTATAAAATTATATATCGTAAGAAGGAGGATTAGCATGGCACGGCGTGTCTTAACTTGTTTCTTAGTTGTACTATTTCCCTGTTTCCTTCTGGCGAGTACAGTTGGAAAGATAACGGGTATCTGTACGGATAAAGAAACTGGAAATCCGCTTATGGGCGTTAATATCGTCCTGAAAGGAACAATGTACGGTGCCGCATCGGGAGCAGACGGAAGGTATTTTATACTAAATGTGCCTCCGGGCTTGTATGATGTGGAAGCCAGCTATATCGGTTATGCGAAAATGACTGTCCAGAATGTCCGGGTAACCGTGGATATTACCACTGACGTGAATTTTCCGCTTGAAACAGAAACAATCCGGGGTCGTGAAGTTATTGTCATTGCCGAACGTCCGATTATCGAAGCCAAAGCCACCAACGAACGTCGGGTTGTGCGTGCCGAAGATTTAGAAAACCTGCCCATGAGAGAAGTTCAGAATATCGCGGCTCTTCAGACAGGAGCAGTTAAGGTTGGAAATCAGTTACATATACGTGGTGGTCGTGTTGAAGAGGTCGCCTACTATGTAGACGGTGTTTACCAGGTAAATGATTATAACCGTCAAACCAGAGCGCAAGCCGGAGAGATATCTTCGTCGGCAATTGAAGAGATGAGTTATCAGGCGGGTGGATTTGACGCTGAATACGGCAATGCGACATCCGGACTGATTAATCTGAGCACTAAAATTGGTAGTGAAAAGTGGACATTCGCCGGTGAAGCGGTCACCGATGAATTTCTTTCAGAAGAAAAGGCTTATTTAGGGACCTACTCTTATGGGTACAATCTCTATAATTTAGCCGGTGGTGGTCCGATTGGTGAGAAGACTCGGATATACGGGAGTCTGGAGCGCCGGTTTGAACGCGATAGACGTACCAGCGTCGCACCGCATCCAAAAGCAACATATTTGGGTGATTTAAACGGTAATGGTTTAAAAGATTATGGGGAATATGAAGTAGAATCAGTTTATGGTCCACTTCCATACAATCAGTCTTCCGCCTGGAACGGTGCCGGAAATGTGTTTTTTAACCTGCATCCGTTGCGGGTAAAAATTGGGGGTAACTTTACGACCGAGACATTTCGGGAGTATATCCATAGTTATGCCCCTTTTAATGCGGAGAATAATCCCCTCTGGAAAACCAAGACGTACGCAGCCTATGCCCGGACAACCTGGACCATTAGTAATAAAACCCTGATGAATATCCAGGGAAGTTATTTCAAAGATGCGTATGCAATGGGACATGTCAAATATTGGGATGAACTCCTGAAATACGGAACAAAACAGCTACCCGCTTACCAGTATGCAGAAATCTATCAGGGGGCTGACCCGATTTATGATCCAGCTAATATGACCCCCAGCCAACAAGCCGCTTACGAAAAAGCCCTTGCGGATACCGGTAAATACGACTATTTCCAGAAAGATGGGTATTACTGGTTAATTACGCAGCCCTATCTGTATGCCAATGGTTACACGGGTCCCAGTACAGCACAGATGAGCTCCTATGCAAACTTTTATCCAAACGGGACAATTTCTATATGGAACAATTTTCAGAAAAATGAAACTTCCTATATCGGTGGAAATATTGATCTAAAAAGTCAACAGGGTAACCATGAGCTGCGAGTCGGTGGAGAAATCCGAAGCTATACTGTGCGGTATTATCGCGTCGGTGCTCCGGAACGCCTTGCTTCTACCTATATTGAACATCCGCCATTAACGGAATCAGCCTTTAATGCCCTGAGCCCCCAAAATACGCTGCGGTTAAGAGCCACCAACTATACAGAATATCTTGACAATTATTGGAAGCAGGCATATAAGAATGCCTACGGCGAAAATATGGGATTTACTTATGACGGGAAAGAGTATATAAATGATGCTCTGGAAGATAATCCCGACGGACCTCGTCGTCCGAAAGTTGGCGGTATATATATCCAGGATAAAGTCGAATTAAAAGATTTAATTCTTAATATCGGTTTTCGGTATGATTATATATCTCCAGGTAATATGCGATTTAGGGACAATACGAACATCGTTCTGGACAGTCTGGGTCAGTTTGCCGGAACCGTTTATAAAGATGAAGATGGGATTTACAGTTCCTATTCTCCGACTCCATTTGATGATGAGGGAGTTAACCAACTTGTCAAGGCAGATGACTACCATGTCATCAGTCCCCGTTTAGGAATTGCTTTCCCGGTGACGGACCGCACGGTATTTCATGCCCAATACGGACGGTATGTCCAGCAAGTCCAATTGAATCGGTTGTTCATTAGTTATTTGCGGTTTGCTTCCAATTTACAGCAGGGCAACTATACGATTTCGGGCAACCCGTCCCTGGAACCGGTCAAAACCACCTCGTACGAGATCGGGTTCAAACAGCAAGTCGGTATGAATTCAAGCATTGATATCACCATGTATTACAAGCAGTTGACCGGTTATGTTCAGGTCCGCAATGTTGTTGGTGCCCGCCCGGTGGTCTATGCCACTTATGTGAATGGAGATTACGGCACGGTAAAGGGACTTTCCTTTTCGTATAATCTGCGCCGTACCCGATACATCCAGGCAATGGTAAATTATACGCTTCAGTATGCCAACGGCACTGGTTCGACGGCTACCGGGCAATATAAAATTTCCTGGCAGAGCGGAAATTACCCAACATTCACCAGCCCGCTGGATTTCGACCAGCGGCATACCGGCTCGGTGATTGTTGATTTCCGGACGACAAATGAGGACCGGATAAAACGATTCGGTACCGGTCTGGTGTTTAGCTTCGGAAGTGGTCGCCGTTATACGCCGACTGAAATTAACAGTGCGGTGTTTCCGAAAACTTCCGACTCTCCGGTTGCCGCTTTGAATTCCGGCGTTATGCCGTTTGTTTATCAATTGGATATGAAAATGGATAAAACGGTAACATTTGGTAATGTTGATGTCAATTTCTATTTGTTGATTCAAAATTTGCTGAATACGAAAAATGTTCGCACTGTTTACGATGGTACCGGATTACCCGATGAAGATGGCTATTTCTCTACACAGGATGGAAAGCAATGGGCTAATACGCCGGGTAATCGGGTGGACCTCTATAATATGTTTGTAAATCATCCGTATAATTTCGAAACGCCAAGGACAATTCGCCTTGGTGTGAAATTTGACATTTGACATATAAGGAAAAGGTGTAATTATGAAAGGAAGAATCCCTGTTATGAAAACAATATTAACCTGTTTCCTGATTGTGGGTATTGGTGTGCCAGTCTATGGTGAGGCGCCTCAGGCAAAAAAGACACTGACAAAACCACTCACTCTGGAATATGTTCAATATGATGCCAATCAGATTCGCGCCTGGGTAGGCAATAATGGTGAAATCGTCAGTTATAATATGACCGGTGATGCCGGCTTGGAATGGCCAAAAGGGAGTGGTCGCACGGCTGTTTTCCAGAGTGGACTGTGGGTGGCTGGAAAAATAAGTGGTGAGGTTGTTACCGCCGCCGCTGAGTACGCTTCGGAATTTAGACCGGGTAAAATTATTCTTGAACCCGGGACCGACCCCTATCCGGATAATCCATCGGATGCCCGCTATCAGCTTTGGTCAATCAATAAAGGTGACTCCCCGGATCCCAGCTCTCCCAATTATAATCGTGAATATGCCAACTGGCCGATTGCCGACGGTGCACCCGGTCATGACGGGGAATATTTTACCGATAGTAATGGGAATGGTGTCTGGGATCCTGATGAAGAATTTGAAGATTACAATGGCGACGGTATTTACAATCCGCCGGATGGTCAGATTATCGAGGGTGAAGATCCGCCCCTGTTTATCGGGGATCAGACGCACTGGTGCGTCTACAACGACCTTGATCCGGCTTATCATGCCAATGTGTTCAATTCTTCTCCTATGGGGATCGAGATTCAGACGACACTTTTCGGTTTTGACCGCGCCGATCCGCTAGGTAATGTAATGTTTATCAAGTGGTTGGTGATTAATAAAGGTGGCAATCGAATTGATTCGACCTATATCTCTATGTGGTCCGATCCGGATTTGGGAGACGCCAATGACGACTATGTCGGATGTGATACAACTTTGAGTGTTGGATATTGCTACAATGGTACCCCGGTGGATCAGCAATACGGGACGACGCCTCCCTGTGTCGGGTATGACTTTTTTCAGGGACCTATCGTGCCATCGCCCGGTGATACAGCATTGGTCTCGGGAGTTGAAATACCCAATTATAAAAATTTACCCATGACCAGCTTTGTGAAATATACAAACGGCAGCCCGATTTATTACGATCCCGAAACTGCACTGGAGGCTTACAACTATATGCGGGGATATACCGCCACCGGTGATCCGTGGGTGATGCCGAATGGTGAAACGACAAAATTTCTGTATCCCGGTGACCCGGTAACGCGTACCGGCTATACAGAATACGATGATGATACACCTCAGGACCGACGGTTTTTAATGAATTCCGGTCCTTTTACAATGGAACCATGGACGGACCTCAATGGCGATGGAATACCCCAAGTCGGTGAGCCGGGTGTTCAGGAAATTGTCGGGGCAATCATAATTGCAGCCGGGACCAATAATTTGAATGCCATTACCGCCATGAAATTCTTCGATAATTATGCCCAGGGCGCCTATGATGCCCAATTTAATTTGCCAAGTCCGCCCAGACCGTCCGTTACTGCTTATGAATTGGATGGACAAATCATACTGGATTGGAGTGATGGTGCAGAGACGATCGAAAACTACTCAGTTCTGGAATACGATTTTGAAGGTTACAATGTTTACCAGGGCGAATCGCCAAATGGACCCTGGACATTAATCAACACCTTTGATGTCGTAAACAATGTGACAATCATTATGGATATGGGACTTGATCTGGAAACCGGTCTTATCCTTGAAGGACCCGTCCAATTCGGAAATGATGTCGGCATTTCACGACGAGTGGATATTCGGAAAGATAAGATCCGGGGTAATACTGATCTGATCAATGGTCGCAAGTACTATTTTGCAGTTACCAGCTATGCCTATAACGGCGATCGCGCCCCGAAAGCGGTGGAAAGTTCCAAACAACCGATAACGGTTCGACCGCATGTTCCGGGTGTCGGTGCTGTTGTGAAGTATGAAACCGGCGATCAAATCAGTGCTCAGCAGAGCGCTGGTGTGGGGCAGGCAACCATAACAACGACCGTTGTGAATCCGTTGCAGTGTACCGGTGACACTTATGCTGTGCGGTTTGCCTACGATTCAACCGCCAAGCAAGGGTCGTGGTTTATGGGTAAACTGGATGCCAACAGCGCCATTCAGGATACCTTGGTAAAATCAACCGTACTGGATAGTTTTACCACCGATTTGATTGATGGATTCACATTGACGGTTAAAGATATCTCCTTTGACCCGCCGACAGTTTACTACAAGTATTTACAAACTTCGAATGTAGAGGAAACCAAGACCGTTTCGGAGACTTTTCCGGCTGTTTACCTTAATGACGACAATGAGTGGGTGCCGGATAATCAATACGGCGGGATTGATTCGATGATCATTTATTATAACAATAATATCGTGAAGGTAGACACATTATATGGCCCGGATTATTACTGGGATAACATCAGTCGTGAAGAGGTCGGCGGATATGCTTATTACACCCTATATAGGGTGGTTGGACATGACCTGATAGTTGCGGGTAATGGTAAGTCACTGGGTGGTAAAACCGCACTAGCCCGGGATGCCGGTATGGGTGGCGGTATTACCGATCCGGTCTTACTTCGTTCTGACCTGGGATTTTATTTTACGGAGAACGGGAGTCAGGCAATCCGCTGGGCTCAGAAGGGTTTCGCACCGGCGCTGGATACGATTCCCTTTG
The DNA here is from genome assembly GCA_011046365.1 of Fidelibacterota bacterium. Classification (GTDB taxonomy): domain Bacteria; phylum Fidelibacterota; class UBA2242; order UBA2242; family UBA2242; genus B118-G9. The sequence goes on from DSAS01000106.1 coordinate 11,453, forward strand.
AAGTCTGGGATATTGAACGGAATCAACAGATTAACATCGGCTATTGGGATATTAACGGTTCTGGCAGGTTATATAACGATAGTGCAAAAACCTTTGAAGCCGACTGGTTGATTTTCCTGCATAACGATTATGATAATGGCAACGGTCTTTATGTTGATAATGATCCCACGAAGGAATTACAACCGATGTTAAATAATGCCAACAGCGGTTGGCTGATCTTTTTCTCACCAGCGTCGAAATATTCTGTGGGCGATTCGCTGGAATTCTATTTTCTGAATCCGGTCACTGCCGGTGAGGATGAATTTTTATTCACAGTGCCGGGTGTGGATTCTTCGCTAACGAAAAAAGAGCTGAAGGATCAGCTGAAAGCAATCAATGTTTTTCCCAATCCCTACTTCGGTTTCAATGTGGAAGAGACGAATCCGCTGGACCGCTTTGTGACCTTTACCCATTTGCCGACGAACTATCCGACGACAATCCGGATTTTTAGTCTGGGCGGACAATTGGTCCGTAAAATTGACCACAGTGCGTCCGAGAATTTCGGCGGAACCACATTTGAGCAGTGGGATTTGAGAAATATGTACGATATTCCGGTCGCCAGTGGGATCTATATTGCCCATATTGAGGTGAAAGGTGTGGGAGACCGTGTTTTGAAACTGGCGGTATTTATACCTGAAGAACGTTTGGATGTTTACTAATTTAATAAAGAGGGATGGTGTTATGAAAAGGATATTCCCTTATTTTGTGGTCTTAACAACCTTGCTCGTAATGATGAGCTCGGTCTTAGAAGCGGGTAGTGCCCGTCGCAGAGGAACAGCCGGAGCTCAGGAGTTATTGATTCCGGTTGGGTCTGTGGGAACGGCATTGGGTGGTGCCGCTACCGCCATGATTTCCGGGATTGAAGCCGCTTACTGGAATCCGGCGGGTGTGGCGAATATTTCCGGGAATGGTGAAGTAATCGTGTCTCATATGAAATATATCGCCGATATTGATGTCAGTTATCTGGCGGTGGCGTCAAAATTGGGACGTGCCGGAACTCTCGGCTTGTCAATGACGACGCTTAATTTTGGCGATATTCCGATTACGACGACGGATATGCCCGATGGAACCGGCGAATACTTTTCACCACGGTTTTTTGTCATCGGAGCACTCTACTCCAAGAAAATGACCGATAGAATATTTTTCGGTACTAAGCTCAACCTGGTTTCGGAACAGGTCATCAATACTTCCGCAACCGGAGTGACGCTGGATGCGGGTGTCCAGTATTCAGCCGGCGAGGACGGATTCAAAATGGGCGTGGTCTTAAAAAACCTCGGTCCTGATATGAAATTTAATGGCTCCGACCTGGAACAACAGGTAGTGCTTCCCGGTACTGAACCGGGGACGCGCCAAGAACCACTGCGGGTTCCACTTTCCGGATTTGAGGTACCGACCCAGATGGAATTGGGAATTGCCTATCCTTTGAAAGTCGGCGATATGCTGAAGCTGACCCTGGGCGGCTCCTTTGTGAATGACAATTTTAATTTTGACCAGTACCGGTTCGGTGCCGAGCTGGAAGTGGTTAAAATGGCTTATTTGAGAGGCTGTTTGACCATTGCCGAGAACCCTGAAAACAATAAGTTTGTCTTCAATAATGAAGATTATATGTGGGGTCCGGGGATTGGCGGCGGCTTCAAAATCCCCGTCGGCGGCAATGCCAGCCTGATGATTGACTACGCCTATCGGGTTACAGCATATTTCGATAACAATCAATGGTTTAGCATCCGATTCGGATTCTAAATACAGCAAGCGAACAACGTATGATAACGTACAACAAAAAATGGAGGTATTAATGAAAAACCGCACGTTGTTACTAATTGCAATCCTCGTGATTGCGACGACTTTGCTCTCGGCAGGAATTCCTCGTGAATTCAACCGAAGCAATGAAATTCTTCCTGTAGATGGGAAGTTAACCCAGTCGTATCCGACCTTACAGAAAGGGATTAACCAGCTATTGCCCATGGGCGTTCTGGACACCTTAATCTGGGTCGATGGCGGCAATGTCAACTTCGGTGGCTGGACGGACGACTATTTTGCCGCGTACTTTGTCCCGGCTGCTGATGGGACTTTGCACTCGCTGACCTTTAACATGTCCGATCTGCCCGATGTCAGCGGCGGTGGTATGGCTGTCTGGATTTACGAAGCCAATTACACCTGGCCGGAAATCAGTACAGTTGATATCGCCGACGGACCCAACTCCTGGTTGGGATATTATGATACAGCCGACGGTCCTCAGGCATTCGGAACCGAAGCCGAATGGCACGGCGGCTATATTGACAGCCTTGAGGAAGCCATTACAGGTAAGATCTACGATCCGTTGGGCAAGAAGGTCTGGCCAATGTTTGGCGCCGGCAACGTCGCACTGGAACCCACTCCGGCTGATAAAGGTTTTTTTACCGTTAATTTGATTGATCTGGGTTCTACCTATGACTTTGCCATGGGCGACACCTTTATGGTGGTGGTCAAGTTCACCGGCTTCGAGGGAACCGGCGACGTCACCGAGCACCGGATCGGTTTTCTCTCCGGAAAATTCGATGTTGAACCACAGCCCGGTCTGAAGTTCTACAATGTCAACAGTAGTCCTACTGGACGGCGGGACATTGATGACTGGGGCTGGTATATCCGTTCCTATATCTGGGACTGGCGCGCCAATGTTGAGTATACCGGTGACCGTGGTCCGGTTATCAGCGATCTGACCGTACTGAATACGACGATTAGCACCGCAGCACGAACAGTGACTGCTACCATCACTGACGATAACCCGAGTGGTGGTTCAGCCGGTGTTGCATCAGCAGCAATTATGTACAGTACTGATGGTGGTGCCAATTATTCATCTGTCAGTATGACCCACTCTGGCGATGTATTTAGTGGTGATATTCCGGGACAAGCTCCGGGAACAGAGATTTATTGGTATGTTCAGGCGACCGATGTAGAAGGTCTGGTTACCGAAACGATACCCAAAAAATATTCAATATTTGAGGCGACATCATCATTTTTATTCTTGTATGATGCATCGAGTCACCCATATGATTTTGGGTATATGTACCCCTATTTTTATGGATACAACTGTCCGTCTGACAGTTTTATGTGGGATCAATGGAATGGTCTTGGCTACGGACCCGCTACCGCTGAATTATTAGCAAATTACGAAGTAATCTATTGGGTCGGTGGTTTCTATCCGGCTAATGTACCGAACGGTCAGGTTTTTGCCGACTGGCTAGCAACCGGTACGGCAGATAATCCGAAATGTCTGTTGGTGACTGGACAAGACTATGGTGTTATTTCTGATTTTAAAGATACAACATTTTCACCAGGATCCTTCGAATATGATTACCTTGGTATCGCGAAGTTGGGGCCACAGGATATTATTGAGGGAACGACAGATATCTATCCATTAGATCCGGTTCAGGATGATATTATCTCCGGTTATATGTATCAGCTCATGCAAGATAGTAGTTTACAGTTAGTTTACGATCCTTCTTATTTGCGCGGAACAAACTGGATAGATAATATGGAAGCGACTGATGATGCTACTGTATTCCTGACTGACCCGAATAATAATGACGGTCCCGTAGGTGTTAGAAAAGAAGGGGCTGGTTTTAAAGCGGCGTATATATCCGTTGATCCTTACTGTCTTAATTATGCGGATATGAGTGATTCGACTGTCTATTATAGCAATACCGACGATATTCTGAACATCTTTGATAAATTCTTGGTATGGTTCGACGCTAGTAGGTTAGATGTTGAAAATGAAGTTACTACAGTTCCAAAAGCTTTTTCATTAAAGCAGAACTATCCGAATCCGTTCAACCCGACGACTTCGATTAACTACTCGATTCCGAGAAACGAATTCGTCCGTCTGACGATTTACAACATGCTGGGACAGAAGGTTCGCACCCTGGTAAGCAGTCGTCAGGTCGCGAATGAATATCGGATCAACTGGGATGGTAGAGACGACAACGGTCTGGAAGTACCCAGTGGGGTCTACTTCTACAATATGGAAGCCGGTTCTTATGTCTCAACCAAGAAGATGGTTTTAATGAAGTAAATCATCTGAATATCGGATCTAAAAAGGGGCGAACTGATTCGCCCCTTTTTTTAATATTGTAGTAATTTATTTTTTTATCATTATTATAATTGGTGATTTTGCATCTTATTACGGTGCTCAAAATAATAGTAATGAATAGTCAATCCCAATTCGGTTCTTAACAACGTAAGCCGATGATCTGGCAGGTTGCCGCGTATGTTTTCTGCCTGTCGGTTCTGCTTCAGGGGGCAGACATGGACGGATATATTGTCGACAAAACCGATGATAAACCGCTGGAGATGGTGAACATCACACTAAAATCTGGTAACATCGGAACAACCACAGACGAAAATGGCTATTTTGTTCTTTCCGGTGATTTTCATCAGAGTGATACAGTCTATATATCTCATATTGGATACCAAAAATTGGCAATGACGGTTGGACAAATTCAGGAAAGCCGCAAAATTATACTGGAACCGCTGTCGATTATGTTAAAAGAGGTCGAGGTGTCGGGATTCTACCAGAAATATCAGATGGAGAATCCGGCTGATGTCCAGATAATTGATCAGGAAATTATTATTGAACGGGCACCGGGCAATCTGGGCGAACTGCTGCGCATGGAGCCATCAATCCAGGTTCGGAGTGCATCACCCGGTTATCAGACGGTATCAATCCGCGGTTCCAGTCCCGAACAGGTTCTGGTGCTGTATGATGGGATACCGATCCGGAGTGTGTCCGATGACATTGCGGATATTTCCTGGATAGATGTAAACTATATCGGGGAGATTCAGGTTTTCAAGGGTAGTCAGAGTGTCATGTTTGGTGAGGGGGCAATCGGGGGAGTGTTGAATTTATGTTCCCGTCAGGATTCGCCCTACTGGTTGCGATTTTCCGGTCGTCTGGGTAACTATCACACCCGCGCGATCTATTTTGCCCTGGATAAACAGTGGCAAAACTGGACCAATCGGTACAGTCTCAGTATTAAAAATGCCAACTATATTGATGATAATTTAACCGATGATATAACCACTGCTTCGGCTTTTCATAACTTTCACTCGTCGTATAAATTTTCGGATTTCGGCAGTCTGACCTTGCGGGGTATGGTGATGGATCGCTTTCTGTCGGTCATTCACAGCTTGGATGAGACCGATGATGAACGGCAGATTGTATCCCTGCAATATGAGGGCAATCTTTGGACATTAAAGAATATTTTCATTCAGGCACTTTATCGTCATTTCGGGACCGGCTATATGTTGTATATTCTGACCATGCCGCATAGTATGCAAGCCCGGTTTGAAAAGACCGATCTGGAAGACCGAATCAAAGGAATCAAAGCCGAACAGACATTGAAGAAAAGAAATTTAACCCTGAGTTACGGGCTGCAATACTATTGGGCGGATTTTGAATCCGCGTTGATTATGGATTACATCATGCCCGTCGGTTTTGATTCACTGCGGGATGAACGCCATTTTCAGCGTGAATCGGCGGGGTTTTATAACATTATCAAACATCAAACCACCACGGGTTCACGACTCTTACCTGTTATTGACTGGGTGTGGAGTTTACGGTACGATTATGCATTTACCGAGCGATATTTTGATAACCCGTTGTACTATTATGTGGATGAAAAGTATAACAGCGATATCTATCGGGCGCTGAACTATAGAATCGGTTTGGAAACCAGAGGTGAGTCGGCAAAAGATGAATACCGCGTATTTGTCAATAACGGTGCAAATGTGCGGTTTCCATCTTTATATGATGTCTATTTAAATGATGTCGCCCGGATTTCGGTGTATCGCGGTTCCAGTTTATATCCGGAAAGAGTCATCTCGTCGGAAATTGGCGCCCAATGGAATCATGCGGTGGACTGCTTTGGCATTTTCTTAAACCAGGTGGATATCCGGCTGAGTCTTTTTTGGAACAGTTATTTGTCAAAGATTTATTACATCGGAGTGATAAATGCCCTGCCGGTTGCCGCCAATTCGACCGAAGAGGTTGATGTTAATGGCGTGGATATGAAGATCGGATGCAATATCTTTGCTGAACGACTTAGGTTCGATGTCGGAGGTCTTTGGCTGGATATCAGCAATAAGGCGTTATTTCCCAATAAACCCAGTCTGAAGTACCAGGCTGATGTAAGTTATACCCATGGAAATCTGTCTTGCCGTCTGCGCGGATTTTATGAGGGATCGCAGACAAGTTTGGCGCGCTTGCCTGGCGGCGCCACATTTTTTACCCGCTTGAATGACCGGGCGGATGTAGATATATACCTGAATTATCGGTTTGTATGGAATAAATTTGATCTGCAATGCGGTCTGATAGCCATGAATGTATTTTCCAGAGAAAATGCCAGTCTGGTTTATAGTTATTTAAATCGTATTCGGACGGTACAGATGGCTCTGTTATTGGGGTTCAAATAAAAATGGGATTGGCTGACAAGAGACGCCAAATAGCCAGAATTTGGTTGATGTTGATAGCGGGTTTATTGGTATCAAACCTGCTGATGCGGTGTACCGACATGTTTCGCTCCGATATCGTCCCACCGGTGGTGTTTATTATTAATCCAAAAGATACCAGTCAGGATTTAAGCGGCGTTGTTCCCGTTCAAACGAAAGCGTATGACAGCAGCTCAATCACATATCTGGATTTTTTTATTGACGGTGTTCAGGTTGCCAGGGTTACCAAGAAGCCCTATACATATTATTGGAATACCAATTTTTGGAGTCAGTCGGTTGCCCATCAGATATATGTTAAAGCCGCCGATGAATATGGGAATATTGCGACATCCGATCCGATCGTAGTTAATCTGAATCCCGATCATTTATCCGGACCGCAGCCGGTTTATCCGGAACCTTATGCATTATTATCTTCAGAAAATCTGACGCTGCTCTGGAAATCACAGCAGGGTGCAACAGCCTATCGGTTGGAGTTCAGCCTGGACCCCGGTATGTCCAATATCGTATCTGGTTACACATTGCAGGACACGGCTCTGGCTTTAACTCTGGACAGGAATCGGTATTTCTGGCGAGTTCGGGCGGAGTTGACTGCCCGGCAGAATTCAATTTGTTTTTCCACGGCTTACAGTCCGGTGCAATGCTTCTTTACAGGTGAACGTATCTTTGTCCTGCAGTCCGGGGGAGCAGGAGATGAGTATGGCGAGGAATTGGTGGAATTACCCGATTCGTCTTATCGAATCATTGGAACCAAGCTGATGAATGTAAAAGACAGAATTCGCTCCCGGTTACTTGTTATTGATGTAGATCTTTTAGGACGACAAAAAGCAATCTATGAGATGCCGTATTTTCAAAAATCGTACGCATCTGTCCAGAACAATATGAATACGATTATAGCCGGATTGGATATATCTGAACAGGCAATCTGGATTGCGCTTGATACGGCTGGAATTGTACAGTGGAAAACAATCATTGGCGGGAAGAGTGTTGCTAAAACGCTGTTACGTGGCTCATCGGGTAGATTATACAGCGTGATTGAACGTCACTATTCGGCTGATAGTGTTTATGTGGATTGGGTGCGCCTATCAGATGTCGGATTGATCGAATTTCAAAGGACTTTGTTTAAACACCATTCAAATTCCGGGATACGGTGGAGTAGCCTGCAATCCGGGTTTACCGGCAGTTATTGGCTGCTTGGCGACTCCAACGGTGAACTGATATTGTACCTGATTGATGAAAGCGTGCAGATCCAATTGACCAGAACCTTTTCTGGCGAGCGTTATCTTACGGCTGTCGCTATCCTGGAAAGTGGCACGGGCGGTATCTGTATATTTGCCAATGCTGGAGTTGGTGATGCTTGTGATGGTATGGTCATCTGGGTTGATAATGACGGCAATGAGTTGCGGCGATGGTTGTTTGGAGATATCGGCGCGGATCGGATTCAGTCGGTTAAAAAAACAAACGAGGGTGCCTATATCCTGACTGGTAGCACCAAGTCCGGCAGTTATGGTATTTCAGATATCTGGATTGTTAAATTAAATGCCGACGGTACAGAGTTATGGTCAAGAAATTACGGCAAGACAATGACAAATTCGGGTGCCGCTGTGATCCAGACTTTCGATGGCGGCTATGCCGTCGCAGGTACGCTTGATCGGTATACCGGAAGGATCAATAAAGACGTCATTATCATCAAAACAGACCGGGATGGTCAAACGGTTCGCAATTGGTTTCATGAATAAAAAAGGCGCTGTTCTACAAGCGCCTTTTTTTAGACAGAATTTATACCGATTATTTCAGCAGCATGATTTTCTGACGGTGGATTTGGTTGTTAAATTTTACTCTGATCAGGTACAGACCGCTGGGTAGAATTGCGCCGCTGTTTGAGCGTCCCTGCCATTTTAATGTATAAGTTCCGGGCAATGGATAATGTTGATTGAAGTGGTAGATCTCTTTACCCAGAATATCGTAGATAACGACTTCCAGATTGCCTGGCTGAGGAATTTCGAAGGGTAATGTGACGGTGGCGTTGAAAGGATTGGGATAGGCGCTGTGCAGTTTGAATTTTAGCGGGGCTGCCAGGGATTCGCCGATGCTACTGGCGGAACCGTCGGTCAGAACCTGAATATTGTCAATGAGGACTCCGAGGCGGGCAACCGGACTCTGGTCGTTGGACTTGAGTCGGAACCGGATACTGATCGGCGCATGTCCACTGTCGCAGTAGGGCGTCAGATCGAAGACATAGTGCTTCCAGACGACGAGAGCCGTCCCAAAAAATGACGTAAGTGTCGTCCATTCTGCGTTACCCTCCCTGATATCAAAAAAGACGGTATCGCCGTTGTCATCGAACCACTGGACAACCGAGAAACTGATGTTTGCAAGTTCCCGAGATACCAGATTGAGTGAATTTTTATAGGTAATACTGACATCCTGTTCTGTGGGATATTTTATCCCATCGCCCGACGCCAGACAGGAAATTCCCTCCTGCACGGAGGTAGGATCCGTATAGCGTTTCCAGACCCCTTCGTTTTCCCAGCGGCTCAGTGAAGTTTCGAAATTATCAATAACAATCTGTTCCTGTATTTTAAATGAAAAGTATCCGAATTCGGGGAAACGACCATAATTTATCACTGCTCCGTTATCTCTGAATGTAAAATAGTACCGAATCGAATCGCCGTCATTCAAGGCTGAAGCGAGGGCAAATTCGCCGGACCAGATGTTACCATATTCAAAAGTCAATAATATCGAATCTTCAAGGATGGATTCGGACAGAAAATGAACATAGACATGATTGGTATCAATGCTGATATTGTCTTCGATCATGATGGATACCGGGTAGGGTCCTATTTTGTCAATCGTATCGAAGGGCAGCACCTTTGTGGAAGCGATCGGTGCGATAATATCCGGACCGGAATAGAAGCTGTGTTTTAGTTCGCCATTGTAAACACCGTTATCCAGTTTGAAAAAAGTATAGTAGCTGATGTCCGCGGCAGTTGTTGAAATGGCCGGGATATCCGCCGTATAGCTGCCTGTGCCGTCATCGCTCATATCGATATAACTCCAGTCGCCGTCATCATAGCGGTACCAGAGCTGGGCAATGGCAATATTGGTATTGATTGACGGAACCGCGGTAATCGTGAACGGTCCGGTATCTTCCGTATTTCTCAGTTTGGTGACGTTCACGTTAAAACCGTTCAGATGATTAATGACGTCCCGCATAACCCTGTACCGGGCCATGGTGTCACTGATCGCCTCAAAGCCGCCGAAGGCGAAATTGACGGTCTTGTAGGGCGCATCGGAAGCCACGGCGCCGCTGTTACCATTCTCATACTGGAGTATGGAATAGCCGTTTTCCGTCGGGGCGATTTCAGAGGGATAGGAGTTTGCCGCGCGTCCCGGCTGTAAGAATTTAATCTGTTCGAGATCATTGAAAATTGAAGTTCCCGGTGTTACGTAGAGAGGACTGGCGCCGCCGGCATCGGAGACGTAGACCGAGGCCAGGTATTTTTCATACCATGTTTTTGAGGCACCGCTACTGGCTTCGTAAGAGTTGCCACCACCCTCATCGCACATATCCCAGCCGATATCCTGACCGGAGAGAAGGAGTTTACCGCCGTTTTCGAGGTAATACCCCAAGACATTCCCGTCGTCTTCATCCAGGGCGGGGAAGGCCCATTCACAGCCCCAGATCACGACGGGGAATTTGATGATCAGGGCGCTGTCAAGCGGTTCAGTCCGGTAGTAATGCATATAGGCAATGCCCAGTTTCTCGAAGGCATCGAAATAGTAGCTGCCGATATCCAGATCGTCCACATCTTCGACGATCAGTACCTGGGTGTGAACCGGAATATAAACCTTGAACGTATCGCTGAAGACTGTATTTTCCAGGACCACATGAACCGGGATATTCATCGGCGGGATATTGTCGGCGATGTTAATGATAAGAGGATCAGCGGCATTGGTGTTATCATAAGGATAGTCTTCCATCCCGTACACTGTATCGATGGTGACACTGGCAGTCACGTTGCTGATGGCCGGATTATCGGAAAGTACCTTGGCAGTGACCTGACCGGCACCGGCCCAGCGGTTTTCGATATGCAGGACCAGGTTAATGTCTTCACCGGGATCGATCAGCCCGTCGGCATTCCCAGTCGGATCGCTGAACTCAACATACTTGAGTTTTAGTTTTGGTTTCGGTACAACGGTTTCTGTCAGTGCTCTCAGGGCGTTTACCCGACCGGCTCCAAGGCTACCATGGTAATCCGGATTCAGGGCGTCAATATTATCGGCGGTTCCCACCATTTGGTAGTACGCCTGGACATTGGTCCATTCCGGATGTTGGGAACGAATCAATCCCAAAACGCCGGCTGCTACCGGTGAAGCCATGGATGTTCCGCTATAGGAATTATAGAGAGTGTTGTTGTTAAATTCGTTTGCAGGGGTGGTACTCCAGAGACCGGGGTTGTGGTCGCCGCCGGGAGCACAAACAGTGATAAACTCGCCGAAATTGGAATACCAGGCGATAACATCGTGGGGATCAACGGCTCCGACGTTGATGCACCAGGGTACTTTAGAAAGGGGATCAAAAATATCTGTAGATACGTTGCCGGCGGAGGTGAGAATACAGACGTCATTCAGGAAAGCGTATTCGGCGCCATCTAAAACCGCTAAACTATTACCATAGCTCAGACTGGCTACATGGGCGCCATTATCGGCAGCGTAAATAAAACCCCGCGCCATATCCGTTGAAAAACCGTAACCGTCGCCGTTTGAATCTATCCAGCCGATCCGGGCTGTCATGATCCGGCAACCCCAGCCGATGCTGGCAATACCGGCACCGTTATTGGTGGCACCGGCGGCTAATCCGGCGCAATGTGAACCGTGTCCATTGACATCTATGACATCATTATCTTCAATATCACCGTCTTCAAGAGGATGAGGATCACTGACATTTTTCACAAAATCCCAGCCGTGAAAATCATCAATAAAACCGTTGCCGTCATCATCAACACAATTGGAATCGGCGGCGGTCAGGACACCGTCAACGTTGATGTCTTCTCCCGGATTTATCCATAATACATCCTTTAAATCGGGATGGGTGTAATCGGTTCCGGAATCAATGATACAGATGATTATCGAGGGGTCTCCCTGGTGAACATCCCAGGCTTCGGCTGCTTTCATTTGAGGTAAGTGGGTTAAATCCGGTCACATCGGATCGTTGGGTACTACGTCCTGGGGAATGATAAAAACCGGTTCGGCATATTCCACCTCTGGATCGCGATTCAGCTGGGCACACAGTGCGGAAATATCATTAAAAAATCCGACTTCGACGATATAAATGCGCTCAATCCCGGCTTTTTCCGCAGCGGATTTGGACCTGATTCGATCGAGGTTATAGAGCGGTTTGATTACCTCTGCCATTCCCTTGGTGAGATTGATACGACCCGCCAGGGCTTTGATAGACCTGACATCTACGGCTTGGTCAGCCGTTTTTATGACAACTTTTCCGGGTTGATATTTATAATGGGCGCGCGGGTCGGTTGTACGAGCACTGAGCATGGTTAGCATCGTTAAGGTTATCCAAAATAACCGGCTTGCTGATTTCATAATCACCTCATTTTTACCGGAAAATCTTCCTTATTTCAGTAAAATACATTTTTTGGTTTTCTGGAAATTCCCGGCTTGTATCCGATAAATATAGATTCCGGAACTATGTCGTCCTGCATCCCAATTCACGGTGTAGTATCCGGCGGCTTGAGTTTGATTGACCAGAGTTTTCACCAGCCGACCACTTACGTCATATACTGATAAAATCACATTGGATTCCCGGGGTAATTCATAATTGAAGGTGGTCAATGGATTAAACGGATTTGGATAGTTCTGGCTCAATTCATACTCCTTCGGGAGACTGGTATCGGTTTGATTAGGATCAATAGCAACGGCAGCCTCGGGGTAAATTGAGACATCGTCAATAATTATACCTGCGCCGCCGCCGGAAGAATCGCTTTCGAAACGGAATCTGAACCAGGCTTTTTCAGCTCCCTCATCAATGAGCGGTTTCAGATTAATTTCGTACTGTCTCCAGGTCTCATTCATCCCGGTAAAGGTCTGCATCGTGATCCAATTGACACTGTCGCTGCTCATTTCGGCGTAGGCGAAATCCTTATTATTCTCGATTTGATATATTGCCCAATAACGAACGGTGGCGTACTCCACCTGGGTGAGATCAATACCGGGTTTAAACACCATACTCGAGTTTAAATTATTTGCGTAGGGATAGCTACCGTCGTTCGGTTGAGCAGAATAGGCGCCGCTGTGGCGATCGATAATCCGGGAGCGACACCAGCCTTCTTCCATTTCCCAGAAACCGTAGTCGTTTTCAAAGCCATCAATATAGGTCCCGACTTCAAGGGGCAAATCGGCTATGTTGTTGTAATTATTATAATCATCGGTGAGGTTGATTAGCTCAACAGTCAGAGAAAATTCAGAAGGTTCGGAAAACATAATAGGCTTAAACATGGCTATACCAGTTTCTGCGGTTGCAATCAGATCAATTGCGGATGTGTCGCAATAGAGTATTGTTCCTCCATCTTGCAGAGTGCAGACAACCTGTACATCGGTTTCATCGTTTAAACCCTCGTTGGCAACTTCAACGCCGAATTGCAGTTTGCTGAGAATAAAGAAAGAGGGATATGGTAGCCAGATATCTTTGACCGAGAGATCGTGATCAGGTGCCGTGAGAGTCAAGTTACACCGAATAGTAGGGAGAGCCGTATCGGTACTATCGTTGCTTAAAAATCGGATAACACCATAGTATTCTCCCGGCTTAACTCCCCGTGTCGTGATGATAACGCTGACCTCGGCGCTGTCACTGGGACTGACCATTCCTCCACTGTTTTTCAATGTCAGCCAAGGGGCGACGTCAAAACCCTCACCCGAAAGGGTCATTGCATTTTGATCGTTTGCGTAATCTTCAAACAGGGTTGTAGAACCATCTTTTATGGCAATGTCGTCAATGAAAAAACCCAGCAGTTCCGGGCTATCCGGGGTACTGTATCCCTGGTCGGAAGCAAAAGCCCAGCGGATGATCACCGAATTAGTTCGATAGGCGGACAGATCAAACTCGGCGTTCACCCAGCCGTCACTGAAACCAGCCCAGCCGGGAATGCCGAGCCCCATATTCCAGCCCTGTTCCGGATGACCAAAGCTCCAGAGATCGGTACAAGTGTAAGCCGGACTAGTAGGAGTAATCACCGAAAAATTTTCGCCACCGTCTGTCGATATCCAGACATTGCAGCCGTCCCAGCCGTCATATCCGTCAGAGGCGCCGGCAGGATCTTCAATAGCCCATTTGGTCATAAATGTCAGAACCGGAGATGAACTGGCACTCAGGTCAATAACCGGGGTTTGCAGATACTGCAACCAACCGTTCCGGTACCCCCCCAGCTCAGGGTCGGCACACCACCAGGATTTACCATCATAAGCGTAAGCAGTGTCAATATGCCAGACGAGAGGTATGGCATAATCATAACAGGAAAATTCCAGATTTCCGGTACCGCTATTCTTTACAAAAAAGGTTTGAGTCTCCGTATCACCAACCCTCAGATCGAAGTTTAACTCATCTTTGGTTGTCGTCAAAGTCGGACCTTCAATATAAGATTCGAAGATAAATGGTGTGTAGGAACCCAATCCGCTGTCGCCCCATTTGATCCGGAAATAGCCGTTATCTCCCCAATCCGGTCCCCAGCTGTTTTTACATATCCAACAGCTGAGCTCGTCGTCCCAGCCGACGATTAAGATGGCATGACCGCCCTCTTCGGCGCCATAGACATGCTCATAAACGCCACCGCTATAGGCGTAAAAATCCGCGTAAACAGTAAAACTGGCAGAAACGGGATGACGCAGAACCGCCGCCTTAATATTATCAATAATGCCTTCTTCCAGAGTGACATAACCCCAGGCTGGAATAGTCATCAGCTGGCTTTCCCAGTCGGCACACTTTGTATCACATAAACTCGAATCATCTACCTCCTGATACGGCAGACAGCTTTCCGAAGGGACTCCATCAGTCATTATAAAATCGAGAGCATAACCAATATGCCCGCCGTTACACCCATCGGTAAAATGGCAGGATAAAATAAACTGCTCGGAAAGGTTGGGCATGGAATCTAAATCCGCATTATGAATTTTCCACCAGGATTCGACCTGCGCACAGGCTGAAAAGTCCCAGCAGCTGCCGCAATTGCCCTGATTACGGACCGGAGTGACCCAGTTGCCGTCGTTATTCCGCCAGTCAATACTCACCGGAAAGGACTTCGGTCTGGACAGGTCAATATAAAGCATTTCTGCAAAGGGCGGTTTTTCCATGCTGTGTCCGAGCATCATACGCCGTTCTTCCGAGGTCAGCTGCGTCACCCAGTTTTCTCCGGCGGTCCAGCGGGCGTCTGACTGCCGGATGGCTGCTTGAATACTTTCCAGATCGTAATCCGATGCTATCGAAATAAAGGGCAATAAAAATAAAGCGATTAAAAATAGTCCTGTTTTCCTGCGATGCATAACACTTCTCCCTAGGTAATTTTAAACTCCGTATTAATCTAATTATTCGGCGTGAAAAAACAAGAAAAGTGCGGGTTAATATGCAATTTATTTCAGCAATATACACTTCCTTGTTTGTTGAAAATCCCCGGCTCTGATCCGATAGAGATAGATTCCCGATGACAGATTCCCGGCATCCCAGATCTGCTGATGCTGACCGGCCTGAAGTGTTTCGGATACCAGTGTTTGGACCAATTGACCCTGCAGGTTGTATATGTTGACTTCGGTGAAGGTCTCTTCTGGCACCTCGAAACGCATTGTGGTGGACGGGTTGAATGGGTTGGGGTAGTTGGGGAGGAGGCGGTATTGTTCCGGGATATTTTTTGATTCTGTCAGAGCTGAAACCCGACCAGCAAAAGTAAATGGATCAGCGTCGGTGATCAGCACATTAAATATTAGATAGAGGTTATCTCCGGATTTTGGTGAAATTGAGATTGTGCCGGTGGACATATAGATTCGCACAACAAGATAGATTTGTTTCTGATTATCGATCGTTTCATAAATACCGAAATAGTACTGGCTGCTCGGGTTGTTGATAGCCATCTGGAAGTCCGAATAATGCTGATCGGTGAGATTATAAACGCTGAATGGTACATGGACTCCGTTCACATCATCCGCGCCATCATCGGTAAACCGGATCGAGTAGTCGGCGAAATACCGGGTGGGTATCTCTTTGTCAGCCGTGTATTTCCAATTACAATCAGAATTGTGCCAGCCGGATTTATCCGGATTAAGTCCAAACATGGTGCTATTGTCGAAGGCAATGGCGAATCCGTCCACGATCGGTAATTCATGGTCAAAGTCAATGATTGGAAATTGATCAAAGAGGATCACGTCTCTAGTCTTATCCGTTAAAGTCAGATAATAAGTGCCGTCGGGGACGCTGAAATCCATCTGGTATTGATCCCCCGTTAACCTGGTTGAATCGATGATTGCTACACGGATCGTATTGGCGGGATGTCCGTCCAATCTCGTTACGGAGATCACCATTTTGCGATCATTTTGAATCCAGAACTGATGCGGCCATTGTGCGGTTACTGTATTGATCTGGTTGGAAATCGCAAGTCTGAATTGACCGGCTTTGGTATTGGGAATCGTCCAGATATTGTATGTAAAACGATTTTGATCACCCGGTAAATCGGCAATCTGTTCCCAGTTGTGGATGTGGTTCTTGTATTCGATCCGGGCGGTTTTTTCGGTCTGGTAAGGGTCTCTCACAGACCAGTGTAAACCGAGGGTGTCAGCGCAGACGATGACTGGTTCAGACGATAGCTGCATATCCCCGATTATCAGGATTCCACCCGTTGCTATGGTTGTATCCGTGAACAGTTTAACTCCATCGATGAACCAGCCGTATTTCAGGTCTTCATTGGTATTGTCTGTTTTAAATCTGAATCTCAAATACAGCGAGTCGCTCAGCATCTCAGCAGGTACCGCAAGATAGGTCCACCAGTTCTTCAATTGATAAATATTCCGGGTGAGGTCCGAGATTTTCTCGATAGGCGTCCAGCAGA
>DSAS01000110.1 GCA_011046365.1 Fidelibacterota bacterium
CGTTTAACTCCTGCGGAGTTGTTTTACTCTTTTGCGATAATGTAGATCGCTGGGTGAGAATCCCGAATGGGATTCAACATGAATAGCCATGAATGAAATTCATGGACAATGATGCCATACCATAACCTACCAACCACAAAGTGGTTGAACAAACCTGATGCGAAAGTTGATAAATTGCCGACGCCTAGCGACGATGACGACAATCGTTCAACTCCTACCGGAGTTAGGGGTAGTGTTCGGTCTTTGGATCACCGGGTTTCACCCAGAGTTATTCATATCCTGGAAATTATCAAAACAGAATCCCGCAGGGATTCAACATGAATAGCCATGAATGAAATTCATGGACAATGATGTAACACCACAATCTTCCAACCACGGAGTGGTTGAACAAACCTGATGCGAAAGATGACGACGATCGCTCAACTCCTCGGAGTTGAGGAGGTATTTTTGAAATAATCTGACCGAAAACGGGCAACCGATCACCCAACAAATAATCAAAGAGATAATTCTTGCAAATTAACTTAGCAGTGTATTATCTTACCGACCGGTAAGTAAGGAGACCAAATGAGTACTGATGAAACAACTAAAGAAAAAATTATCGAGGTCGCCATCGAATGCTTTGGCGAAAACAGCTACGACGGTACCTCAATGCGCATGATCGCTGAAAAATCCGGGGTCAGCAAACCAGCAATTTATTACTATTTTCCCGATAAAGAGCAACTTTTTCAGGGAATCTTTACCTATGTCATGGAAAAATTTCGGATTACGCTGCAGAGTATTAAAGACAGCAATAAAAACGCTGTCGAAAAATTGAAGGAAATATTTTTAATAAGATGTTTTCCCGTTCGTCAAAATGTTGATATCAAGCGTTTTATGTCACGGGTCTTTTTAAATGGTGCAAAAAATATTCTCAAACTCGATCACCAGAAATATTTCCGCGAACATGAAAAGATTATTCTGGAAATTATCCAGCAGGGCATTGATGAAGGCAGTTTTCGGAGTGATATTAATACCCGCTACTTTTTATATTCTTTGATCGGAGCCGCTAACCTTTTTACCCGGAACCAGATGATGTCTGACAGCCCGCCTTTGAACCGGGAACAGGTAAATGCCCTGCTTACTCAATTGATCACAGGTGTCGGAAAATAGATCCACATTACAAGGAGTTATTTTATGTTAAAAAAAATAATGATTGTCACTGCATTATGTACGGTTTTTATGCTGCAAGCAGAAACGTTGGAGCTGGACCTGGAAACCGCCCGGAAAATCGCTCTGGAAAATAATCCAAGTGTCAAACTGGCGCGGGAGGGAGTCGAAAAATCCGGGAAACAGGTCATTGAAACACGAGCACAATTTTTCCCGTCCATTAATATTTTTTCAAATATTCAACATGCCTGGGAATTAGCAACTATAGTTATGGATATGCCAGGCTCATCTTTTATAATACCAGGTTCTCCATTTGGTTTATCCTTCGACATACCTATTGAAATGCCTGGAGGAAAACGAAAATTCCAAATGGGAACAGAGAATAACATTGTGTATGGGATCAATTACGAGCAGCTGCTCTATTCTGGCGGGATGATTCGGAACAGTTATCAAATCTCAAAATTTGCCTATGTGATTGCCGAGTCGCAGCTGAAAACCACCGAACAGTCGGTATTGAACAGCGTCACTTCGGCTTACTATAGCGTCCTGTTCGTGCAATCAGCACTGGCGGTATCGGAAGAATCTTTACAGTCGGCGGAAGAGAACCTTGCGCAGGTCATGAAGTATTATAATGTCGGCAAATCATCAAGATTTGACGTACTGAGAGCCGAGGTACAGGTTGCCAATATGAAACCGCTGGTGGTCTCAGCGAAGAACAATCTCAAACTGGCGGAGTCGCGCCTGCGCATGGTACTTGGGATTCCGGAGTCAATTGAACTGATATTTACGGAAAAACTGGATATTACTTACTCGGATCTGACCGAAAAGTCGCTGGAAGAATTAATTGAGATTGCCCTCAGTTCAAGACCGGAAATAATGATCCTGAATAAACAGAAGAACATTGCCCAAAAGCAGGTTTCCATTTCCAGAGCCGCCTTTATTCCGAAAATCGCACTTGGAACCGCTTATCAGTACCAGGGCATGCGTGATGATTTTGACTTTACGGGTGATGATTTCTATAAATCTTTTAATTCATCAATAAGCATCAGTATTCCGCTTTTCACCGGTCTGAAAAACAACTCCAAATATCAGCAGGCTAAGATCGCCGTAAAGGAGAGCGAGCACCAGGCTGAATCGCTAATTAACAATATCAAACTGGAGGTCAAAGGAGCGTACTATTCCATGCAGGAAGCCCTAGAAAAGGTCCAAACTCAAGAAAAGACCATTGAACAGGCAAAAGAGGCGCAGCGGCTGGCGCGCTTGATGTATTCCGAAGGCGGCAGCACGCAGTTGGATGTCCTGAATGCCGATCTGGCGGTCCAGCAAGCCCAGATGAATTATCAGCAATCTTTATTGGAATACAATATCGCATTGTCCAATCTGAAAAAAGCAATCAATCAACTTTAGATTTTGGAGTTCGGAATGAAAATAATGATGAAAATAACAATGACAATTCTGATAACCGGAATTTTATCCTTGACCGGTTGTGGAAAATCACCGGGGACCGGCGACGGGCAAGAAGAAAAAATAATTCCTGTCAATGTGACCAGAGTAGTCCGCGGTTCAATTGAAAATAAAATTCCGTTTTTAGGAGATATTAAAGCCTATCAGCAAGTGCATGTCTACGCCAAGGTCCCGGAGCAGATCACCGCATTGTATGTCGACATAAATGACATTGTCGCAAAAGGGGATGTTCTGGCAACTGTAAAGGACGTCTCGATCCGGCAGGGTGTACTGCAAGCGGAAGCCGCTTTATCGGCAGCCCGTGCTCAGTACAACAATGTCAAGACGGAGTGGGAGCGGATTCAACAATTATACAAAGAATCCGCTGTTAGTAAAATGCAGTACGATGCCGTGAAAGCCCAAAAAGAATCCGCCAAATCCGGTGTGAAACAGGCAGCCGCCGCTCTCGAGAGCGCCAAAGAGCAGCTGGCAAATACGAAAATCAAAGCACCGATTTCCGGCATTATCGCGGCTCGAAATTATGAGCTGGGTGATCAGACCTCCCCGCAGATGCCGGCATTTACGATCATTGATGTCAGTAAACTGAAAATTCATATTGACGTTATCGAAAGCGAGATATCTAGGGTTAAAGAAGGGCAGAAGGTACTCGTTAAGGTCACCAGCTATCCCGATGAGTTATTTACTGGAAGGGTTGATAAGGTCTATCCCGTACTCAATCCGCTGACCCGCTCCGCGCAGGTGGAAATTGTGATTGATAATCCCGATTATCGCCTGAGACCCGGTATGTATGCCTCTGTCAATATTATTACCGAAAAGAAAGATGATGTCCTATTGATTCCGGCACACGCCATCATTGAAAAAACCAATCTGCAGTACCTTGGCTCTGAAATATCGAATACGAAAGTAACCACCGAAAAGCATGTCTTCATCGTCAAAGATAACCTCGCATTACGCCGTTTCGTAACGACCGGCATTGAAGACGGTGGCACTGTTGAGATACTGACAGGGCTTAATACAAATGACATTCTGGTAACATTGGGACAATATGATCTCGCAGATTCCATAAAAGTTCGCATCGTTGGTAAGGATATCGAATCATGAAACTGGCAAAATTAGCAATCAATCGCGGCGTCACCTTTGCGATGGTTTATCTGATCGCAATCGGTTTTGGAATTTTCGGGTTAAGCTCGCTGAAACTCGACCTCTATCCGGACATTACCTTCCCGGTTATCGGGGTGATTACCCAGTATCCCGGCGTCGGACCGGAAGATATCGAAAATACACTTACCCGAACGCTTGAGAAAGCGGTTGTTTCCGTTGAAAATGTAAAAAATATTACCTCCGTTTCCACCACAGGGACATCAGTCATCATTCTGGAATTTACCTGGGGAACGGACATGGACCAGGCTGAAATTGATGTCCGTAAAAGTCTGGATTTAATCCGTGATTATTTACCCGACGAAGCAACGGACCCTATGACTTTCGCCTTCGATCCTTCCATGATGCCGGTGATGATTCTATCCGTATCATCGGATAAACTAGGTATGGCGGAGATGCGCGAGCTGATGGAAAAGCAGGTTGAACCCAATATCGAACAAATTGCCGGAGTTGCCTCGGCGACCTCTTCGGGGGGATTGAAACGCCAAATAAAGGTGCTGGCTAATCCGCAACAACTCGCCGCCTATGGCATCTCCATCCAGACGATTCAGCAAACTCTGGCAATGGAGAACCTCCAGATTCCCGGCGGTGTCATTGATGACGAATATAAGGAATATTCGGTAAAAACCTACGGTGAATACACCAGCGTGGATCAGATCGCCAATACTGTCGTCGGCAATAAAAACGGAACTCCGATTTATTTAAAACAGGTTGCCCGGGTTGTAGATGGGTATAAAGATATGACTGAGATCATCCGGAATAACGGTCAGGACGCTTTGATCCTGAGTGTAATGAAGCAATCCGATGCCAATACGGTGCAGGTTGCCCGGGATATTCAAAAAGAACTCCCCAAAATAGTGGAGCGTATCGAACCAGGTCTGGAATTCAGTCCAATAATGAACCAGGCTGAATTTATCGAGAATTCCATTAATAATCTGACCACAACGGCATATCAGGCATTTATTCTGGCATTTTTCGTACTCTTCTTTTTTCTGCGCCATTTTCGCAGCTCCCTGATCGCGGCAATTTCAATTCCAGTCTCCATTGTGGTTACATTTTTCGTCATGAACCAGGCTGGCTTGACATTGAATATCATCTCCATGGCGGGTTTAGCTCTGGCAATCGGTATGCTGATTGACAATTCCATTGTAGTACTGGAGAATATTTTTCGCCACAAAGAGATGGGCAAAGACATCCGCCTGGCTGCCAATGACGGCACCAGCGAAGTCGGCGTCGCCATTATTGCTTCCACGCTGACGACGATTGCGATCTTTTTACCGATTCTGTTTGTACCGGGTATCGCCGGTGTGATGTTTAAGGATATGGTGATCACGATCGTATTTTCATTGACGATGTCTTTATTAATCGCCCTGACCCTCATTCCGCTGCTGTCTTCGCGGTTTCTGGGAAAAGAGAAGCGAATTAGTCATACTAAATTCATCCGGAATTTCAGCAATAAAATCGGCATCGGGGTTGAGAATCTGGAGAGTCGTTATGTCAAAATCCTGGACTATTTTCTGGGTCATAAGAAATTGTTTCTAATTGCGATAGTCCTTTTGCTTGTCTCTACTCTCTTTATTTTTCGTTTTGTTGGCGGAGAATTTATCAGCCGCACCGACCGGTCCTCGATTCAGATAGTCGTCGAGCGGGAAACCGGCGCTTCTTTAACCGCAACAAACCAAACATTTCTGCAATTGGAAGAAATTATCAAGGAAGAGGTCCCGGAAGCAACCAATGTTCAGGTGGGCTTTGGTACTTCAGAAGGTTTTACAGCAATATTCGGTGGCGGCTCGAATGAGGGTGATATCCGGATCAAACTGCCCGATGTAAAAGACCGTAAACGGAGTTCTTTTGAAATTCAGGATGCTTTACGCGAACGGTTTAAAGATATTCCCGGTGCAAAAATCACCTTTGGCGGCGGTGGTATGGGAATGGGTGGCGCTAGTGAAATCGAAATTAAAATTTTTGGCTATGATCGCCAAACAGCCACAATGCTGGGGGATCAGGTCGAAGCAGCGATCAAAGAGATCGAAGGCGTTGTTGATGTTACGAAAAGTTATCGCTATCCAAAACCGGAAATGCAGATTCTGCTCGACCGGGACCGGATTTCTGCTTTGGGGTTGACCGTTTATCAGGTTTCTTCGGTCATTGAAACCAATGTCAAGGGTAAAACGGCGACGCTGTTCCGTGAGGGCGGCAACGAATATGATGTCATTGTCCGGCTCGATGAGGCTTATCGCCAGGATAAAAAGGATTTGGAAAATATCTACATCATGTCAATGACCGGTAAGCCGATCCCGCTGAAGAATGTTGCAAAAATCGTAGTGGGCGAAGCAGCGGAGAGTATTACCCGTGAGAATCAGGAGCGTATCGTTACAGTGTCCTGTACGACCTCCGGCAGAGACCTGCAGAGTGTGACGCGTGATATCCAGAAAACTTTGGAAAATATGAATTTCCCGGAGGACTTCCGCTGGATGATCGGCGGTACGGCTGAGGATTTACAGGAATCCTTTATGTGGCTGGGACTGGCGATGCTGGCGGCGGTTTTCCTGGTGTATATGGTCATGGCTTCCCAATTTGAATCGCTGCTCGATCCCTTTATCATCATTTTTACGGTGCCGCTGGCGCTGATGGGCGCCGTCTGGATGCTCTTCATCACCGGAACTACCATGAGCGTAACGGCTTTAATCGGCATGATCTTACTCGTGGGAATCGTGGTGAATAACGGAATCGTGTTAGTGGATTATATCAACCAACTGCGTGAAAAACAGGGACACGACCTTTGGGTTGCTATCCTGATCGGCGGCAAACGCCGAATGCGCCCGATTTTAATGACCGCTATGACGACTATTTTCTCAATGATTCCCTTAGCGTTGGAACTGGGCTCCGGCTCCGAAATGTGGGTACCAATGGCACGCTCGGTAATCGGTGGTTTGACTCTGGCGACGATTTTGACACTCATCCTGATTCCAATCATCTATCTGTTTTTCGAACAATTATCTCTGAAGCGCGCTATGAAAAAGCACAAAATCGAGATGAAAGCCATCGGACGACCGGAACACTTCGATATTTCGCAAATTCGCTGATAGTATAATTGTATAGTCAGAAAGCCTTCCGGATTTTCGTTCGGAAGGCTTTTTGATTAGGAGAATTTTTTCAGTACACCCTTGATAAAGGTCATCATCACATTGAAGTCTTCATCGAATACGACGACATCGGCATCTTTGCCGGGAATCAGAGAGCCGATTTTGCCCTGCCGATTCAGGACATTTGCCGGATTGATACTCGCCATACGAATCGCATCGTGCAATGATATGCCCATTTCGGACATATTCTGAACGCCCTTGATCATTGTCAGCGCAGAACCGGCGATAGTACCGTCGGATTTACGCTTAAACAGTCCATTTTCCAGGACGACTTCTTCGCCGTTTGCGATCAGCGGACCGCTTTTTTGCCCGGTTGGTTTCAGGGCATCGGTTACCAACACTATTTTGTGGACTGGCTTTACCCTCAGCAGGAGTTCCAAAACGGCTTTGTGGACGTGATAGCCGTCGGCAATGACCTCACAGGAGACGTTGGAATGGATCATAATGGCACCGACCACACCTGGATCGCGGTGGTGGATTCTCCGCATGGCGTTGAAGAAATGGGTGGAATGCAGAATACCGGCTTGAAAACCTTCCAGCATGTTCTCGTAAGTGGCGTTGGAATGCCCTGCCGAAACGACGATGCCGCTCTTTTCCGCCATTATCGCCAGTTCGTGCATATTCTTGAGCTCCGGAGCAACGGTCATGATGGCGATATTCCCCTGCGCCGCTTCGAGATATGTATGCATGAGGTCCATATCCACCGCGTGCATATATTTCCCGGCCAGGACACCCGGCTTTTCCGGCGAAACGAAAGGACCTTCCAGATGCATGCCGAGAATTTTAGCACCCTCTTCCTTGCCCATCGCGGAAACGACGGCATGAATTGCTTTCAGGAAGTTTTCATCCGGTTGGGGATAGAGAGTGGGGCAGAAGCCGGTAACACCGTATTCCACCAGCGCTTTCGACATTTCCAGAATTGATTCGGGGTCTGCATCGGCGGTATCGTAGCCGTTGATGCCGTGAATATGAGTATCAATGAAACCAGCCGCGACATTGGCACCATTCAGATAAAATACCTGGGCATCGCTGGGCAGCGGGCGTTTTTTAAAGCGCTCATTGGAAAGAACATCCTCGATTTTACCATTGGAAATGAGGACAGTACTTTTCGGTAGGACCGTAATGCCGGTATAGACCGTTGCGTTATGTAGACAGATTAAACTCATTAAGAAACCTCACGTTTACAACGGTAATTTGCCAAAAATTAGATCCAATAAAAAGAAAAATATCGTCAATAATTTGCTACTATTTATATCCAATATCCTTTATATTGTTACAAAAAATCGGGAGGTTAAGATGAACAGAACAGGCGTTATTATATTTTTGGTTGGATTCCTTTTACCGCAGCTCGTCGCTGCGCACTGTGAAATACCCTGTGGCATTTACGGTGACGAAATGCGCTTCGACCTGATGGCGGAACACATCGCCACCATCGAAAAATCAATGACGATGATCAAAACCTTATCCGCTGAAAAAAAAGTTGATTATAATCAGCTGATCCGCTGGGTCAACAACAAGGAACTCCACGCCGATTACTTTCAGGATATCGTCAGTCAGTATTTTCTAACCCAGCGGGTCAAACCGACCGAAGAAGGCGACAAGACCAAATTGTCAAACTACCATCGGCAGCTGGAATTGTGCCACCAGCTGTTGGTGCTCGCCATGAAAGCCAAGCAGAGCACCGATATTGACATTATTCATACGCTGGAAACAACACTGGATGAATTTTGGAAAGCCTATTTCGGACCAGAAAAACAGCGCCATTCACATTAAACCCGGAGAAAAGCAATGATGAGATTCAGCAAATTTTTATTGGGTATCACTTTATTACTTTTTCTGAATTGCAGCTCAATTTATTATCTAGAGGTCGTGGATAAAAATATTCAGGGCACTTCACCAAAATATTGCGCCAAGCAGGCGGTGCGGGATTTCCGATCGCAGGTGAACAGTATCGTCAATGCGCCCCATTTTCAGAACGGAATTGTTGGCATTCATATCGAAAATTATCAGACCGGTGAGATTATCTATTCGCTGAATGCCCACACATTGCTGATGCCCGCCAGTAATATGAAACTTTTTACTACCACCGCCGCATTGGCGCAGTTGGGTCCGGATTTCCGGTATAAAACAGCTCTTTTTACTGACGGGGTGATTGTAGACAGTATACTGCAGGGCAATCTGATTGTCAGGGGGGCAGGAGACCCTACGATATCCGGAAGACATTACGACGGTAATCGTTTGGCAGTTTTCCAGCAGTGGACCGACACGCTGAAATCCCTCGGTATCCGGGAAATCAGCGGGACCATCATCGGCGATGATAATCTCTTTGACGATACCGGTCTGGGATACAGCTGGGCTTGGGATGATCTCTCTTACTATTATGCCGCTCCGATCGGGGCGCTCTCCTTCAATGATAACTGTGTGGATGTATTTATCGTTCCCGGTGACTCGATTGGCGCAGCGCCCGTCATTTTCACCAAACCAGCTATGAATTATCTCAAAATTCAGAATAAAATCGTCACCGTATCGCCCGATTCAGTCACCAGGATTGACTTTTTCCGCACGCCCGGCACCGAATCGGCAGTGATTTTCGGAACTATCAAAGCCGATGCCGACACAATTGAAGAATGGATAACAGTAGATAATCCCACTAATTATACGCTGGCGGCATTTAAATACACACTGAATCAAAACGGCGTAACTGCCCGGAATATTAGTGATATAGACGATTTACCCCTTGAAATACCCGACTATGATAATTACCGTTTGATTACCACCCATGAATCAATTCCCCTTGCGGAGATTATCCGCACAATTAATAAAGTCAGCCAAAATTTCTATGCCGAGCAGCTCCAGAAAACCCTCGGTGTTGCGATTTTTGAAGAGGGCAATACAAAAAAGGGCATTGAAGCGGAAAAACAGTGGTTCGCCAGAATCGGACTGCGTCCCGAGGATATTTTTATCGTAGACGGTTCGGGATTGTCCCGCCACAATCTGGTCACTGCCCATCAGATTGTCACGATATTGCGCGGTATTCGGAATAATCCCCATTATCGGGTTTTTTACGACTCACTGCCAATCGGGGGTGTTGACGGCACTTTAAAAAGCCGTTTCAAGGGCTCAAACGCTGCGGGACACGTTTTTGCAAAAACCGGGTATGTTGGTCGGGTCCGGGCACTTTCGGGCGCTGTTGAGGCTTTGAACGGGCATGAATACCTTTTCTCAATCCTGGTCAATCACTATCCGGTGCCTACCAGCATGGTGAACAATATGCAGGATCAGATTGTAACATTGCTGTACAATTTGAACTATTGATGGCGCGATTTCCCAAATTCCTGTATCAGAAAGTTGAAAATGCACCGGTAGACCCCGGCTGCTACCTGTTTAAAGATGAACATGAGAAAATCATCTATATCGGCAAAGCCAAGCAGCTCCGTAACCGCGTTAAGACCTATTTCAGCGCCGAAGACCGGTTCCAGGATGCGAAAACTCAGAGCCTGCTGAAGCATGTGCGGGATATTGAATTTATCATTACCCATTCCGAAGTCGAAGCGCTGATTCTGGAAAACACGTTGATCAAGGAGCACCGACCGCGTTATAACATCTTTCTGAAAGACGATAAAACCTTTCCTTACGTTCGGATCACCGATGAGCCCTTTCCGCGGGTGTTTCTGACCCGGAAATTGGTGAACGACGGTTCAAAATACTTTGGACCCTATACCGACGCCCGGACCATCCGGGAAACAATCCGCATCATCAAAAAAGTATTTACCGTGCGCAATTGTCATTACCGATTGGATTCTGCGACGGTTGCTGCCAGGAAAGTGAAACTCTGCCTGCAATATCATATCCACAACTGTGAGGGACCCTGTCAGCAACTAATTTCAGCAGCGGAATACAACCGAATGATTGCGCAGGTAATTACCTTTCTGAAAGGACATTCTGCGGAAGTTGTGGATTATCTGGAACAAAAAATGGAAACCGCGGCAAAGCAGCTGCGTTTTGAAATCGCCGCCCGCTATCGGGATAACATCAGATTGCTGAGGCGCTATTTTTACCGGCAGGCGGTGGAAATCAGGGATTTCAAGGACCGGGATGTGATCAGTTTGATCGTTGAAGAAGACACCGCCGCCGCAATTGTTCTGCGCCTTCGTCAGGGCAAACTGCTCAGCCGGGATACATTCTTTTTAGAACGGGTGGCGAAAACCGAACTGGCGGACGTCATGTCCACCTTCCTACAGCGCTATTACGACCGCTCGCAGCTCATTCCCGCGGAAATTAGCGTCAATGTCTATCCTCACAATCAGAAAATACTGGAAGAATGGCTCGCCGATCTATGCGGTCGCTCAGTGAAAATATCCCGTCCGGTGAGAGAGGAAAAACTGCGATTGGTTCAACTGGCAGAGAAAAACGCCCGGGCGCAGCTGGCGGAATTGCTGCTGAAAAAATCCAAAGCCACTGACTATATCCCAAAATCACTGAAACGCCTGCAGCACGACCTGAATTTAGCACAATTGCCCCGCCGGATTGAAGCTTTTGATATTTCCAATTTACAGGGAAAACAGGCTGTAGCTTCGCTGGTTACTTTCCAAAATGCCAGCCCGCTGAAAAGCGAATACCGGCGCTATCGTATAAAAACAGTGAAAGGGATTGACGACGTGGCTATGATGCGTGAGGTCGTTCAGAGGCGCTATTCGAGGGTACTCAAAGAAGCAAAACCGCTGCCAGATTTAGTCGTAATTGACGGGGGCAGAGGGCAGCTGTCGGGAGCGAAAAAGGAATTGGATCGCCTGGAACTAACCCAAATCCCGGTCATCGGGCTGACGAAACGGCTGGAGGAAGTATTTTTACTGGATCAACCGGAACCGCTCGTACTGGCGCGGGACAGCACTTCCCTGATCCTTTTACAGCGGATTCGCGACGAAGCCCACCGCTTTGCCATTACCTATCACCGCAATCTGCGGCATAAAACCGAGTTTGGTTCCATTCTTGATCAGATTCACGGTCTGGGCGCCGCGAAGAAGAAAAACCTGATGGAATATTTTACGTCGGTAAAAAAAATCCGATCCGCTTCGGTTGAGCAGTTGCGCCAGGTGAACGGCATCGGTCGCAAATTGGCGCAATCAATCTGGGATTTCATGCATCACGGTTAGTAGAAAAATTTCATTTAGTTGCTGTAATTATGCGAAAAGATTCGGAAATTAGCCGTCGAAAAATGAACATCTGCCGGATTTTTAATTGCGAGGAGTTTTAATGGATAAATTGCGGGAGCCGGAAGTGACGCTGGAGCTGGCTATTGAACACGGTTTGAACGAAGAGGAGTGGAACAAGATTCTGGAAGTTCTCGGTCGGACACCCAATTTTACTGAACTGGGAATTTTCTCCGTCATGTGGAGTGAGCATTGTAGCTATAAAAATTCCATCGCCATACTGAAAACACTGCCTCGTACCGGAAAGCGCCTGCTGGTTGGTGCCGGCGAGGAGAATGCCGGGCTGATAGATATCGGCGACGGGCTGGCACTGGCATTCAAGATCGAAAGCCACAATCATCCGTCCGCCATTGAGCCATTTCAGGGTGCGGCGACCGGTGTCGGAGGGATCCTGCGGGATATTTTTACCATGGGTGCCCGACCGATTGCGTCACTGAACTCGCTTCGCTTCGGACCGCTTTCTGTTCCCAGAAATCGTTATCTTTTCGATGAAGTCGTAAAGGGGATTGCGCATTATGGCAATTGCATGGGCGTTCCCACTGTCGGCGGTGAAGTCTACTTCGATGAATGTTACACGGGAAATCCGCTGGTCAACGCCATGGCTATCGGGCTGGTCAAACACGACCGGGTCGTCAGCGCCATCGCCAAAGGAAACGGCAACACCGTTATGATTGTCGGATCATCCACCGGTCGGGACGGAATCCACGGGGCAACCTTTGCATCGGTAGAATTAAGCGACGAATCGGAAGAAAAACGGTCTTTGATTCAGGTGGGTGACCCTTTTACTGAAAAATTACTTCTTGAAGCAACTCTGGAGCTGGCACGCAAAAATTACCTTATTGGCATCCAGGATATGGGTGCCGCCGGAATCGCCTGTTCCACTTCCGAAATGTCCGCAAAAGGGAAAAGCGGGATGAAACTTGACCTGAGCAAGGTACCGATGCGGGAACCCGATATGAATCCTTATGAAATCATGCTTTCAGAATCTCAGGAACGCATGTTGGTGGTCATCCGGCGCGGCTTCGAAAAAGAGGTTAAAGAGATTTTTAATAAGTGGGACCTGAATTGTGTAGAAATCGGCACCGTCACCGATACGGGTAATCTGGACCTCTATATGGGCAAAAAGAAGGTGGGCTCGGTCCCCGCCTGGCATCTCGTATTGGGTGGCGGCGCACCGGTCTATCAACGTGAGACTAAGGAGCCGGAATATTTAAAAAAATTACATGACGTGGATTTGAAAAAAATTCCCGAACCGAAGGATTACAATGCTGCTCTGTTAAAACTGATGGCGTCCCATTCCATCGCCGACAAATCCTGGATTTACCGTCAATACGATCACACAGTCCGAACCAACACAGTCATTGCTCCGGGTGGTTCTGCGGCGGTCCTGCGAATCAAAAGAACCAATAAAGCCATTGCCACGAAAACCGACGGAAACGGTCGCTATACCTATCTGAATCCCTATCGGGGCGGCGCCATTGCTGTCGCTGAATCCGCCCGTAACGTGGTCTGCACCGGCGCCAAACCTATCGCCATCACCAATTGCCTGAATTTTGGAAATCCCTACGATCCGGAAATTTACTACCAGTTCAAACAGGCAGTCACCGGGATGGGCGACGCCTGCGGTGTCTTTAATACACCCGTCACTGGCGGTAATGTCAGCTTTTATAACGAATCACCCGACGGTGCCATCTATCCCACGCCGGTCATCGGAATGATCGGATTGATCGAAAATATAAAGCACATCACCACATCTCATTTTAAAAATGACGGCGATTTTATTGTCATGCTGGGCACCCTGAAAGGTGAGCTGGGCGGCAGTGAATACCTGAAAGTCATACACAACAAAGTAGTCGGGGATGCACCGACAATTGATCTGACCTTTGAAAAACGGGTTCACCGTGCCTGCCTGGAAGCCATTCGCAACGGAATCGTCAACTCTGCTACCGACATATCCGACGGTGGACTGGCAGTAGCGATCGCCGAATCCTGCATCGCTAATCCCAATAAACCGCTGGGCGCTTCAATCTATATCTCGCGGAAACTGAGAGATGATGAAATTCTCTTTGGTGAAACCCAATCAGTTATCATCCTTTCGATTTCTGAAAATTCATTACTGGATATTGAACGGATTGCCGCTAAAAATATCGTCCCCTGCTTTACCATCGGTCGCGTCAAGGACGATAACCGCCTGAAAATGAACGATTCCATTAATGTTTCCCTCGATGATCTGATCAACGCCTACCGCAGTGCCATTCCGGATATGATGAAAATTACCATCTAAACCAGTCATGAAAAAACCACTATTGATCGAAAATGTTATTCAGACGCGCCGCTGGTTGCATGAACATCCGGAGCTCTCCTATCAGGAATTTGCTACGACTCGCTACCTTCAGGAGTGGTTAAAGGAAATGCAGTTGAAGCTGCAGCCTTTTAACTCGGTTGATACCGGCGGATTCGTGGATGTCGGCAGGGGGGCAGGACCACTGTTCGGTTTTCGGGCGGATATTGACGCCCTGCCGATCGAGGAAAATGATGCGCATCGGATAAAATCTGGCAACCGGGGTGTCATGCACGCCTGCGGACACGATTTTCATACCGCTCTCGGTTTGGGGCTGGCACAGTATTTTAGCACGAATCCCGATGAGATACGCGGTCGGTTACGCATTCTGTTTCAACCGGCGGAGGAGACGATTCCCGACGGCGCTTCAAAAATTCATAAAGAGCCGCTTTTCGATCAAATGATCGGTCTGTTTGCCATCCATGTGGATTTGCGATTCCAGCCGGGTCAGATTGCTATCAAAGAGGGCACTGCCTGCGCTTCGTCCACATTGCTGAAAATCCGCCTCAAGGGACCCGGCGGACATACTTCGCGCCCCCATGAAACCGTTGACCTGATTCGTATAACTGCTTTGTATATCAGTGAGTTAAACGGATATCTCAAATCTCTGATTGACAGCCGCCACGATTTTACCCTCGTTTTTGGCAGCATTCACGGCGGCAACCTGCATAACGTCATTCCTTCCGAAATCCTGCTCAGCGGAACCTTGCGTAACTTCGATAATCATGTCCTGAAAATCCTGCTTGATGGTATCAAAGATTTCAGCCACAAATTTGCGACTCTTTATAAATTTACTGTCGAGGTGGACATTCCGAACAGCACGCCGGCAATAGTGAACAACACCACAATGTACGCCCAGCTTTTAAGTTTCGCCGAAACAAACGGCTACAGTGACCGCATCGTGAAAATGGGACAACCGTCTATGGGTGCTGACGATTTCGCTTACTACTCACGGGTCGTACCCTCTTTATATTTTCAAATCGGAGCAGGGGGGAGCGGCAGCTCGCATAGCAGCGATTTTCAGCTGTCCGATGAGCTGCTTGAACCGGCGCTTGATTTTCTGATTGGTTATGTTAAATACGTTTTAAATTCATTTTAAATGAAAATTGCACTGACCGATTCCGGATTTGGCGGATTGGGCATCGCCGCCGAATTATATGAATATTTGAAAACCGGACATCCGGCATTTCCGGTTGAGATTATTTACGTCAATGGTCTGCCTCATGAGCGTTACGGTTATAATTCTATTCCAGAAATTGAAGATAAAGTCAATACTTTCGGGAGTCTTCTAAAAAATATTGAAAACAGATTGAATCCCGATTTAATTGTCATTGCATGTAATACTTTAAGTGTATTATTTGGAAAAACAGATATTTATAAGCAGTTTACTGGTAAAACCGTTGACATCCTTAAATTTGGCACTGCAACGGTTCTGCAGCGCTATAAAAACGAAACGGATATTCTGTTGGCGATTGCCGGTTCCAAGACTACCATCAATTCCCAAATTCACTCTGATTTCTATCAAAACTTTCCGTTGGTTTTTAAAACCATTTTACCGATTGCCTGCACGGAATTAATCACGGCTATCGAGCGGGACAGCAAGAGTGGAAATACCAGGCACCTCGTTACTAAATGTGTGCGGAGTGTGGCTGATGAAATTGGCAGCAACGATTATTCGGCGGCTGTTCTGGTTCTGGCTTGTACTCATTTTCCCTATGTTGAGTATTTATTTCGGAATGCATTGAGCCGACTATCTATCAAAACGTTTATCCAAAATCCCAATATTGACCTTCTGGAATATCTTAAAACGCTGATTCCGACAGCAAAATGCCATAAAAAACAGGAAATTACGATTCAGGTCATCAGCAAAACCGCCATCGAATACTTTCGGATGCAGTCCATTGCATCACTTATCGAATCAATTTCTGAAAACGCAGTCAGAGCCCTGCACAATTACCAATATAATCCCGGTTTTTATACCGTTGATGTAAATATTTTTAAAAAATGAGGTATCGCAAATGAAACGAATCTGTCTGATGGTATGGTGTATGTGTTTGTTAAACACCGGATTTGCCCAGACGCCGCATTTACCGCCATATTTTAGACGGAATGACAATCTGAATCGGGAATTAAAGAAAATCGTTACATCGCTTGGTCTTGCTGGCAATTTCGATGTCGGTGAGGATGGAATTGAGCAGATTTCACTGGCGGTTATTGATTTATCGTCTGGAAAGCCACAATTTGCCGGTGTGAATGCCGACAATTTCATCTATCCGGCTTCCGTATATAAGATGTATGTTGCGGCGGAGATTTTTCATCAAATTTATCTGGGTGAGATTGCTCTGGACTCAACGATTGTGGTCACATTTCCGAATATTGTGGATAAGACTAGGGAGATTTCCCATGATCCCCGTCCATTGCTACAGCACGGCGACATAGTTACCATCAATTATCTGCTGGATCTGATGATTACCCGCAGCGATAACTCTGCCGCTAACTGCTTGATAGATATAGCGAAACGCGAAAGAATTAATGCCATGCTTCAATTATACAATTGGCACGGCAGTGAAGTCACCCGCAAATTTTTAAGTCGTAAATATGAAGATCCTGGTTACGAAAAGATTCGTGGAACCGAGACCTGTGCATTACATGCAGCTGATTTTTTATACCGTGTCCAGACAAATCAGTTAATCAATCCCTGGGTCAGTATGCAGATGAAGGTTTTGCTTGGCAGGCAACTGGATAACAGTAAATTTGCCTGCGGTTTACCGTTAAAAAGCATGATGTTCCACAAAACCGGATGGTTTGCCTATTGGACTCATGATGTAGGAATCGTTGATGATGGGGAAGTCTGTTATATAGTTGCCTGTTTTTTACCGCTGAGAGAATCGCAGGCGTTAAAAATCTATCCCGAGCTGGCGCGGCAGGTTGACCAGTTGATTCATAAAAGGTGATTGTAATTCTGGATGATATCGAGAAAATATTATTATTAGAGAAAAGAGCGGTGTAAATCCCGCTGTAAAATAACTACGCATAAGATATATTATGTAAACAAATCAAAATCATACTTTCTGAATCCTATTTGAGGTTACTTACCCCTCTTGCAGGTTCACTATCCTTTTACAAAGATTAATTTTTGATTTTGATGAATTATTCAGTTTAGGAACTATTTTACGACGAAACTGACGATTCTATTTTTAACAACGAACTGCTTGATAATCTGCCGCTCCTGCAGAAAGCGATTCACATTTTCAAGCTCCAGCGCCGCCGCAATGCATTCATCATCGGTACTGTCGCGTTCAATTTCGAAGGTACCGCGGACTTTCCCATTCACCTGCACGGCGATTTTGACTTTATCTTCTTTGATATATGCCTCGTTCCACACCGGCCAATCGAGATATACCAGATCATTGGTATGCCCAAGCACTTTCCAGATTTCTTCGGTAATATGCGGCGCATATGGATTTAGGAGCTGGATAAATGTTTCCAGTTCCGATTGTGGCTTGACATCCAGTTTGCTGATTTCATTAATAAAGATCATCAATTGCGAAATTGCCGTATTAAACCGTAAGTTTTCAGTATCTTCGGTGACTTTTTTAATAGTTCTATTTAATAATATTAATGTTCCGGGATCAGGCGGAATGTCTTTAATGTCAGCATTGAGGTTTCCACTATCATCACAGAAAAGGTTCCAGACCCGGTTTAAAAAGCGATAAATTCCCTCAATACTGGACGTACTCCAGGGTTTTGTACGAGTCAACGGGCCCATAAACATCTCATACATCCGGAATGTATCGGCTCCATATTTGGCGATGACATCGTCCGGATTGATCACGTTCCCTCTGGATTTGCTCATTTTTTCGCCGTCTTCGCCGAGGATCATGCCCTGATTGATGAGTTTCATAAACGGTTCCGGTGTACTCACAAAACCGAGATCGTAAAGGGCTTTATGCCAGAAGCGGGCATATAAAAGGTGCAACACGGCATGTTCGGCGCCGCCGATATAGAGATCAACCGGCATCCAGTATTTTTCCTTGGTGGGGTCCCAGGCTTTTTCGTCATTATGGGGATCAATATACCGCAAATAGTACCAGCAGGAACCTGCCCATTGCGGCATGGTATTGGTTTCGTAGGAGAACTTCTCCCCTGTTTTTGAATCTCTAAACTCGACCCAATCCTTGACATTGGCTAAAGGCGATTCGCCGGTACCGCTGGGTTCATATTTTTCAACTTCCGGCAGTTCCAGCGGCAGTTCCTCTTCTTTCAGCAGAATGACTTCACCCTTGCTGTTAAATTTCAGCGGAAAGGGTTCACCCCAGTAGCGTTGCCTTGAGAAAACCCAGTCCCGGAGTTTATACTGCACTGACGCTTTACCCAAATTATGATCTTCCAGCCATTTGGTTATTTTGTGAATCGCCGTGCTGACGTTCAATCCGTTCAGAATACCGGAATTAACGAGAATACCGTCACCGGTCCAAGCCGCTTTGCTGATATCGCCGCCGGTTATCACTTCGATAATCTCCAGACCGAATTCTTTGGCGAATTCCCAGTCACGCTGATCGTGACCGGGCACTGCCATTATAGCTCCGGTGCCGTAACTCATCAGGACATAGTCGGAGGTCCAAACGGGGATTTTTTTATTATTGACTGGATTAATGGCGTAGATACCGGTAAATACACCGGTTTTTTCCTTTGCCAACTCGGTGCGATCCAAATCGCTTTTCTGACTGGCTTTCTGCTGATATTCCCTGACTTTCGTTTTATATGGTTCGCTAACCAACTCGTCCAGGATGGGGTGCTCGGGAGCAACTACCATGTAGGTTGCCCCGTACAAGGTGTCCGGACGTGTTGTAAAAACGGTTAATGTCTTATCGGCACCAACGATTTTAAAATAGACATCGGCACCTTCCGAGCGCCCGATCCAGTTACGCTGCATCTCCTTGATACTTTCGGGAAAATCTACCAGCTCCAAATCGTCCAGCAAACGGTCGGCATAGGCAGTGATTTTCAGGATCCACTGTCGCATGGGTTTACGAATTACCGGATATCCCCCCCGCTCCGATTTGCCGTCAATGACCTCTTCATTCGCCAGAACCGTTTTTAATTCGGGGCACCAGTTGACCGGCACTTCCGCCTGGTAAACCAACCCTTTTTTATACAATTGCAGAAAAATCCACTGCGTCCAGCGATAATATTTCGGATCGGTGGTGTTGACCTCCCGATCCCAATCATAGGAAAAGCCGAAAGATTTAATCTGTTTTCGAAAGGTTTCAATATTTTTTTCTGTAGTGATTTTGGGATGCGTACCGGTCTGAAGGGCGTAATTTTCCGCCGGCAGCCCAAAAGCGTCCCAGCCCATGGGATGCAATACGTTAAAGCCCTTCTTGCGTTTATAGCGGGCGACGATATCGGTCGCAATGTAACCTTCGGGATGCCCTACATGTAAGCCGGCACCCGACGGATATGGAAACATATCCAGTACATAAAATTTAGGTTTAGGGGAAAAATCCAGCGCTTTAAAAGTCTGCTCATTTTCCCAGTGCTGCTGCCATTTTTTCTCAATTTCGCTAAACGGATAAGCCATATAATCTTTACCTTTTTTCTCATTACCAATCAGCGGATTTCGCCGGTCGGATTAATATAAAATTCTGACGCGGATTGTTCCCGGAATATTTTTGATTTCGGTAATCACCCCTGGTCCATATTCCCGACTGATGTCGGTAATTACATAACCAATAAATTCGTTGGTTTTCAAATATTGTCCAACGATATTGATAGAATTGGCAGCCAGAATATTATTGATTTTAGCCAGAATTCCGGGAACATTATGATGTAGATGAACCAGACGGTGGGCGTCCTGAATTTCCGGCAATTGCAAATTGGGGAAATTGACGCTTAAGGTTGTACCACCGTTGAAGATGAAATCCAGGGTCTTGCCGGTCACAAATTCGGCAATGTTCTGCTGTGCCTCCTCTGTACTGCCACCGATATGTGGCGTCAAAATAACATTGGGCAGGCTTTGCAATTGCGTCCGAAAATTCTCATGGTTGTTTTTCGGTTCTACGGGAAAAACGTCAACGGCGGCGCCCCGGATTTTCCCCTTTTTGATGTACTCCACCAGAGCATTCAGATTCACAACAAAACCCCGGCTCAGATTCAGAAATACCACCCCATCCTTCATCATTTCGAACTGTAGTGCGTCAATCAAGTTGCGATTTTCCGGTCGGTCATCAACATGAACGGTGATAATATCAGCTTTGGATAACAATTC
Source organism: Fidelibacterota bacterium (assembly GCA_011046365.1). Classification (GTDB taxonomy): domain Bacteria; phylum Fidelibacterota; class UBA2242; order UBA2242; family UBA2242; genus B118-G9. Next base: position 20,737 of record DSAS01000110.1, read on the forward strand.
ATCCATAGAATCGCATTTGCGGGCATTTCCAAGGGCTAACTTTTCCACCAGATCGTAGTAATAGACCTGCATTCCAACTGCCTCAGCCAGTACGGATAGCTGGGCGCCGATATTCCCGTACCCGATGATCCCCAGCTTCTTTCCGCGAATTTCGTAAGTGCCTTTAGCGCTTTTATCCCAAATTCCGTGATGCAGTTTGGCGCTTTTATCAAATATGCCGCGAATCAGCATTATGATTTCACCAAGGACCAGTTCAACCACACTCCGGGTGTTGCTGTAAGGCGCATTAAAAATGACGATTCCCTCTTCAGAACAGGCTTTAATGTCAATTTGATTCGTACCGATACAATAAGCGCCGATTGCCAGCAGTCGGTCGGCACAGTTCAGGACCTTTTTCGTCACCCGGGTTTTGGAGCGGATACCGAGAACGGAAATACCCCTGATCTCCCGACACAGTTCATCTTCATCCAGACTGCTATCAATGGTTTTTACCAATAAGCCTTCATTTTGATATATCTTTGAAGCGTTGGGATGAATATTTTCCAGTAAAAGTACTTTTAGATTTTCCATCGGATCACTATGCAAATATTTAGAGCAATTTTACATTTTTTCGGCGACACTGCTCGATCATGTCCGGAGACCAGACGCTGGCATGCACCTCACCGATATGACATTTTCGGAGGAAATACATACAGAGACGTGACTGCCCGATACCGCCCCCGATTGAAAGCGGCAGCTCGTTTCTTAAGATTCCCTGATGAAAGGGAAAATTCTGTTTATACTCTTCATTTTTAATAGTCAATTGCTGTAAAAGCGCCTTGCGGTCAACCCGAATTCCCATGGAGGATAACTCCATCGCGCAGTTGAGGATGGGATACCAGACCAGAATATCACCATTCAGACCGCGGTAACCAGCGGTAGTTTCAGTGATCCAGTCGTCGTAATCCGCCGCCCTTAGATCGTGTGGCTGCCCGCTTTTCAGATCGGCACCGATGCCGATAATAAATACAGCCCCCCGCTCTTCACAAATCCGGTTTTCCCTTTCCCGGGGCGATAAATCGGGATACAGCTCTTCCAACTCTTCGCTGTGAATAAAATGGATGGATTCGGGTAACATTTCACCGGGCAGCTGGTGATACTTACGGCAGACAGCCTGTTCCACCTTTTTTAAAACGCTGTAGATTTTTTTTACAATATATTTCAGAACATCCAATTTCCGCTCATTTTCGGCAATGATTCGTTCCCAGTCCCACTGATCCACATAAACCGAATGCAGATTGTCCAGAACCGCCTCATCGGGACGAATGGCATTCATATCGGTATACAGCCCCTCCCCGCTGATAAAGCCGTAATCCTTGAGTGCTTGCCGTTTCCATTTCGCCAGCGACTGGACAACCTCAGCCTGACTGTTCATCGCCTTGATATTGAACCGCACCGGCTGTTCGGTTCCGGAAAGATAATCATTAATGCCGCTGCTCTGGAGCACAAAAATCGGTGCCGACACGCGATGCAGATTCATCTCGGCGGCAAATTTATCCTGGAAGATGCTTTTGATATATTTAATTGCCTCTTCTGTCTCCCTTAAATCTAAAAAAGACTGATAATCTTCCGGGAAATAGAGCTGTCCATTAATAAATCCATTACTTTGCATAGTTCTCTTCAGTTATTGAATCATCAAATGCGAAAAAACTAAGTCGAAATATATTTAATTAATCGGAATTAATAAACCGAAAGTTTAGATATTTTTCAATTAAGTCCGAAATTCTAAAATCGAGGCAGCGCTTTCAATATTTCATCGGTCTCTTTGATAGTGGAAAGATAATTGCTCTTCACCTGTTCGCTCGCTGACAGGATATATCTGTATAAATCTCCAGGTATTTCCGCCGGTAATTCCTCCCAATCCAGGATTTCCAGCTCCCGATTTTGATAGATCAGAATGTCAACACTCAGGTCCCGCCATCGAAATTCTGTTTCCTGCAAAACAATTCTGTCGGCAATGTTGAAATAATTACCGATGTTGTGTCGCTGAAAATACCAGCGATAAAGAGTATACGGTCGGTCGCACCAGTAAAATGCCATGGTTACGGTATTTTGCGGTAAAACTAAACGGGCAACCTGAAACGGCATATCCAGCACATATTTCAGAATACCAAAGTCACGGGTATACAGGATACGTTCACATTCGTATTGGCGGGTTGTACCATTCAGCAATTTTTTCTTCTCAATCACACCCGGCATGCTCAGGCTCCGAAAAAGAGATGTTCGATAAGAATTTTTACCCCGATTCCAACCAATACAATACCGCCGAAAATTTCTGCCCGCTTTTCAAAATAACAGCCCAGTCGGTGTCCGATCAATAGTCCGATTGAAGACATTGCGAAGGTGATTATTCCGATAATCAGAACCGGGGTGATAATGCGAATCTGCAAAAAGGCAAATGTAACGCCGATGATCAGCGCATCAATGCTGGTGGCAATCGAAAGCAAGAACAGGGTTTTAAAATTTGTTGGATTGCTGACCGATTCACACTTTCCGGACTTCAACGCATTATAGATCATCCGGATGCCGATCAAAAAGAGCAGCCCAAAGGCGATCCAGTGGTCAAATTTTTTAATATATTGGGCGAAAAAACGACCAACCCACCAGCCAATTACCGGCATCACTGCCTGAAAAGCACCGAAGGAAAAGGCGATCTTGAAAGCATTGCGGCGTTTCGGTGATGGCACTGTAAGACCGCAGCCGATAGATACGGCGAAGGCATCCATGGCAAGTCCGACAGCGATCAGAATCAGAGCGAGGAAGTCCAAAGGCTATTCCTCATCGTTGGATACATCCAGTAGCGGTTTGTCCAAAGGTTTCTTTAAATCTGTCTCTTTTTCGAGATCAACACTGGCGATTTTCTCGAATTTACTGCTGATTTTGCGGGTGGAGGTATGAATATCTTTGACATCCTTTTGAACAGTGTCAATATGGGTAGACAGTTTATCCCAGCGCACCCGATAGCGACTGAAATCTTCGGCTAACTTGATGATTTCCTGCTGAATAATATCGGCATATTTCCGTCGTTCAATATCGTTTAATACATTTTGCAGTGTGCTGAGAACTGCTACAAAGGTCGTCGGCGAGGTAATCCAGACCTTCCTTCGGTGGGCGTATTGTATCAGGTCAGAATGGTAGGCATTCAATTCGGCAAAAATCGCTTCAGCCGGTAAAAAAAGCACGGCGTGGGCAGCTGTTTCGCCCGGTATGATATATTTGTCGGCAATGTCGTCAATCTTCTTCCTAATGTCTGCTTTAAATAGTTTCTCTATCCTTTTGCGCTCGCTATCCGGCAGGGTAGTATCCAGCATACGTTTATAATTTTCCAGCGGAAACTTCGAATCAATGGCAATATTTCCGGTGGGCTCGGGTGCAAATAAAATAGCATCCGCCATCTTGCCATTACTTAAAGTATATTGAGTCTGATAGACCTTATCATTTTTCTCGCCGAAGACGGCGTGCAGGATATGATTCAGCTGGACTTCACCAAAAATTCCCCGGCTCTTTTTATCGGTCAAAATATCCTGTAATGACACGACATTCGTTGAGAGGCTATCTATTTTTTTCTGAGCTTCATCAATTTTTGTCAGGCGTTCAATGACATTGTTAAAAGTCTCGTTGGTTTTCTTGAATCCCTCGCTCAGATTTTCCTGAACTTTATTGTTAATCGCATCCAGCTTTTTCTCAACATTGTTAATCAGCTTATCAAAATCACCAGACAGGCTTTTCTGAAATACCTCCTTGAAACTATTTAAATCGGTAGAGGTTTTCTGGCTCGATTCAGCCATTGATTTGGTCAGATCGGTTTTAAATACACCGAATTTCTCAATCAACTCCTGAATCTGTGCCATGATTCGCTGGGTAAAATTGGTAAACTGCTCCTGAACCGATTCTGCAATCTTGGACTTAAGCAGATCGGGAAAGAGTTCCAATTTTGAATCAAAGGCGGTGATTTTATCCTTCAGAATTTTTATCTCATCGCTTACACCGGACTCTCTGATTTTATAGATTCTCAGCAGTGTAATAATCTGTATGACGATGATTAAACCGCCGATAATAAAAAGAACTGCCAGTTCGCTCATTTTAATTTTCCTTCAAATCAATTTTCAAACCATAGTAAAATACACATTTTTTTATATTTACATACTCAAATCGAAGATTTAAAGTAAATTATCATGTGTTCTGAAGGATACTTCATAATTTACTTTAAGTCTCGATATAAATGTAAGCATTCAGTGTCTGTTTTGGCGCAGTAAATTTATGATAACGAGACGATTCCCCAGACTGATAACATATAAAAATATAGCTGCAATTGATCAGATTTCGGCTATTTTAAATCCATTTTTATGTACTGGCGCGTTATTTCATTTTTCCCATTTCTTCTTCAACCTCTTCCGCCCCTTCGGTATAGTACTTTTCTTCATCAGGGGCAAGCTCATGGAGCAATCGCAGAAACTCACCGGCGTGGACTCTTTCTTCATCCGCGATATCTTTGAGGACTTCAATCGCCAGCTTATTATCGGTTGATTCGGCAAGCTGCATATAGAGTTGTATCGCTTCATATTCGGCAGCGACCATAAAGCGAATCGCCCTGATCAGCTCCGCGTCGGTGAGTTTACGATCACTTGCCAATCCAGAAAAGGGTGATCCAAATTCCGGCATTTCATTTCTCCTTTCTCATGCTTGATTAAACATTGTGCTATATATTACAAACCTTTGAGGACAGGTTCAATCAAAAACAGGAGATTGGAGTCTGCCCTGGGTATATATCTGAGAAACTTGAATTAAGTTTTGTCTATCGTCCCGTCTGTAAAGCGTCAATTCATTTCCAGGCTACGGTGTTGACGCTCTTTATCAGATGGGTCGCCATCTACCTCCCCCAATTGCATCCGGAGTTATTCACATTCAACTCCTATCGGAGTTGTCACTTTGGCGTTAGTGTTTGACCTCTGGATTTCATCCGGGGTTATTTATGTTAAACCCCTTCGGGGTTCTTTTTCCGTTGCGTTATATTGTTGTTGTTGACTGGTGAAGAATCCCGCAGGGATTCAACATGAATAGCCATGAATGAAATTCATGGACACTGATGCAACACCATAATCTACCAACCACGGAGTGGTTGAACATTTCTCATCAAGCATAGCACCGTATTTGAGCAATTTCATAACAGTAATTATCGCTATAGTATCAACCGGAATCAGACACGATTTTATTACGAAGTTAATGGGTCACAGCGGCAGGCAGAGTACGATGGATTATAAACATGCGGAATTGGAGATGTTGCGAGAAGCGATTGGCAAACTGTGATATTCAGTTTCATATTTATTACATATTTATAACAACACAATATTCAAAATATATTGTCATAATATTGTCATAGATATTTTACGAAATATGGAAATTATAGAAAATATAGAAATCACCTCAAGCCCTAATTTCCCGACGATAAAATAAAAAGTCCCTGATTTTCAGGGACTTGATTAAAGAGCGAGAGACGGGACTCGAACCCGCGACAACCACGTTGGCAACGTGGGGCTCTACCAGCTGAGCTACTCTCGCATTCGGAAAAAGCGCTGAAATTTAAAGCAGAATCAGTCATTTTGCAATAAAATTTAAGTAAAATTTTATACGGTACGGCGGTGATTCAATCTGATTTCCGATTAAATCAAAGAGGTTTATTTGGTAAACCGCCGAAAGTACTTTTATTTTTTCCTAAAAGAGTTCATATTTATCTCATGACGAACCGGCTGTTTCCCCTGACCCTAGTACTTCTACTCATGTTGAATGCATGTACCAAAATCGAAAAGATGTACCTGGTACCTGAGAGAGATGAAATAGTCGAGGCTATTCATACTATCATCCGTACCGATGGAGTCTTTTCTATTGACGGATTGAATGACTTAAACGCCTATTTTGCAGATTATACTTCGTCAACACTGGGAAAAGTGGCTTTCCCCGATACGGCTGATTATGACATCAGCGATATCAAGATCGGGAGAAAAATTACCCAGATTACCGATACCTTAATTGCTTATGATATTAAATGGGATTCTGCCTATATCAACATAAAGTATTACTTAAGAGGTAGTTTTGATATAGTCCTTTTTGATCATTTGACCGACAGTACGATATCTGACGTCAACTATATCACTGAAGATGTTTATGATACAACCGGATTTGAGGTGGATTCAAGTTATCTGGAGCAATTTGATATCTGGGATTACGATACAACATTTACTATTGATACAAATGTAGTGGTACTTGACAGCGTAATTACCTGGGATTATCAGACGGTGTACTCGGCGGTGGATTCGATCAGTAAAAATTTCACCCACCAGACTGAACAAAGGGCGATTTTTATCCGCACACAAAATACTAATAATGCCGCCAAAGACTGGAAACTGGAGAAAATTACTCCCCTTATTTTTAATCCTATAGACGAATCTTTCAGGATTAGTGAAGTAGTACTTTCAATGACCGGTAGTCCTTCAAGTATTACTTTATCTGATCAGGAAAATACCGATTTGCTTAATACCTATTTCCGGCGAGACGTTTTACCAAAGCTTGATTATCCGGGCAATCTCACTATCACATCGGCAATGATAATAAATGAAAATCCCTTTCCACAGAATCCGGGCGAATTAGTTATGGCACACTTCGGTCACGCAGTCAACATATATAAAATTCGTACCGGACTGACAGATACCAATAATGATGGCAGTCATCAGGGCAGTATTTCCGTCAATTCGCACGGGCAAAATATTTTCCGGTTATTCATTGACGCGATTGACTATAATACGATATTCACACGCGCCGGGCAATATAATGCACATCTCTGGATGATTCCTTTCCAGGTTCCTTAAAAAAGTCAGTGTATAATCTGTCGGAAATGGGTGGATTTAATTGGTTTCTTAATCCTTGGATATTCAGGGTAAATAAATTAAAATATGGCGCTTTTTGGAGAGGTGTCCGAGTGGCTGAAGGAGCACGCTTGGAAAGCGTGTGTGGGTTTACGCTCACCCCGGGTTCGAATCCCGGTCTCTCCGCACATAATCGTAAAAAAAACAGATGTATTTACGCCCACCCCGGGTTCGTCCCGCCTCTGGCGGGATTGTATCCCGCTGAAAGCGGGAAATCCCGGTCTCTCCGC
>DSAS01000055.1 GCA_011046365.1 Fidelibacterota bacterium
ACAATTCCCAGGGCGTGTTCGGCGATCTGTTTTTGCAGCAATTCCGACGAGCTGTCCCATTTGAACTTAACGGCGCCGAAGCGGCAGACCGCCAGACACTCGCCGCAGCCGATACAGACTGATTCGTCAATGATGGCGAAATTTTCAGCGACTGTAATGGCGTCCTCCGGACACCATTCGGCGCAGATTCCGCAGGCGGTACACTTATTCTCACTGATCACCGGTTTTGAGACCGAATGCTGGGTCAGTTTACCGCGGCGGCTGGACATGCCCATACCCAGGTTTTTAATCGTGGCAGCCAGCCCGGTACTCAGATGCCCGGTGACGTGGGTAACGACCACCGCTGAATTGGCAGAAACAAGTTCGGTGGCGAGTGGAATTGTCTTATTCAGTGGTGCGTTTATCTCAATGTCGGTCTCGTTGCGCCCCAGGATGCCATCGGCGATAATGACTGGTGCGCCGATTTTTTCAAGAGTGAACCCGTGCTCAGCAGCGACACCCAGATGGTCAATGGCATTATCCCGCCGGCTTTTGTAGAGGACATTGGTGTCGGTTACGAAAGCCTTCGCACCGCAGCTCTTGATCATGCGGACGATTGGTTCCACATAGTGGGAAGGGACATAAGTGGTATTGCCCGGCTCGCCAAAATGAACTTTCACGGCAGTAATGTCATGCTTTTCGATAATCTTATGGAAACCGGCGTGCCTGAACAGCTGTTTAATTCGGTTTTTTGTCTGGTCAATCGGGTCCTGATGGTGAAAACGGAGTAAGTAGACAGTTGCTTGCATAAATTCCTTTTTGAAGTACCGCTCCAAATTTACGGGAATTCCAGCAAATATCAATAATTGCGACAAGAAACATTTCCCGGTTTGACCAGTAAAACTGTTTTGCTTTCTATCGCAGGATTGGTTATTTTTAAACAGCAAGAGAAGAATTGAAATGCAGCATCCTTTCATTAAAATAAACATCCTGATCGGAGCTCTTTTACTGGGGCAGCTGACTTATTCCCAGAAAAAATTTGGAATTGATGATCCGGATGCTCACTATGGCGGACTGGCTTATGTTCAGACAAATAATGGTGGCGGAGTGGGTGGATTTTATGAATATGCGCTGAATTCCGCCAACCACCTGATCGCCAATCTGAATCTAATCATCGTCCGGGGGGATAACGACTATCCCATGTACGACTACTATTCGTATTACTATTACGGGACGCCCTATTACTACGAACGCTACGATAAGACGCGCCTTAATTTTCTGTCGTTGCAGCTGGGCTACAAACGCCTGCTGTTTACCGATAAACTGGCAAATAATTTTCGACCGTTTCTATTCATAAATGCCGGACCGGTACTGGCGATTGATCCACCCAATATTGGTGACTGGTCAGAGCGCATGAAAAATATTGAGTACCATTGGAATGGCGCAGCCCATTTCGGCGCCGGTGTGGATTTTCTGACTGGTCCAAAATCTCTGATTTCTCTATATGCAGGCTATGAATATTTAAGTTTCCCGAGCAAAATAGATATACCCGATGAGATGCCCCCCGCTGATTTGAGGGACCTGTTTTATACCGGTAAGCGGGATTTTAGTGGCATTGTAATCAGGATCAGTTTCGGGAAAAAGTTTTAATGCATCAATATTTCTTTTTTGTTTCGCCCGATCGGATTAAGGACAATCTTGCGGAGCTGACGGATGATGATTTTCGGCACTGCGTGCAGGTGCTGAGAAAACGCGAAGGTGATGAAATAGCCTTGCTGGATGGAATTGGACACAGTTATCTGGCGGTGATTCAGTCAATCGGGAATAAAAGCTGCGTCTGTCGCATAATTACCCGACAGCAGCGGGAAAAATCTCTCTCCGCTGGTATCTCGCTGGGATTTGGTCTGGTCAAAAACCGGGCACTGGAATCCATTATTCGCGATGCTGCGGCGCTGGGTGTGACGGCAATTAATCCACTAAATACTCAGCATTCAGTGAAGCAGGCGATCAATTCGGACAGGCTAAAGAAAATCGCCGTCGAATCAATCAAGCAGAGTGGCAATTTTCATCTTCCGGAAATTGGACATGTCCGGTCGTTGCCGGAATGGCTGGCTGAATTGCCGCCGAAGGCGCTTAGACTGTTGGCGGACATAGACGGAATGCAGAGAATCGGTGATATTTTCACGAAAGAACCCAATTCGCCGGTAATTGTCCTTGTCGGACCGGAGGGCGGTTTTTCCGAAGAGGAAACCCAATCGGTTGTGGGTGCCGGATTTATTCCGGTGCGGCTGCACACCCACCGTCTGCGAACTGAGTTGGCAGCCGTTGCAGGTATTGCCGCCGTATGTGCATTAAGCAGTTAGTGAGAGGAGTGTTAATGATTAGCGATTGTATTTTTTGTAAAATTGCAGCCGGTGAGCTGGAAACACCAATGATTTATGAAGATGAAGAGCTGGTTGCTTTTCGCGATATCAATCCCCAGTCGCCGGTGCATATTCTGGTAATCCCGAAGAAACATATTGGGCGCATCAATCAGCTCCAGGAAACGGATCAACCGTTAGTGGGGAAAATGATGCTGACCGCTATAAAAATTGCGCGAGATGAAAAAATATCGGAAACCGGGTACCGGCTTGTATTTAATTGTGGTACCGATGGGGGACAGGAGGTGGAGCATATTCATCTGCATCTTTTGGGCGGTCGTCAAATGAACTGGCCGCCGGGGTAAAATGGAAAATTATTGTCCGTTCCGGCGGGATTTATTTAGCCACGCGAAAGAAATACATGCCATTTTCCGGTGAATTGAATATATTTATCCTGCTCATAGGGAACAGGTTTTCAGAAAAATGACGAATGCACATATCTAAATTATCTCTCTACGGATTCAAATCCTTTTCAAAAAAATCGGAGATTTACTTCGGCAAAGGCATCACCGCCATCGTCGGACCCAACGGCTGTGGCAAAACCAATATTGTGGATGCGATTCGCTGGGTAATCGGCGAACAAAAATCCAGCGTTCTGCGTGCCGACCGCAATACCGATGTAATTTTCAACGGAACCGCCACGCGCCGTCCGCTGAATCTGGCGGAGGTCTCGCTGACCATTCACAATGTCAGCGGTCGGATCACGTTGCCCTACGCCGATATTGTCATCACCCGCCGGGTCTACCGGAATGGTGAAAGCGAATATTTTATCAACAATAACCTCTGCCGTCTCAAGGATATTACCGATCTGTTCATTGATACCGGGATGGGCGCCAATGCTTATTCGATTATTGAATTGAAAATGATCGAAGATATTCTCAGCGAAAATCCCGACGAGCGCAAACGCCTGTTCGAAGAAGCCGCCGGTGTCAATAAATACCGGGTTCAGCGCAAAGCAGCGCTGCGCAAATTGGAAGCGACCCGGGACGATCTGATCCGCCTCAAGGATATTATCAACGAGGTGGACGCCAAGGTAAAAAACCTGCGGCGGCAGCTGAAGCGCTACGAAAAACATCAGGAGATTACAACGCAGCTGATTGACACCGAAGTTCTATTGGCAACCCGCAAGATTGTTGATTTGCGGCAATCACTGGATCCGCTGGAGAATCAGATTACCGAAGAAAGAATGGTGCTGTCCCGGGTCGTCAGCGAGCTGAATAAAAACGAGAGTATCTGGCAAAGCCGTCAGAAGGAGTTCGAGGAGCAGGAAACAATTCTGGAAGAAAAAAACCGCCAGCTGGCTAATATCCGGGAGGAACGAAACAGATATGCTACCGGAGAACTGCTCCTCAGGGAGCAACTGCGCAATATCAATCGAACCATTGAGCGTCTTCAAAATGACATCCGTCAGGCGGACAGCACCCTCGCATCAGCCGAGCAGAGAGATGCGGAACTGAAACAACAGCATGATGAGATTCAGCAGTCTCTGAACGAGAAAAGAGAAGCCTTTAAAAATAGCGAAACGGATAGCACTGCCGTTGAGCAGCAGTACGCGCAGGCAAACGCCGAAATCCAGGCGCTGCAGCAGGAGCTGCTCGGATTATCAAAGAAACAGACCGAAAACAGTATGCGCTTCAGTAACCTGCAGGAAAATATCAATCAGCGTCAGAAAGAATTGAATTCAGTTGAAGAACAGATTGTCGCGCAACAGGAGAATGAAAAAAAGATTTCCCAATCGCTAAGTACGACCCGCGATAAAATCAGCGCGCTGAATGCTGATTTGCAATCGAGAAAAGACAATCTGGAAGAACTGGAACAGCGCTATATTGAATATTTTGATGAAGAACAGACGTTTCAGCGGGAATGTCGGGATTTGGAATCCCGGCTGGACCGGTACACGAATCAGATTCGGTTCTATCAGGAAATTATCCAGTCCAAAGAGGGCTTCAGTCCCGGGCTGCAATATGTCCTGGATCATCTGCAGGATTTTCCGGGTATTAAAGGGGCGCTCTCGGACCTGTTGTCGGTGGACCGACAATATTATCTGGCGGTGGAAACAGTTCTGAAAGATGTCTCCCGACTGCTGGTCGCCGAAGACCGGGAATCAGCGTTGCGAACTCTGGCTATTCTGGCGGAAAAAGAGCAAGGGCGGGTTTCGGTAATTCCGCTGGACCGGCAATATCAAAATTCGCAAGGCGGGACTATTCGGGATTTGATACCCTTATCCAGTTATATCAAATGCGAAAAATCTTTAACTGATCTGAAGGAATTTCTCTTTCAGGGAATCTACTGCTGTTCCGATGCGGATTTCGATCGGCTGATCCGGAATGCTGAGTTGGAAGGCGTTGCACTCGTGTCAGACCAGGGTAGATTCCGGGATGCCAACGGTATCCTCACCGGCGGTTCACAGACCGGAGATTCGAATATTCTGGTTGGACGTGCCGAGAAGTTACGGCAACTGGAGACCGAAGCAGACAAACTGTCCGAACAACTCTGGGCGGCGCAGGCGCAACTGGAATCCACTCAGCAGGATTTGGCTAAAATCCGGACTCAAAAGGAGAGTCTCACCGGTGCTATCAAAGCTGCCGAACAACAGCTATTGCAGCTCAGGGATCAGTCGAACAAAGAGGAAGCCCAATTAACCGAGTCCCGGAGTATTCAGAAAACCCTGGATGAAAATCGGATCGGTCTGCGGGTGCTGATTGAGAATTTCCAGGAGCGTCTGCAGAAGGAGGACCCCGATAAAACGAATCTGGATCAGCAGATCGCCATACTTGAAGACCGGATCAATATTGCCCGTGAAAAAGCGGCGAAAATCAGGGCTGAGCTTGACCGGTCGGTGGCAGATCGGCAAAATCGCCGCATCGAACTGATCAATCTGGAGAATCAGTTCCGCAACATCTGTGACAGCCAGGAAATTAACCGCCGAACCGTCGAGCGCACTGTTGAAAATAAAGAAAAAGCCATCGCAGAACTCCAGACCAGCGAACAGGAAGCCAAAGATATCGGCGCAAAAATTGAGGCGAATCAGCTGCGGCTGAACGAAGCCCAGGAGAGAGTGACGACGGCTGAAAAGGATATCGAGGAATTCCGGCAATCCTTCCAAACAATCCGCCAGAATATTCAGCAACTGAATGAAAAACTGTTCAATCTGCGCCATGAAAAGGAACTTTTAACTGAATCAATTAGTAAGCTTGAACTGGATCGGTCGGAATACAAAGCCGCCGCCGAAAAAATCAAATCGGTATTATTGGAAAAGTACAATCGGGAGATATCGGCTGAACCGTCCGATGATTTGCCGGAAGAGGACGAATTGATCAAAAAGGTCGAGCGTTTTAAACGGAATCTGGAACTGATTGGTATGGTGAATATGACCGTAAGAGATGAATACGAAGAGGAAAATTCACGACTGGAATTTTTGACCGAACAGCGGGATGATCTTATTAAATCCGAAAAAGGTCTGAACGATGTGATCACCCAGGTTGATAACATTGCGCGGGACCAATACAGCGAAATTTTTGAAAAAATTCGCCAGAATTTCAAGTCAACATTCACAATCTTTTTCGGTGGCGGTGAAGCCGACCTGAAAATGACCGGCGACAGCGACCCGCTGGAAGCCCAGATTGAGATTTGGGCTTGTCCCAGCGGTAAAAAGATGCGCTCTCTGAAAATGCTGTCAGCCGGTGAAAAGGCTTTGACCGCCATCGCGCTTTTATTTGGAATCTATCAGGTAAAACCGAGCCCGTTCTGTATTCTCGATGAGGTGGATGCGCCGCTGGACGACGAAAATACACGGCGCTTTACAAATGTCATCAGAACCTTCGCCGAGAAAACCCAGTTTATTATTGTCACTCACAATAAATCAACCATGAGTATCGCTGATTCACTCTATGGGGTCACGATGGCTGAAAGCGGCGTATCACAGATCGTATCCGTAAAGTTGGAGTAAATTGTGAAAGTAACCGTTTACGTGTTATTAATATTGCTGTCGCTGAGCTGTACAGCCGCTGTTTTTGATCTGGATCATGCGGTCTTTCGGGGCGATCGGGAAAATGATGTGGTGGAAGTCTATCTGCTGATTCCCAGAAATCTGTTCGAATTCAACGAATCCGATGACGGTTATCGTTCTAATGTTTTCGTCCGGGTTGCGCTGGTCTCCGATGACTCTGTTCGTCAGTTGAAAGAATGGAGCTTTTCGGACCGGATTGACAATCTGGATCAGATTACCAATACACAGAAAATTCCTGATATTACCACGTTAACCGTCCCAAAAGGTGAATATCGCATTATTACTGTAATAATGGACCTTAATTCTCAAAAGACCTATCGGGAGGAGATGAAGCTCAACGCCCGGGATTTTTCCTTTGACCAACTTGAACTGAGTGATATTCAGTTGAGCAGCCAAATTGCACATACCAACGAAAAGAACAAGTTCAGTAAATATTTCAATTACGATATCATTCCTAACGCCAGTAATATTTACGGTGAACAGAATCCGATGATCTATGCATTTTGTGAAGTATATAATCTGACTGAAAAACCGGCTGAAAACCAGTTCTATCAGGTTCGTTATACCATTACAGACCTGAACGACAACATTATGGTTCAGGATGGTTGGATGCAAAAAACGAAACCGGGGAAATCAGCAGTAGAAATAAAGGGAGTCAGTATCAGTACCCTCAGATCCGGATTGTATAATTTCAAAGTGGAAGTAAAAGAGGAAAACAGCGAAACAGTTGTCGTCGGGAATAAACGCTTTTATGTGGCGAAAAACGATCAGGACAAACTGCTGCAGGAGACGCTGGCAGAAATCAATCTTGCGGGTATGTCCGAAGAGCAACTGGATGAAATGTTTGATCCGTTGAAGTATTATGCCACCGATAAGGAACGCCGATCCTACCGGAAAGCGAATGTTGATGGTAAACGTAACATTATATTGAATTTTTGGAAAGGTCGTGATCCTGACCCATCAACCGAGATCAACGAAGCCCAGTTTTCCTATCAGAATCGCCTGCAATATGTAAACGAACAGTTCCGCACGCACCAGCGGGAAGGCTGGAAAACCGATATGGGAAGAATTTATCTGATTTACGGTGAACCTTCAGAAATTGAGCGATTCCCCAGCTCCCTTGAGACGAAACCCTATCAAATCTGGTATTATTACGAAATCGAGGGCGGCGTCTATTTCGTCTTTGTTGATAAATCGGGCTTCGGTCTAATGGAATTGGTCCATTCAACCGCACGCAATGAACTGCAGGACGAAAGCTGGCAGCGCTGGATCCGACCAACGAGTGATTCCAGCCCCAGCGGTTTTTATTAAAAAAATTGTTTGCGATATATCGGCTGACTCGAACGGGAGCACACGGATGACTACGGATTGCGAACCCATGGGCAAGAAAATCTTACGGTCTGTTTTCAAACAGTCGTGGTACGGATTTACGGCGCTGTTATTTCCCCGGATTTGCCTAATCTGCGAACGCCGCATTGATGGCGGAGATAATCCGGTCTGTCCGCAGTGCTGGAACGGACTCCGGCGGCTCTCACCGGAAATAATTCATTCCAAACAGCCGGAAAACGGTTCGCTCGATACCATTTATCCGGTCTTTGAATTTAACGATGCCGTCCAGACCATTATCCATGGACTGAAATACAGTGGTTTTAAATCTCTGGGAATTAAACTCGGACGTTTGATGACATCCTTTATCCCGGCAGACTTTTTCTGCGCGGATACGGTGCTGATTCCGATACCGCTGCATCCCATTAAATTTCGGGAGCGTGGCTATAATCAATCGTCTTTGCTTGCCCGCGGAATAGCCGAAAAAACGGGTCTTGTCGTGCGGGAGGATATTTTACATAGGGTGAAGAATACAGTTACGCAGACCCATCTCGATGCTCAGGAGAGGCTGCTGAATATGGAGCGTGCGTTTGCGATATCCCGAAGAGGTGATTACGCCTCACTAAGTTCTATCGTTCTGGTTGATGACGTCTTCACAACCGGTGCGACTATCGGTACCGCTGCGGCAGCTTTGAAAGCGACAGGGGTTGCAGCAGTGCGTGGCTTAACCGCCGCCGCGCCCATGTAGGTACATTTTCCTTGTATAAAAGACCTAAAAAAGGTAAAATCCCAAGTTATCTGACAATAAAGAAAAGGATTCAATATGGCACGCTTAACTATTGATGATTTAGAGGTTAAAGGCAAAAAAATACTGGTTCGGGTGGATTTTAATGTTCCTCTGGACGAAAATCAGAATATCACTTCGGATTTTCGGATTAAAGCAGCATTACCGACGATTACCAAATTGCTCAGCGGTGGCGGCAAGGTGATTTTAATGTCTCATCTTGGACGACCGAAAGGGAAAAAGGACCCAAAGTTCAGTCTGCGTCCCGTGGCGGAGCGACTGAGGGAGCTGCTTCCTAACAAGGTCTATTTTGCACCGGATTGCATCGGCGACGCGGTTCAAAAAATGGCAAATAACCTGAAAGAGGGAGAGGTTTTATTGCTGGAGAACCTGCGCTTCTATGAGGATGAAACCAAAAATGGTGCAGAATTTTCGACACAGCTGGCAGCGCTGGCGGATCTTTATGTCAATGATGCCTTTGGGACCAGTCACCGGGAGCACGCCTCCATGGCAGGTGTCGCCAAGCATTTTAAACAGCGGGCAGCCGGCTATCTTCTGCAAAAGGAACTACACTATTTACACGATTATCTCGCAGAACCCAAAAAGCCTTATACAGCCATTTTAGGCGGGGCAAAAGTCACCGGTAAAATTGAGATTATTGAGAGACTATTTGGAAAAGTGGATAATATCCTGATTGGTGGCGGCATGGCTTACACCTTTCTGAAAGCTCAGGGCAGGGAGATCGGTAAATCGCTCCTGGAAGAGGATAAGATAGCTCTAGCTGCCGACATACTAAAAAAAGCCGAAAAACACGACTGTCGTATCCTGCTGCCTACCGACGTGGTCATTACCGGCGAGATCGCCGAAGGTGCCGCAGGTGAAGTCGTGAGCGTGGATGCGATTACGTCGGATAAAATGGGTGTAGATATCGGTCCTGAAACCTGCATGATATTCAACAGGATTTTAAAAGAGAGTGCCACGGTTTTATGGAATGGTCCGATGGGAGTGTTTGAAATACCGCAATTTTCCACCGGTACCGAATCCATCGCCAGAACCCTGGCGGAAATCACCGCAAAAGGAGCGGTGACGGTCATCGGCGGCGGTGATTCGGCATCGGCAATCAAGAAATTCAAATTGATGGATAAAGTCAGCCATGTCTCGACCGGTGGCGGTGCATCGCTGGAACTATTAAGCGGATTGGAATTGGTACCTATCAACCTTATCTCAGAAAAGTAGAGAATCATGAAACGCTATATAGCAGCAGCCAATTGGAAGATGAACAAAAATGTGCCCGAATCGCTGGAATTTACCCGGCAACTGACGAAATATCTATTGAATATCCGACGAACTGACGTTATATTATGCCCGCCTTTTACGTCGCTTTTTAACATCGGTGAAATACTGAATAAAACAGATATTTATCTCGGTGCACAAAACTTGCACCAGGCTGATTCCGGAGCATTTACCGGTGAAATATCGGCTGATATGCTGAAATCGGCGCATTGTAAATACGTGATTCTGGGGCACTCGGAAAGACGGCATATTTTCAAGGAAACCGACGCTGTTATCCATGAAAAATTGCTAAAAGCCCTGGAATACGGTCTGAAGCCGATCTTATGCCTCGGAGAGACGCTGGAGCAACGTGAGCAGAATAAAACTCTGGAGGTGTTGAAAAAACAGTATGACAGTGCTTTTAATAATGTACCGGAATCTGCGCTGAATAACTGTGTTATTGCCTATGAACCGGTTTGGGCAATCGGGACAGGCGTCGTAGCGACACCGGATCAGGCAGCCGAGGCGCATCGGGAAATTCGCAAGCTAGTCGCCACACAGTATACGGATAGCGCAGCGAACAATATGCGGATTCTGTATGGCGGTAGTGTCAAACCCGGAAATGCTGACGAGCTGATTGCCACCGACGATATTGACGGCTTTCTGATCGGCGGTGCAAGTCTTGAGGTTGATTCCTTTGGGGCAATTGTTCAGTCTGTTGAAAACTTTATGGAAAAACAGGAGAAATAGTGTATACATTTTTAATCGTCCTTCATGTGTTGGTATCCCTACTGCTGACGCTGGCAATTTTGATGCAGTCCAGTAAGGGTGGTGGTCTCTCGGGAACATTCGGGGGTGCCGGCAGCAGCGCCCTGTTTGGCGGTCGGGAGGCGGCGACGTTTTTATCGAAATTGACGACGGGATTGGCGGTGGCGTTTTTTGTCATCTCGATCATGATCGGTTTGATGTCGGCGCCCCGGGGTACAACAACAAGTGTAATCAAACGCGAGGCTGATAAACGGATAACCCCTTCAGCCAATCTACCGGTTCCGGCAGGCACCTTTGAGGATGAAGATGCCAGTGGATTACCGATTACGGAATAGGAGCCGGGCGGCTATTTGATTTGCACGAAAGCCGAGGTGGTGGAATTGGTAGACACGCATGGTTGAGGGCCATGTGGGCGCTAGCCTGTACGGGTTCGAGTCCCGTCTTCGGCACTAAATCATAACGAAATCATGGGGAGTCTAATGGAATTTATTACAGGAAAAAGAATTTTAATCATCGGGCTGATTTGTCTGCTCTGGACTTTGCCGCTATTCGCCCAAGGTGCCAACGATCTGGTGCGAGCAAATGATCTGTTTCTGATAGGAAAATATGCAGAGGCAAAGGCGATCGTTGAACCGATTCTGGAGGAGGACCCGGAATATACGGCAGCCATATTTCTGCTGGGAAAAATCTGTTTCAAGCTGGGAAATCTGGATAAAGCGCGGGAATTGATTGATAAAGCCATTGAAAAGGACCTCGGGAATCAGGAATATCGCGATGCCCGCAACGAGATGGCGACCTTCGCCAGTAAATTAACCGAAGCATCACGTCTGTATAATAATTCCGATTATGAAGGTGCCCGCAAGGTCTACCAGGAGATTATAAAGGAAAATCCGAATTTTGTCAACGCCTATATTGATCTGGGACGCGTCTGTGTCCGTTTGGGAGACCTTCAGACTGCGGCTGAGAATTTTAAAACAGCCATTGAAATGGATCCGGAAAACGAAAATTTCCGAAAAGAGTTCGAATCACTGACCCGTCGTTTTATCCAGGAGGGGACGCAGCTGATTCAGCGTAAGAGCTATCCTGCCGCTCTGGAAAAATTTAAACAGGCAGCCAGTTTGAATCCCGAAGACCCCATGGCACACTATTTTATGGCGGTCGTCTATCTCGAACAGGGCGATGCCGCTGCGGCGCTTTTAAGTGTCAACCGGAGTATTGAGCTTGATCCCGAATACCCGAAAGCTCATTTGGTTAAGGGTAAAGTACTCACCAGTATGAATGATATTGCCGGCGCCATCAACTCGTTAAAGAGGGCGGTCGAGATAGACCCCCAATATATTGATGCCTGGAAAAATATCGGCTATATCTATTATAAGACCAAGCAGTACGATTTAGCAATTCCGGCTTATAAAGAGGTGACTAAGCTGGAACCCCAGTACGCCTCCGCTTACGCCAACATGGGTGCCATTTACCTGGAGCAAAAAAAGTTTAGCGAAGCCGTTTCAAGCCTGAGTAAGGCAGTTGAATTTAATCCGCGGGATGTCGCCAGTATGTACCGCCTCTCGCAGGCTTACAACAACGTCGGTAAATGTGAGCAGGCAAAGGCGACGGCTCAAAATGCCTTGAAAATCAGACCAAATTGGGCACCGGTATTGATTGAGCTCGGCATCGCTGAACGCTGTGTCGGTAACCGCACGGCTGCCCGACAAGCGTTTCAGCTGGCTACCCGCGATCCCAAATGGAAAGCGGTTGCTGAATATGAATTGAAAACCGTTCAATAATCGGAAATTTAGGTCATAATAACCAGGGGGTAAGAAATCTTACCCCTTTTTATTTTAGAATGAACATTGCATGAGTATTGATTTCTTAGTATTTTAAATAGCGATTTTTTGTTTGAAGTGAAAGCTAAGCATTAATTAATGGTGGAATTTCGCTATGAAGGAATTTATCTTAAATAACAGCGAAGCCGGGCAAGTTGATCACTACACGATGCAAACACTGGGCATACCGGGGCTGGAGCTCATGCTGAAAGCCGGCAGCTATGTTTCACTGAAAACAAAGAAATTCCTAAAGCATGTGCCGGGTAGCCAGGTGGATATATTTTGCGGCACCGGCAATAACGGTGGGGATGGATTTGTCGCGGCGGGTCAGTTGTCGGAGTGGGGCGTAACCGTTAATGTCTGGCTGGCAGGTAAACCGGAGAAAATTCGGGGCGCTGCGCGGCATTATTATGAGCAATGTCTGGAAAAACCCATCCATATTCGGTATGTCACTAAGCATGATGAATTGCCGTCGGTCAAGGATATTTCTCAAGCCGATCTGATTATTGACGCCCTTCTCGGAACCGGATTTCAGGGTGAGGTTAAAGGAATTATTAAGGAGCTGATCGAAGTTATCAATCGTGCGGGGCGTCCGGTGATTGCCGTGGATATACCTTCCGGCATTAGCGGCGACACCGGTCAGGTAGGCGGTGTTGCTGTTAAAGCCACTGCGACGGTTACTATGGGCTTTTTAAAGCGGGGACTGCTTTTTCAGCCGGGTAAACGGCTCGCTGGTGAGATTTTTCTGGCAGACCTCAAGTACCCTGCCAAGGCTTTTACATTGCTGGAGCATGAGACCTACCTGATTGATAAAAAGATGATCAAACAGTCTTTACCTGCAATTGCAGAGGATACTTACAAACACCAACAGGGTAAGGTCATCGTCTTTGCCGGTTCGCCGGGAATGACCGGTGCGGCTTTTCTGGCTTCCCAGGCGGCACTCCGCAGTGGCGCCGGGCTGGTCGTCAGTGCTATTCCAAAGAGTCTGAATCCCGTAATGGAAATCAAGAGCACCGAGACATTGTCATTACCGCTTCCGGAGACCGAATCCGTTACCTTCAGTAAAGCGGCGCTGGCTGCCGCCGCCGAGCGGATCGAGTGGAGTGATGTTGTGGTTTTTGGACCAGGCGTCTCGACAAACGAAGAGACCCGGGAGTTTGGGTGCGATTTGCTCCAATCCGTCGCCAAGCCGGTTATTGTTGACGCCGATGGGCTGCGTGTTTTTCGGAATAATTTAGCTCTTATCAGTAAGATAAAGGAATTGATTATCACTCCT
Organism: Fidelibacterota bacterium; assembly: GCA_011046365.1. Taxonomy (GTDB): domain Bacteria; phylum Fidelibacterota; class UBA2242; order UBA2242; family UBA2242; genus B118-G9. The sequence goes on from DSAS01000055.1 coordinate 13,655, forward strand.
CACCTGGGTGAATTTGCGATGATGACCGGACAGAGCGTGAACAAGCTCAAGGCGAATATCATTGATATCAGCCGCCAGTTTGTTCTGAATTATCCCTGTACTCTTGTTCTGAAGGGTGCGCCCACAATTGTTGCCTCTGCTGACGGTCAGGTGGCTGTCAACAGTACCGGCAATCCGGCGCTCGCGACCGGCGGAACCGGCGATGTCCTGACCGGAATGATTGCCGGGCTGTGCGCCCAGAAAATGAACCCCTTCGAAGCGGCTCTATGCGCCGTATATCTGCATGGACTGGCGGGGGATTACGGACGCGGCGACTTCGGCGTACGCGGTCTTATCGCCGGTGATTTGCTAAAATATCTGCCTGTAGTGTTAAAAGAATTCGAAAAGGTTGTTTAGTGCGCAAACATCTGTATAAATTACCGGCGATCCTGTATAGTATCTTAATTTTCTATCTGTCGTCATTACCGCAGCGGGAGCTGCCTCAGGTTCCGATATTCGGATTTGATAAAATTTCGCATTTTCTGGAGTATTTATTTTATGCGATGACGTTAATGCTGGCTTTTACTAAATCGAAGAGTACATTTTTTCAGAAAAATGCCGTTGTCGTCAGTGCTGTCACCGGTCTTCTGTATGCAGCTTCTGATGAATTTCACCAGCTGTACGTTGCCGGACGGGATTGCACCCTGAGTGATTTTATCGCCGATGCCATCGGTGTGATTGTGGGGATTTACCTGTTTAGAAAACTGATTCGCTATGATCATTCCGGCGACGATATTATTTATCAAAAAACTTCACATAAATAGAGCATAATCTATCAGGAATGGGACTAAAAAGGTTACAGATTCAAAATTTCGCCATCATCGAGCAGCTGGCGGTTGATTTCTTTAGGGGATTTTCGGTCATAACCGGCGAGACCGGTGCCGGGAAGTCAATCATAATTGATGCTCTTAATCTGGCGCTGGGTGAAAAGGCGAATCCAAATATGATCCGGGCGGGCGCGGAATCGGCGGTGATTGAGTGTGAATTCGACGAGCTTGGCAGCGATCACCCGGCGCTGCAATTTATCCGGGAAAACGGTATTCCGATTAGCGGTGAAGTGGTTTCATTCAGACGCGAACTGAATATCAACGGTCGTTCGAAAGCATGGATTAATCAGATGCAGTGTCCGATCAATGTCCTCAAGTCCGCCGGTGATCTGCTGGTGGACTTACACGGTCAGCATGACCACCAATCGTTGCTGAAAGAGGAAAATCATCTTGAATTCCTGGATGCTTTCGGTGATTATCAGGCATTAAAAAAGGGTGTCCGCGACGCCTATTTGGAGGTAAGTCATCGCATTGACCGGCATTCTGTTTTAACCGAAAGGCGCAACCTCAATCGCGAAAAACGGGAATTGTGGGAATTCCAGCTAAAAGAGATCGAAAAGGTTAATCCCGGTGAGGTAGAGGATGTTCAGTTGATCAATGAAAAAAAACTGCTCGACAATGTCGAAAAGCTCCACCGGCTTTCCGAAGAACTGAGCAATGCGCTGTATGAAGCCGACGAAAATACGCTGTATCAGCAGATTTTGGAAATAAACCACAAGCTGGCGCTGCTCAATGAGATTGATGCCAAATTTTCCGCCGAACTGGCTCGTTTTGAAGAATTTAAATTTATGATCCAGGAGCTATCGAATCGTTTGTCGGTTTACATGCAGGAGATTCAATTTGATCCCGGTCGAATTGAATATGTTAATCAGCGCCTCTATCAAATTCAGCAGCTCCGGAAAAAATACGGCTCCTCGATTGCAGAGATTTTAGAGTACAGACAAAAAATCGAAAAATCTCTCGCCGAAAATGACCACCTAGACCACGATATCCTGAAAATTGAAAAAGAGCTTGAGGATTCGAAAAAACGGTACACCGAACTGGCGGGGCAACTTTCAGAAAAACGCAAGCAGGCAGCGCAAATATTCGAGCGGGAGATCGTGGCGGCACTGACCCGGCTGGGCATCTCCGGCAGTCATTTTTCCGTACAAATCAAAACAGCAGTGGCGGAAAACGGCTGGATTCAAATTGACAATCAGCCGGTGCGCTGCGAAAGCCAAGGTATTGATAAAGTCCTATTTCTGATCAGTACAAATCCCGGTGAACCGCTACGCTCGCTGATTGAGATTGTTTCTGGTGGTGAAGTATCCCGTATCATGCTGGCGTTAAAAACGATTATGGCGGGGAAAGACCGGATTCCGGTGGTAATTTTTGACGAAATTGATACGGGCATTTCCGGGAAAGTTGCCCAGATTGTCGGTCGGCAGTTAAAGTCCCTCGCCGAAATTCATCAGGTTATCTGCATTACGCACCTGCCGCAGATTGCCGGACTGGGAAAGCATCATTACCGGGTGTATAAGCAATCTGAAGACGGTCGCAGCCAGACCAATATCCAGCTGCTCAGCCATGAGGAGCGAATCGGAGAGATCGCCGCATTGATCGGCGGCGCCTCCGTGACAGAGACAACCCGCCGGCAGGCACTGGAACTTTTAACGGAGTAGCATGAATTTTTCCGAATTGGTCAATAAACGTCAATCAATCCGTAAATATTCCGGGCGGAAAGTTGACCGGGCACTGATTGATAAATGTCTGGAGGCAGTCCGTCTGGCGCCGTCAGCCAGGAATTCACAGCCCTGGTCGTTTATTGTAGTGGATGACCCGGCAACGATAAAAAAATTGTCAGATTTTGCCTTTTCGGGTATCTACAAGAGCACCCGCTTTGCCGGAAAAGCGCCGGTCTTGATTGTAGTCATTACCGAAAAAGCTGATTATGTAACCCGCATGGGAAATCTGTTACGAAATACAAAATACAGTCTGATTGATATCGGCATCGCCGGTGAGCATCTGGTTTTACAAGCGGAGGAACTGGGGCTCGGCAGCTGCTGGCTGGGCTGGTTCAGTGTCCGGGGTGCCCGGAAAGCGCTGAATCTGCCGAAATCCACGCGGATTGATGTTATGATCTGTCTGGGGTATCCGCAGGACCCGGATTTCCGCAAAGCGCGTAAACGCCGCTCACTGAGCGAAATTCGGCATTATTATTCTGCTAAGTAATCCTAGAGTGGTCTAAATCTATCACGCAAATGTTCCTTCGATCCGTCATATCGGATTAATCGTAGAACAGGTAAATAACCGTTTGGATTTAATTAAAAAGCGCTTAAATTTGCCGCTCGTAATTTTTAGGAGAAGAAAAAGATGGAAAATGCTGAAATACAATGGATTAGAAATATAGGTATCGTTGCGCACATTGATGCGGGGAAAACAACGACCAGTGAACGGATTCTGTTTTTTACGGGAAGCACCCACAAAATGGGTGAAGTGCACGACGGTCAGGCGGTGATGGATTTTATGAAACAGGAGCAGGAACGGGGCATTACGATCACTTCTGCCGCCATTACCACGGAATGGAAACGGCATCAAATCAACCTGATTGATACTCCCGGACATATTGATTTTACGCTTGAAGTGGAGCGTTCCCTGCGGGTGCTGGATGGCATCATCATGGTTTTTTGCGCCGTCGGAGGAGTGGAGCCGCAAAGTGAGACCGTCTGGCATCAGGCGGACCGCTACAAGGTTCCGCGGATTGCTTTCATTAATAAAATGGATCGTCAGGGTGCGGATATATTTCATACCGTTGAACAGATGAATGAGATGCTGGGGGCAAATGCCGTGCTCTTTCAGCTGCCTTTGGGGAAAGAATCGGAATTCAAGGGGATCATTGATCTGATCTCTATGAAAGCGATTACCTATAAAGAGCTCGATGCTATCAAATCCGATATTCCCGAAAAATACCGGCAGCAGGCGGACAAGTACCGGGAGATTATGATCGAAAAATTAGCCGATTTTGATCAGGCTCTGATGGAAAAATATTTGGCGGAAGAGGAAATTACCGAGACCGATATAAAATCGGCAGCCCGGCATGCCGTTCTAAGCCTGTGTGTCACCCCGATATTCTGTGGTTCGGCATTTAGGAACAAGGGTGTGCGCCTGCTGCTGGATGCCGTTGTGGATTACCTGCCGTCGCCGATTGACCGCGGGATTGTGACCGGGATGGATGTTCGTAATCCGGATGTTGTTTTGTCTCGCAAACCCTCCTATAAACGACCCTTCTCCGCACTGGCATTTAAAATCACCAATGATGCCTTTGTCGGTCAGCAAACTTTCATCCGGGTCTATTCCGGTGAACTCGAATCCGGTAGCTATGTACTTAATTCAACCAAAGGCAAACGCGAAAGAATCGGACGCATTCTGCGCATTCATGCCAACGACCGCCTTGAGGTGAAAGTTCTCCGGGCTGGCGATATCGGTGCACTGATAGGTGTTAAATTTACGACAACCGGCGATACCCTCTGCGATGAAACCGATGCGATTTTACTGGAAAATATCCGGTGCCCTGAAACAGTTCTGGATTTAAAAATTGAACCGGAGACCAAAAAAGAACGTGACCGACTCTTCATGGCGCTGGGAAAAATGGCATTGGAAGACCCCTCTTTCAAAGTTCGTTTTGATGAAGAAACTGAGGAGACAATTATCTCCGGTATGGGGGAATTGCATCTCGAGGTGATTGTTGATCGTTTGAAATCGGAGCATAAAGTCGATGTGAATGTTGGTAAACCGGCAGTCGCATTTCGTGAGTCAATCACCAGGGAAGTTGAATACAACTATAAATATAAAAAACAAACCGGTGGAAAAGGACAATTTGCTCACATTGTATTTCGACTGGAGCCAAACGATAGAAACGGCCTTGAGTTTGTTGATTTAGTCAAAGGTGGAAATATTCCGCGTGAGTATATTCCGGCGGTGGAAAAGGCATTTCGTGATGCGGTCAGCAACGGGCTGTATGCCGATTATCCAATGGTAGATGTCCGTTTTGTCCTGATTGATGGGAGTTATCATCCGGTGGATTCCAGCGAAATGGCTTTCAAAACCTGCACCTTTCAGGCGCTCCGACAGGTGATCAACCGGGCGGCACCGCAGCTGCAGGAGCCGATTATGAAAATGGAGATCAATACGCCTGATGAATATATGGGCGACGTGATCGGTGATGTCAATCGGCGTCGTGGGAGAATTGATAATATGCGCCGTCACCGGAAAGGTTCTCAGAAATTGACCGGAACGGTGCCCCTGATGGAGATGTTTGGATATGCTTCGGCATTGCGGACGATCTCCAGCGGTCGGGCGGCTTTCTCAATGGAATTTTTAAAATATGCACCGCTACCGCGCCCGATTGAAGAGACGATTATTGCCGAGGTTCGGGCAAAAAAAGCGGCAAAACGTGCTTAGCAGGTATGACAACATTCTCAAAATAACCCGGCATTTATCGCCGGGTTTTTTTTATTCTTTTTCAGCTGACTTCACCAGATTCTGGCAACTTCCTCCGGAGCACGGTACAGCGCCTGATCCTGTTTGACGTTAAAGGCTTTGTGAAATTCCGGCAGATTAGACAACGGTCCGTTTGTGCGGTATTTTGCCGGTGAGTGCATGTCGGTTTTCAGGCGCAATAGCTGATTCTCCCGGCGGATATTGCTGCGCCAGACTTGTGCCCAGGAGAGAAAAAAGCGCTGTTCCGGCGTAAATCCGCCAATTAGGGGTTTCGGCGGGTTCTTTGCCATGGCGATTTGTAATGCTTCAAAGGCGATCGTCAAACCACCCAGATCAGCGATGTTTTCACCCAGAGTTAATTTCCCGTTGATTGTAAAGGTATCTATGGCGGTATAGTTGTCAGCCTGTTCGATTACAATTTTCGCCCTGGCGTTGAATTTTTCCTCATCTTGTTTGGTCCACCAGTCGTTCAGATTGCCGTTTTTATCGTATTGCCGCCCCTGATCGTCAAACCCGTGGGTCATTTCATGACCGATAACGGCGCCGATGGCACCATAATTAACCGGATCGTCGGCTTTAAAATTGAAGAAAGGCGGCTGCAGAATGCCAGCCGGGAAGACGATTTCATTGACCCCAGGATTGTAATAGGCATTGACGGTCTGCGGTGACATGTGCCACTCGCCAAGGTCAACAGGTTTATTGATCTTCTGCATATCGCGCCGGACTTCAAAGGCGTTGGCGTTTAAAACATTATTAACATAGGATTCACGATTAATCTCCAATTCGGAGTAATCAATCCACCTTTCCGGGTAGCCGATTTTAATCCGAAACGCATCCAGTTTAGCGAGGGCTTTTTCCTTGGTTGCAGCGCTCATCCAGTCGAGATTGCGTATCCGTTTGGCATAGGCATGTTTGAGGTTATAGACCAGGTCTAATGCCCGTTCTTTGGCTGCCGGTGGAAAATATTGCTCCACATATATCTGACCAACCGCTTCACCGAGAGATCGGCTGGTGGTATTCAAGATACGTTTCCAGCGCGGTTGCAATTCCTGAGTGCCGGACAGAAATTTTCCATAAAAGTCAAAATGAGTGTTTTCAAAATCGCTGTTCAAGTAATCGGCGGTTGCGTGAATCAGCTGCCAGCGTAGATAGGTTTTCCAATCATCAACGACTATCTGCTGCATCATGGTATTTAATTCTCTGAAGAAAATGGGCTGGGCGATATTGAGACGCCCGGAGGGGTCAGCGCCCAGCTGATTGATGTATTCAATCCAGCGAAAATTGCGATATTTTCGTTGCATCTCAGGTAATGTGGTAGGGTGATAGGTGGCATGCGGATCGCGCTGTTCGACGCGGGTCATGGAGGCTTTGGCAAGACGAGTTTCGATGGTCATAACCGTACTGGCACTCTTTTCAGCTTCCTCTTCCGGACAACCGAGTAATCGGAACATGCGCTTGAGATGCTGGTGATATTCATTCCGGATTTCCGCGGAGCGCGGGCTTTTTTCGAGATAGTAATCCCGGTCGGGCAGTCCCAAACCGCCCTGATACAGCCAGCCGATGTTCAGAGTGCTGTTTTTCAAATCCTGCTCGGCGAAAAATAAAAAGAGCGGTGAGATCCCTATCCGGTGGAGTTTGCCGACCATTTTTTGGACGTCGTGAATGGTTTTAATAGATTCGATCTCATTCAGTAAAGGCTGAAGCGGTTTTAATCCGTCCTTTTCAATTTTCGCGATATTCATTCCCGAGGCATAAAAATCGCCGATTTTCTGAAGATTCGTGCCCATTTTATGCCCACCGACTTGCGCGGCAGATTCCATGATTTTGCGTAAATCCCGTAAATTTTTCTCGTACAATTCTTCGAAAGAACCATAACGACTGTAATCAGCGGGTACCGGATGATTTTTTAGCCAGTTTCCGTTGGCAAATTGATAAAAATCGTCCCCGGGACTGACGCTGGCATCCATATTCGCCGGATCAATGGCTTTGTTCGAGTTTAAACCGCCACGCCCGCAGCCAATCATCAGGAACAGACACAGAAACCAGATAAAATACTTTTTCATTTTGTTCAACCTTTCATTACCTCAATCAAACAGACCAATCTTAAATTAATCAATTTTTTAGACCAATAAAATTAAAATAACAAAAGGCCGATCGTTTGACCGGCCTCCTGTTCTGATCATGTCAACCTTCTTACTTGACTTTAATATCAATACTCTTGGAAATTGATTCCTTCAGTTTCGGAATCGTGACGTTCAAAACACCGTCCTTGAATTCTGCCGAGATATTTTCCTGGTCCGCATAATCAGGTAATCTGAAAGAGCGCTGGAAGGAACCATAAATGCGTTCGGTACGGTGGTAGTTGTTTTTATCGGTTTTCTTTTCCTGTTTTTTCTCACCGGAAATAGTCAGAAGATTGTCCTTGATGTTCATTTTGATATCTTCTTTCTTAATTCCGGGTAACTCGGCAGTAACCAGGTAGTCCTTATCTCTTTCTTCAATATCAACAGCCGGGGAAAAGGCAGCTAGAAATGTTTCTTCTTCCTCCGTGGGATTGAAGAAGGAGTCGAAGAGGCGATCAAACTCATTGCGAAAACCGAGCATTGATCTTGGGGTCCATCTTGTGATTGCCATAGCACACCTCCTTTAGTTATCAATTGTTAATGAACGTTGATTATTTTACTTTAATCTCAATCTGTTTGGGCAGTGCTTCTGCCAGTTTGGGGACAGTGAGATTAAGCACGCCGTCGACGTATTCGGCTTCGATATTTTCTGTGTCTACCGTTTCTGGAAGCCGGAAATTTCTCCGAAATTTTCCATAAACCCGCTCACTTAGGTGATATTTGTCGGAGTCTGATTTTTTACCCGCTTTTTTTTCACCTTCTACGGTCAGGATGTTGTCTTTGACATTAATGGTAACATCCTTTTTATTAATGCCGGGCAGTTCGAAATGGAGCAGGAAGTATTTGTCGTATTCTTCAATATCAACACTGGGACAGATGAGACATTCATCGGCGGTTTCGGGCTCTGTTCCAAACACTGAATCCATTAACCGGTCAACCTCGTTTTGAAAACCTAATAAAGAACTTCTTGGAATCCATCTTGTGATAGTCATGGTCTTTCTCCTTTTATTATTTTGTTTCACCAATTCAAAAACCGCTTATAAATGTCACAAGAGCTGTGCCGAAGTGATGGAATTATTATTTTGTCATATAGAACTGCTAACTTGTCAAAAAAAATCGGAAATCATGTCGAGTGAAAGGTCAATTTTGTGCAGCAATGTCAAGGTCTTTGCCGTTTCGTCAATGCGGCTTGACAATTCCTGGCGTCTTGGGTAAATTCAGAGCGATTTAAGGGGAGAAATTGAATGGGTCGCATGAGTTTAAAAAATATGGTATTCTACGGCTATCACGGCGTCGCCGAACAGGAAAAGATTCTGGGTGGTCGGTTTGAGGTGGATTTGAGTATTGAATTTGATATGAATGCAGCCATCCGCTCGGATCATCTCAACGATACCATCAGTTACGTTGATCTGTATCAGCTCGTGCACGACGTGGTCACCAAATCAAAATTCTATCTGATTGAGGCGCTGGCAGGCAAAATTCTGAAGGAAATCTTTGCCCACTATCAGCCCGAAAGGGTCATTATTCGGATTAGAAAACCAGGTGCGCCGGTGAAGGGCGTACTGGATACAGTGGAGGTGGAAATCGAAAGAACTCATGATGATATAGGGGATTTGGGGTGAGTCACCATCCGGTCTTTCTGGCACTTGGCTCAAATATTGGCGACCGGGAAAACAATTTACGCACTGCACTCTGCAAACTGTCAGAAAAAAAGGTATTCTCTCCGCAAGTGGTATCTTCTTTATATGAAACCGAAGCACAATATGTAACCGACCAGCCGGCTTTTCTGAACATGGTTCTCAGAGGCAGCACTGAGCTGGAACCGTTGCAGTTACTGACCGAATGCAAACTAACTGAGCAGGAGATGGGTCGGAATTTCGGTGAGAAGCGCTATGGTCCCCGGATAATTGACATTGATATCTTGTTTTACGATGAGATGATGATAAAAGATAAAAAATTGACCATACCTCATCCGGGAATTGCTGCAAGGCGCTTTGTATTGGAGCCGCTGGCAGAAATTGCAGCTGAATTTATTCACCCGCAGCTGCGTTTAAGGATCAGCGATTTATTGGTAAGATGCCAAAATGGCGGCATGGTGGTAAAAATAAAAAGTACCCATTCTTGGATAAGTAATTAAATTGTAGGACAGAATTGAAAGGATTGATGAAACACCTCTATTATATCGCAATCGAAGGAGTAATCGGTGCCGGAAAAACAAGTTTCGCCAGGATATTGGCGGAGCGTATGTCGGCTCGTCTGGTACTGGAAAAGTTCGAAGAAAATCCGTTTCTTGAGGATTTCTATGTAGACCCTGAACGTTACGCTTTCCAGACCCAACTCTACTTCTTACTAAGCCGCTATCGCCAACAAATGGAGTTAAAGCAGGTTGACCTGTTTTCAAATCTTCTGATCAGCGACTATATGTTTGATAAAGACAAACTCTTTGCCCATTTGAACCTGAATGAGAAAGAATTTATCCTTTATAATCTAATCGCCCAGCTGCTGGAAAAAGAGATTCCGAAGCCCGACCTGGTGGTTTTTTTGCAAGCCAGCACGGATAGACTGATGCAGAATATCAGACAGCGCGGTCGCAGTTATGAGCGGGATATTTCGCGCGAGTATATTGAGTCGCTGAATCAAATTTATAACGAGTATTTTTACCGGTATAAGGAAAGTCCCTTGCTGATTGTCAATACAAACGATATTGATTTTGTCCATAACGACGATGATTTAAATGAATTGCTAGGTCTGCTGAGAAAACCGGTCTCAGGGACGATCTATTATCACCCTGAGAGAAAGGCATAATTCATGTTTCGATTAATCCTCTATCTATTGATTCTATACATCATCTGGAAACTGGTTGAACCATATTTCAAAAAAGTATTCGACTCGAAGTCAGAGGTCAGGGGCAATCAGGACCAAAAGATGATGGATATCAATCCCGATGATATTGAAGATGCCGATTTTAAAGAGATTGACGATTCAAAGTCCTGAATTCATTTCCAGCGGCATCATGAAATTGGTGATCATAGCGTTATTAATTTGCAGTCTGGTGATTTGTACCCGTTATCCCGGTGATCCGTATATGAAAAAGTGGTCTGGTATTATCCGACAACATCTTGCACGCTATCCCTCAATGCAGCCGGCTGATATGTACAAACTGGTATATCAGGGTACGATGGGACCGGCGCATTTGGGAGCAAATTTACAGGAAATTCAAAAATATCTCGATAAAGAGCTGTTCGCTGTCGAAGCCGCCGGAAATTGTGAATTGATCGAAAATATATCACCCGATTCTGAATATGTTCGCATCAATCTGAAAAAGTATAAAGCACTCGGTTATTCCAGTGAAATAATTGTTCAATCCGTCGTCGAATCATGCCGGCAGCAATCGGTGAATAGGGTAAAACTGAAGAATGTCTGGGACTATATCTCCCGGCAGGTAAGCGCCGGACAAATTCCGGTTGATATGGCTGATTTTCTTGAATTTCAGCAGTATATTCTGGAAAATAATTATCCGGTGGTTCACCACTCCGAACAGTACCGCCACCATTATTCTCCTGCCTATCGGGTGGTTTTAAAGTCTGTTTGGGAGAATGAGCACCGGAAAATGGCGCAATGATTTTAAAAATATCAATCTTATCGGTATTTATCGGAATGATTATAGCGCGGGTCCAGTCGCAGGCGCTCATTAAACGCGGACCGCTTCATTGGAATTTGTTCAAACTGTTGACGCAGACGATAATATTTGCTCTGCTTACGGGATGGATTTTACATCAAACCGATCAGATTGATAGCATTCGCTTCTATCTTTATCTGATTGCAACCGGTTCCTCGCTGGCGATTTTTATGACCTTTGAACGGCTTATTAAACAGAACATTTGGACGATGTTAATCGCAACTATTGCGGCGGGAATAGTGTGTGCCCTTTTTATGAACTATAAAACCGGGTACACCGGACAGAGCAGCTTTTTGGTCGGGATTTCACCGGGTGCCGGGTATCTTATTTGGGGCTTAATCAAAAAACAGTGGCAGCGAAATGAGGACCGGGAGAATGCAGAATAATTTATTGAAAACGGTTCTCGGGTTTTGGGTTTTATCAATAGTTTTAATCCAACCAGTAGTTGGGCAGCCTGCCGATTTTCCAGATATAAACGACTACATTATTGATAACATGGAATATTTCCGGGTGCCGGGACTTTCTCTGGCTGTCGTCAAAGATGATAAAGTGGTTTTTATTAAAGGATATGGTGTATGCGAGGTCGGGAAGCCTGAAAAAGTTGACGAAAATACCCTCTTTGCGATCGGTTCGATTTCAAAATCAACCACTGCCGTCGGGTTGGCGATGCTGGAGGACGAGGGACGTTTACGCTGGGATGACAAAGTGATTCAGCATCTGCCCGATTTTAGGATGTACGACGACTGGGTAACCCGGGAAATCACCCTTACCGACCTTTTGACGCATCGCAGCGGGCTGCGCAGTGTCAGCGGCGGGACAATCTGGTATGGTTCCGATTTCAATCGGGAGGAAATCATCGAGCGGCTACGCTATCTGAAACCGGTTAGCAGCTTCCGCAGCGAATACGCCTATCAAAATGTGATGTATTTAGTTGCCGGACAGATCATCCAGGCAATCACCGGCAGAAGCTGGGATGAATATATCCGTGAAAAGCTGCTGCTGCCGCTAAATATGAATCGTACAACCACGACGATGGATGAGCTACAAACCCGAAAAAATGTAGCAATGCCGCATATTTTTAAAGAATCACAACTTATTGTGATTCCGCACCGCGATTATGACAATGTCGGACCGGCAGCGTCAATTTATTCGTCGGCTGGGGACATGGCGCAATATGTACGTTGCTTGCTGAGTCATGGAGAATTTGAGGGAAGGCGGATTTTCAGTGAAGAAAATGCCCGGGAAATGTTCAGCCCGCAGATGGTGATTCCTTTTTCAGATTATCCGGTGGAAATGAAGCGTCGCCAGCCGCAGTACCGGACATATGGATTAGGCTGGTTTCTGGAAGATTATCAGGGGCAGAAGATCATTCGTCACTCCGGGGGTGTTGATGGAATGCGGGCGCTGGTTGCGATGGTGCCCGTAGAGAAGTTGGGCTTTGTGATCCTGACGAATCAAGAAGAGTACCGCATGTATTACACGATATTTTACAAACTACTGGATCACTTTCTCGGCTTTCCCGATTATGAATGGGACAGGGTTTTCAGAAAATCGATATCTGTCGAGGAAGAGGTTGATCAGTCGGAAAAAGCCGGTACTGCACCGCCGTTGCCCTTGACGGAATATATCGGGAGATATCGGGACCGTATGATCGGTGACATTTTCATTGAGCAGGTAGAAGAGCGACTGCTGCTTCTTTTTCCCCATATGCCCGGTTTTACCGCCGATTGTATTCACTGGCAGGAGCACACTTTTCAATTACAGTGGCGGGACCCGATGATTCCACAGGGTTATTTGACATTTGAATTGGACACAGACGGCAAGATTGAAAGACTGGTCCTGGACCAACCCAAGCTACTGGATGTAGATTTTGAAGAGCTTGAGATATTCAGGGCTGATTGACTTAAACAGTTGTTTTAATAGCGAAAAAAGCCCATGATATCATCGCTGGACCTTGAGATTATCCCTGGATTTTCATGCGAGTTTTCCGTTGCGTGTCAAAGAAACATTATTTAAATTAAGTCTCGTTTTTTGAGATACTTATAGAGAGGATATCTGCAAAAGCCGAAAAGAATGGTGGCTATTTAACATAACAAGATGATTGTCGGGCGATTATCTCCCGGCTTCTCCCGATAAATCGGGATTCGCCGGGCAGGCAGGTGGTTAGAGTACTTGTCCCGACCTGTCGGGAGGGTCACTGGTTCTTGAAATGGAAGTTCTTTTTAATAAGTGAAATTGGGGCGATTAGCTCAGGTGGTTAGAGTACTTG